>JALUKQ010000046.1 GCA_027056485.1 Campylobacteraceae bacterium | reverse complement strand
AAAATGTGGAACTACATAAGGACAGTTGGGTGAGTTGGCTGAAACCACATCCCTGCTAAGGATGCGTACTGGTAACGGTACCGAGAGTTCGAATCTCTCACTGTCCGCCATAACTTTTTCTTCAAAATTTAAAAAATCATTTATATCTTTATTTTTACTTGATTAATAACTATTTTATTCTATAGTTACTTATTGTAAAATATTAAGTAAACTGTTTGTATGCTGTTTTATTTTAACTAATATTATAAAATAAAAGTTATATAATATATAGGAGGTTAATATGTTCAATAGGCTTATAATTTTAGCATTATTGATTTTTTCATCCTCTCTTCATGCTGATAATAATATAACTTTACTCGATAAATATCATGATGACCTATGTCAGATATTGGTTGATACAAGTAATAGTATAGATGACTATTTTGTTGAAAGTAACTCTACTGAAAAGTCTAGTACTACTTGGGCAGAGGTTATTAACTCTTTTGCCATAGAAAATGGTCAAAGTTTTGAAAAAGATTTACGCCTACGTTTACGTCTTAGTTTACCTAAAATCCAAAAAAATCTTCGCTTAGTTTTTGAAGATGAAACAAATGATAATACCCTATATGATAGTACAAAATTAACCAATGAACGCTTAGAGGAGAAAAACTACTATTTGCGTTTAGAGTATTTTAAATATGTCAAAAAAAGTTTAAATATGGCATTTGCAGGTGGGGTGAGAATACGTGATGCACATTTAGTTCCTTATCTAAATATGCGTTCACGCTATAATTTATATGATAAAGAAAAAGTAAACAGTGAGTTTTATAATCGTTTTCGTTACTACACTGATGGTGAAATAGAAAATACATTTGAGTTCAATACTAAGTATAAAATAGATGATTCGCTTGATTTTTTTTGGAGAAATCAATTGAGTTATAGTAATAAAGAAGAGTTTCAAACAGTTATAAATGATGTTTCATGGATAAAGACATTGAATGAAAAGGAGCAAGTGGGAGCAGGGTTTGGGATTGTAAGTAGATTAAAAAACTTTAAAAAGCCAAACAGTGACTATATTCATTTCCATGTACTTTTTCATCATATTTTTTATAAAGATTGGATGTACTATCAAGTAGCTCCCTCTATACTTTGGAGAGAGAGTAATAACTTTCAAACCTCATATAGGTATATGATGAACCTAGGAGTTATTTTTAAGAACGATTAAGCTAAAGTTTTTAATTTTTCTAAAAAATCATTGTGACTTAGGTAGATAAGTTCATTAAAGTGAGTTTGAATATTTGTTAAACTTTTTTTATCTTTTTTGAGTTTCATCATGCTTAGTAGTGTTTCAAGATGTTCACCTTTTCCTTTGGCTATTTCTTCAGTAATATCTAAACGGTTATTATCTAAAAAGCTCATGGTTGCAGTTGTCCCACCGTGTCTACCAGAAGTTATTTCCGAAGTGGCTTGAAGCGTAACCATAATAGTGATTTGGGCTGAAGCTTCAGCTGTAGATGAGATTACTTTGTCTTCTGTTGATTCTACATTTGAACTGGTATCATAATGCTTTGTATAATCTTTAGCTCTCATATCTTTGGTTTCAACAGTTTTCGCAGTCGATAGTGAACTCAGTAAAAAAGGTAAAATAAGTAGTTTTTTGTGCATAAAAAATCCTTTATAATAATTTAAAATATTAATTTTATAGATTATATCTAAATTAAGTTTTTAAACAATTATTGATTTAGATATAATTATGTAAAATATAGTATAAAAAGAGAAAAATGGATTTAGAATCATTTGAAGTTCAAGAGGCTGGACGATTAGATAAAATATTGACAACAGAGCTACAAGAGAGCCGAAATCAGGTAGAACAACTCATCAAAGAAGGATTGGTATCTGTTAATGGAAAAAGCATACTAAAAACTGGTAAAAAACTTTTAGTAGGAGATACCATCTCTTATAGATTTAAAGAGATTATACCCAAAGAACCAGTGGTGATAGACTTTGATGTTGAGATACTTTATGAAGATGATGTCATGCTTGTAGTCAATAAACCAGCTGGTTTGGTTGTGCATCCTGCTGCATCGGTTAAAGAGGCTACTTTGGTGGATTGGCTGATTAAAAAAGGTATTTCACTCTCTACTATTTCTGGTGAAGAACGTCATGGAATAGTACATAGAATAGATAAGAATACAACAGGTGCTTTGGTGATAGCCAAGACAAATGAAGCCCATCAGAAACTCAGTGAACAGTTACAAGACAAGAGCATGGGGCGTTATTATCTGGCTGTTATAGATTATCCTTTAAAAGATAATGGAATAGTAGAAAAACCAATAGGGCGTAACCCGAACAATCGCTTAAAAATGGATGTGAGAGAAAATGGTAAAGAGGCAAAATCTGCCTTTTATAAGTTGGCTCAAAGTGATAAGGGTGATAAAAAACTTGAGCTAATAGCCGTTAAACTTTTTACAGGTAGAACCCACCAAATTAGGGTGCATTTAGAGAGTTTGGGTAGACATATTTTGGGTGATGATTTATATGGTTTTAAGAGCAAAAAAGATACAATAAAAAGAGTATTTTTACACGCATATAAACTATATATGTTACATCCTACTACAGATGAGAAGATGGAGTTTGTAGCTCCACTTTTCCCTGATATGAATGATTTTATAAATAACAAATTTAACCAAGGAGAGATTAATGAAAAAATTAACCCTCATATCATTGACAGCTATTTCACTACTATTACTGAACGGTTGTAATCCAGCAGCAATGATGAATCATCAGCTTGATCCAAATTTGCCAAAGCTCAACAATGTAAAAGCTGTAACAAGTAACACTTCTGTAGCTTTTGAGTGGCAACCTGTGGCTGCAAAACATTTGGATGGTATAAATATATACAGAACAGTAAAAGATGCTTATGTGAATAGTCCTCAAAAAGAGTTGACAAAAGTTGCAACAGTAAACAGTCCCTTTGCATCACATTATGTAGATACAGGGTTGGCTCAAAATTCAGCCTATACATATACGTTTACTACGATAAGAGGTGGATTTGAGTCAGCACATGGACAAGTAATTGCTGTTAAAACAAAACCACCATTTGAAGCCATTACATTTTTTCAGGGTTTCCAAAAAGCAAGTAATACCATTAAGCTAATATGGCGTCCTCACTCTAACAAATTGGTTAAGATGTATAAAGTTGAAAAAAGTATTAATGGTGAGAAATGGAAGTGGATAGCAAGTGTTAAAAATCGTATGATGTCAGAATATATAGATACCTATGTAGCTCCAGGATTTAATTATACTTATAGAGTTATAGCTGTTGGATACGATGATAGTATCTCTAAACCAAGTAACGTTGTATCAATTCATGCAAGATAAGGGTTTTAATGCCACACATAACGGTTAAACCCTTTGATACCTCTCATATAGAGGGAGAGTATAATAGTACAAAAGTTCTCTTTACTGCAAAAGATAGCCACAGTGAAGATGAACTGATAGCAGTGCATCATGAAGATGAATCTTTTCTTTTACATATAAAAAAAAGCTCTAAAGATAGTTGGCTTGTAAAATATGATAAAGTAACTAGACCATTAAAAGTAAACTTGCTAAAACAAGCCATTGCTGATATATCTGATGGATTAAAATTAGATGTTCTTCAGTCAAATATTACCATTCACCCCAATAAACCTTTACTAGCAAATGCTTATGAAAAGAGTATTGAAGATTTTGATAATATTATCTACCCTTTTGATAGTGTTGCCATAGAGGTAGGGTTTGGTTCTGGAAAGCATTTGCTCTATCAAGCAGAAAAAAATCCAGATAGGCTTTTTATAGGCATAGAGATTCATACACCATCAGCTGCACAAGTACTTAAGCAGATTGAACTTTTAGGTTTGAAAAATATTTGGGTAGTCAACTATGATGCACGTCTTCTTTTAGAGATGATACCTTCTAACTTATGTTATCAAATTTTTGTTCATTTCCCTGTACCTTGGGATAAAAAACCACAAAGACGAGTGATATCTTCATCGTTTCTAAAAGAGTCTATGCGTGTTCTCGAAAAAGGTGGTAGATTAGAGTTAAGAACTGATAGTTACAAGTACTTTTGGTATGCATTAGATACATTTTTAGGTGAAAAAGTTGTTAAAACTTCTGTAGAAATTCGTAAAAATGAAGCTTTAGAGGTGACAAGTAAGTATGAAGCAAGATGGTTAAAACAAGAAAAAGATATTTATGATGTCTATGTTACTTGTGCAGAAGATTCAGAAGAGAGAGTTTTAGACTTTAATTTTTCTTTTAAAGAATTATCTTATAAAAATGAAACTTTAGATAAAATAAGCTACAAACCTATAATATTTGAAGACTCTTTTATTCATTTTGAGAGAGTATTTAAAATCAAAGATGATGCTATTTTAATTAAACTTGCTTTTGGAAGTTTTGATAGACCTGAACATAAATTTATCTATATGGATAAAACAGAAAGCTATTATTTTCATTCAAATCCTGTAAAAACAGTTACAAACTTTAAAACGCATCTAAAAATCATGGAGCATTTACATGTCTGAAAATGTAATAACAGCACAAAACTTAACACTGGCATATGATACAACTGATAAGATTATAAACAATGCTAGTTTTACTATACAAAAAGGTGATTTTGTTTTTATAACGGGACCTAGTGGTAGTGGTAAATCAACACTACTTAAAGCTTTTTATGGAAATCTGAAGCCACAAGAGGGTGAGCTTAATATAGGTGGTTTAAATATGTCCGATATCAATAAAAACAGACTACAAGAGCTTAGAACCCATTTAGGTATAGTTTTTCAAGACTATAAACTTATTAACGAGTGGACAGTTGAAAAAAATGTTGTTTTACCATTGTGGATTGCTGGTTACTCTGCAGAAGTTCAGACCAATCAAGCTAAACGTTTGCTTCACCATGTAAAGTTAACAGGTAAAGAAGATAAATATCCTTTGGAACTCTCTGGAGGGGAGCAGCAAAGAGTAGGTGTAGCTAGGGCTATGGCAAAAAATCCATTTCTTATTTTAGCTGATGAGCCAACAGGTAACCTTGATGAGTATTCATCAAATGTTATTTGGGATTTAATGGAAAATGCCTGTCAACAACTAGATACAACTATCGTAGTTGTAACACACAGAATACCTATGATGTTTAATATCCCTTATAGACATTTTAGTATTGATGCAGGAGGGTATATCAATGAAGTTTATTAAAACACATCTTTCTCTCATTTTTCCATTGGTGGCAATACTGCTTGGTTTAGAGTTTTTTATTGTCTTTGACCGTACGACTGATTCATTTGAGAAGAGTCTTAAAAATGGATATACTATGATGGTTGTAGCTAAAAATGAGATGAGTATAGATGATTTTAGGTCTTGGGATAAACATATTTTAAGGGTTGAAGAGGTTAAAAAATCAAAGATTTTAAGTAGTGTAAATATTGATTTTGAAAACTCTAAAGGAAAAAAGTTAGAAGCCTCTTTACCCAATTTTTACTCGGTGAAGTTAGATAGTTATCTAAGTATTTCAGAGTTAGCACAAGTTAAAGAAAATCTGAAAAAGAGTGAAGATATTACACGGATAGAGACCTTTACTTCTGTTTATCAATCACAATATGAACTCTTCTCTTTTATTAAACTATCTTTTAATACCTTTATTATTTTTATGACCATTATTGGATTTTTCTTAATATTAAAACAGATGGAAGTTTGGAACTTTTTACATGCACAACGTATGAAAGTTATGGAGATATTTGGAGCTTCACTCTTTTTGAGGTCAAAAGTACTTATTAATTTGGCAATTGTTGATGCTATACTATCAGCTATTATTACAAGTGGAATTTTTTTAGCTATACAAAACTTATGGGTACGTGATTCACACATGGATATTTTAAAAGAGAATGTAGACTCTATTTTCTTTTTTTCTGATTTCTTTATTTTACTTTTTGCTGCGATTTTTGTAGTACTTGTTGCTGTGTTTCTTGTAGTTATTAATGTTAAGGATGAGTAGATGAAATTTCTTTTCTCTCTCTTTCTATTCTCCTCTTTACTTTTTTCAACATCGGTTGATGGAAAAATAAAAAAAAGTAAAAAGCAGTTAAGTGCCAAAAAAGTTGAATATCAGAAGATGAATAAAGAACTTTCAAAAGTAGCTAAAAAGATATTAACAGCTAAAGTGAATCAAAAGAAGTTAAATTCTAAATTAAATAGTTTAGAAAAAAAGATTAAAAGTGATGAAGAGAGTTATACTCAATTGACAAAAAAGAGTCAAGAGTTAAATGAAAATCTAGAGAATGTTTCTAAGACAATAGATGATAAACAACTTAAGTTTGTGGAGCTAATTTCTCAAAATTTTTCTATGGCATTGGCACTTGAAGAGCAACATACACCTACCAATCAATCTGTTATGACCAAAGAGGTTTATAGTGTTTATAGTAAAAAAAATAGTGAAGATATAGAGCGTCTGAATAGAGACCTTTTATCTTTAAAAAATAAGAAAAGTAGTTTAAATTCAAAACAAGCTGATATTAAAAAAGCTATTAATATCTATAATAGTGAACGTAAAGAGTATAAAGAAAAGAGTAAAGAGCAAAACAAGCTTCTTAAGGAGTTAGAGCGAGATAAGGCTATTTATAAAAAACGCTTTAACAGAATAAAAGCAAGTCGTAAAAAGTTAGAAAGAAAACTGGCAAGTTTAAAAATTATTAAATCTGATGCTCAAAAAGAGGCAAAAAGAGAAGCAGCAAATAAAAAAGAAGTAAAAAATAGAGCTTCTACGTCCAGCTCCAAACCTCTTGAGGTATTTACTGCATCGTCTAAAATTATTAAATACAATGAGAGTAAAACTATTTCACCTCTTAAAGGTGCAAGGCTTATCAAAAAGTTTGGTACGTATACGGATCCTATTTATAAGTTTAAGATTTTTAATAAATCTATAACATTAAAAGCTCCTCACTCTGGTTCAAAAGTAAGATCAGTTTTAAAAGGTAAAATTGTATTTGCAGAGAACAGTGGTGGTATGCTAGGTAAGGTTGTAATTGTTGAACATAGTAATGGTATACATACTATTTATGCAAAACTTTCTCGTTTAGCACCAGGTACTACAGTTGGTAAAAAACTCTCTAAAGGTTCTATCATTGGTAAAGTTGATAAATCACTAATGTTTGAAGTAACTAAAGACAACAAACATATGGATCCATTAAATCTAATTCGTCTATAGTTTTGAAATCATTATCAGTTTTTTTACTAATAACACTGCTTCTTTCATCTTCTCTTTCTGCGAAGAGTAGAGAAGAGGCTAGAATAAAAGCCTCGCTCTCTCCCTATACTGTTAAAAATATTACTTACTATCCTCATAAAGTTGCTATTGGTGAGTCTAAAGATATATTGGCAAGTTGGTATGGTGAGTATTTTCATGGACGGCAAACAGCATTAGGAAATATTTACGATATGAATGGCTATAGTGCAGCCCATAAAACATACCCCTTAGGTACAGTCTTAAAAGTTACAAACCCTGCAAATGGTAAATCACTAGAGGTACGCATAGATGACCGTGGACCTTTTTGGAATAACCGAGAACTAGACCTCTCTAAAGGTGCAGCAACTTACTTAGGGACAAAACAGCAAGGAGTTGCTCCTGTTCATATAGAGGTTATATCTGTACCAGCTATTGGGTTGTCAGCAGAACCTGTGGAGCATAAAGCCCCTAAAGTAAGAGAACTCTCTGCACTCTCATTAGATAAAATAGTTGTCAATAATTATGCTTATATTAGTCCAGAGGAGACAAATGTTCCTGTAGAGTTTGGAAGGTTTTCTAAACTTTCCAATGCTAAAAAATATGAAAAACAACTCAAGAAACATCTCGCTTTTTCATACATATTAAAATATGATAAGTTTTACAAAATCAAATCATATCTACCAGCAGATAAAGAAAAGACCATTAAAAAACTAAAGAAGCTAAAGAAGCTTGGACTTATTCATGAGTATGGATTGTTTTGGTCGTATAAGTAGTGCTATTTTGCTTAGATGGTTTTGTAAAACACCCGTAGGTCGGGATGTCCCCTTCCCGACATTTATGTGGCATAAAATAAAAATTTGATATAACGAAATCGTGTTGGTATATCAATTTTTATTGAACGATGGGGCATGTTGGTGTACGTGTTAACGTCGGGAAGAGGACATCCCGACCTACGCCGTTTCAAATATTTTTGTTTGTTGGGTTTGTTTTGACGAATATGGTATAATTTATTCATATCAAAAAATGGGAAACAGATATGAAGAAAAAAACAGTTGAAAATATAGCTAAAACTTTGCCTTTCGCTCTAAAAAATGTAACGGGTTATTTTAAAGATAATTTTGACAAATCAGGTCAAGAGCTTTTGGGTAATGCTACGGGTACAGTAGGTATATTTGTTCGTTTGTTTGCACAAGATACCATTGACGCTTATTTTGCAAATCTAACCAAAGAGAAGTTGGAAAATTATGGCTCAAATATTTATCTTCAAGCTTCTCTTTTACAACTAGGGAAGTCGATGGAGTCTCTCAATGATGAAGCGATTCAAGTTCCTGAGGGGACATCGCTTGTTTCTCATTTGATAGACATTTTAGAGCTAGACCATGTGACTTTTGACCCCAATGAGGTTTTGACTATTTTTACTCCTCAATATCACCCTATTGTTCTTTTTGTGAAAGAGCAGATGATAAAACTGCTTCAACTCTTTAAGGCACATCCTCAAACCATAGACACTTTTAGACGTAATTTTAATGACAATATTGAAAAGACCATTGTAGAAAGTTTTGGAGAGGAAGATTATGCAAAACATAAAAAAGAGATAGAGGCTTTTATGTTTAAAGAGAAAGAGTCAAAACTACTTTACGATATGTATGAACTTCGTAAAATAGGCTTTAAAGAGGGTGAAGAGCTACGTTATGAAGAGACTTATGCTTCTTGGAGGGCTGTTTCTAAGGTTTTAGAGAAAGAGAAAAATTCAGACTTAGATGATGAAGCACACAAAGAAGATGAAGACAAGCAACAACCCATAGAGGAGTTAATAAAAGAGTATTTTAACGCTTGTAACACTAACTGTTTACAAAATATTCTCTTTGCCATTGCAGATTTTGGAAAAGGTAAGTCGGTATTTTTAAAACAGTATGCTTCTAGGTTGGCAAAAGAGTATTCACAAACCAAAGAAGGTTATTTTCCTATTTATTTCAATTTGAGAAATTTTTCAAAGTACTCTAGTGAGGGTTCATTGGGTGTTTTAGATAGCTTTTTGCTTGATGAATATGGTATTCGTATTAATGATGAGGAGTTTAGCAAAAGAAAATATATCTTTTTAGTCGATTCACTTGATGAGAGTGGAGAGCTTACAAAGTCTAAAGTAGAGTCTGTTATTAGCTCCATAAAAAACATTCAGAGCATTGATAAAGAGAGACGAAGAGACAACAGAATTATCATCACGTCACGACCTTTTTCAGAAGCTTTAGAGGAGCAATTAAAACTACATAATCCTTATGAGACTTTAAATGAAAACTCTGAGAAAGTAGCACAATACATTTCACTTTACGGTTTCAAAGAAGAGCAGTTTGACTCTTGGCTTTCTCATTCACTAGGAGGCAGTGACAAGCTAAAAGAACATACAGCCACAGGTTCTATTTATCAAAAGCTTTTAAAAGAGAAAACACTTTCAAGAGAAGAGCTACGAAGACCCATATTTGCTTATATGATTTATCAACTCATTTTAAATCGTGTTGATTTTCTAGCCATTGGTAAGATTGGGGTTTATTTGTCGTTTATTAACCTTTTAACCAAAGAGGCAAAACACATAGATGACAAAGAGCATGGCATCAACCAAGAAGAGGAGATACACTACCGAAACATATTACACTCCATCGCTTCTTTGTGGATGTATGCGCGACAACAAGGAAAACAAGGGGTACTGAAAAAAGCAGATATTTGTCGGGTTTTAGATGGAGAGAACAAAGGAGAAAATGACAGAACCATATTGGCACGTTATAAAGATGAGAAAGTAACCGAAATAGAGTTTCTTTCTCACTCCTATTTTGGAGAAGAGAACAATGAGCTACATTTTCAACATCAATCCTTTGCAGAGATATTGTTAGCAGAGTATTATCTGAAAGTTTTTATAAAGTATGCCATTGACAAAAAGCCAAATATTGACGAAGCAAGAAGCAAACTCATACTTGGTGAACCTACCGAACAAACCATTGAGTTTTTTAAAGAGTTGCTCATGCTTTTAAAAGGTTCTGTGAGTTCTAAGCCAACAGATGAGGTGATAGAGAAAAGAAAATTACTCTACCCACTCATGGCAACATTGGCTAGTGACAGACACAACACACTTTATTGTGACCGAATAGATAGCAAGTGGTTTGAAGATGTAGAGATAGATAATGCTTCACCTATTATTAACAAAGAGTTGCTAGAAAATTGGGCTATTGGAGAGAAAGAGTTAGAACAGATAATTGTTTTAGCTAAAGATATTATCGACTCTAAAACGACATTACTTTTAGCAAAGACCAGTAGAAAAACAGCACTTTTTGACAATGAGTTAACAGTATTCCAAAATGCACAGGTTTCAGACTCTCCAACCGATATGGACAAATGGTTGGCTTTGGTTGTTGGGAATTTGTTGCATGATGATGTGCCTGAAGATAGGGATTTTTTTAATGGGAGATTGGAGTTTCCTGAGAATTTGTTTGAGATGATTCGGGGGTGGAATTATTCTATGGAAGATTCTGCTCCAGATTGGGCTAAAGGGTACTTTAAAGGTATTCAGATGGAGGTTTTTGGAATGTTGGAAAAAGAACTACCTTTTATTCAGAACTATAGTAAGACATATCTTAATATGTCTTGTATGCGATTATCATATTTAGATTTTTCATTTTCTCATCTCAGTAGAATAGATTCTAGTAATTCAGTTTTAAGAGGAGCTAATTTTAGCAATTGTAGTTTTCAAAATTTTTCCTCACATTCTTCAGATATACAAAATGTAGTTTTTGATAATATTATTTTAAATTCTAGGAATGATTTAGATTTGAGTATGTCTACATTTCAACAATTTTTATTTATTCCTAATAAATTAGTGACAATATTAAGAAATATGCATAAAAGTGAGAGTTATGGTTTAGTAAGTTTTGGAAGTGATGTAACATATTTGTCTAAATATTTAGACTATCAAGAGTCTTTTCAAACATTAAAAAGTTTATTTTTAATTGGTTTAAAAAACAATTTATTTAGTATTCTAGAAATTAAATCTTGGTTCAATTATGAAACAGATGAAGATAGAAAAAAGTTTGAGAACTTGATTGATGGGTTGGGGGAGTTTGAGGTTGAATAATGTTTGTTGGCTCGTAGGTCGGGATGTCCTCTTCCCGACATTTACGCATGATGAAATAATATTTTATCGTTCAATAAATATTTATATGTCAACATTATTTTGTTGTATTGGGTTTTTAATTTATGCCACGTAAATGTCGGGAAGAGGACATCCCGACCTATGCCGTTTCCGATGTTTTTTTATGAGGGGTTTGTTTTGACGAATGTGTATCCAATATTTATTTATGAATAATATTACAATTTAACATATTTTTTATGTTTGTTATTGTTTTTTGATAAAATGGTCATATGAAATACAGATGTCCCCTTCCCGACATTTACGCATGATGAAATAATATTTTATCGTTCAATAAATATTTATATGTCAACATCATTTGGTTATATTGGGTTTTTAATTTATGCCACGTAAATGTCGGGAAGGGGACATCCCGACCTACGCCGTTTCCGATGTTTTTTTATGAGGGGTTTGTTTTGACGAATGTGTATCCAATATTTATTTTATGAATAATATTACAATTTGACATATTTTTGATGTTTGTTATTGTTTCTTTGATAAAATGATTTTATGAAATACAGACGAATATATGCAGATGGTTATAGCTATTATCTTACGTTGGTCACACAAGGGCGTAAGCCTATTCTTGTTGAAAATATTGAGCTACTTCGTTATGCTTTTAAATTGAGTAAAAAGAGATATGACTATGTCATAGACGCGATTGTTGTGTTACCTGAACATATACACATGATAATAACCCCTAAAATAGCCACAGATTATTCAAAAATTATTTCTGCCATTAAAAAGAGTTTTGTTTACGGTTTAGAACAAAATTTAAAAGATGAGGGAAAAGCTGAAATCTCAATGAAAAAATACCATAGAGGTCATGCAGGTATTTGGCAAGAGCGTTTTTATGAACATACCATTAGAGACGAAAAAGATTGGTTGGAAAAAATGGAATACATCAAAAATAATCCCCTTAAACATAATGTTGTAGAGAACCTAGCAGATTGGAAATATTCATCATTTAACAAACACCCGTAGGTCGGGATGTCCTCTTCCCGACATAAACAGGCATAAAATGAAAATTTGATACAACAAAATGATGTTGACATATGAATTTTTATTAAACGGTAAGATGTTTTAGTCGTATAAATAACAACCTAAAACTTACTTAATATTATATAAAAAGATATTGTATTTTTATATAATATTAAAGAATGAAGAATAATTACACCATTATAAACATTATTTTGTTTAAAATAATGTTATATAAAAATATATGTAACAAAAATGTAAAATTTTTTATTTAATTTTAATATTAATGAAAAAAATAAATGTTTGATTAAGTATGTATGTTATTATAGATTGTCTTCATGAGGACAGTCTATAAAATTCAATTCGAGCTTTCGGATTAACAAAGGATACAAAATGAGAGGTTTACAGCTATTTATGGTGTTAGCATTGCTAACTGTTGCACATGCAGGTAAAGTTACATGGGATTCTGATGGTAAAGCACACATTGAAAAATCTGATACCCCAAGGGAAGGTTGTCAGAGTGTCAGTATATCTGATTTAGGAACAGATAGTAATAGCACAAAGTGTTAAAATAGGTTCCTTTTGGAACCTATAACTCAAAAATTAATTCAGATGTTTTTATATGAAAAATGAAGAGATTAACCCTATAACTCCACCAAATACTCCACCCCAAACAACCAACCAGCCTAAATGTGTGTGTATAAGTTCATGTACCAAGTCGTTGACCATTCTAGGTGTTAGGTCATTTAATCTATCGGTTATAAGTTTTTCAACAGATTCTCTTAGGTCATCGTTTAGTGTTGAATGTTCTAAGTGGTGGTTTATTTGAGCTTTGAAAGTATCAGAGCTTACTATGCCTACAACAGCAGACTTTAGTTTTTTTGCAAACGGTTCTTGTAAACTGTCTAGTGCTTTTTCTCCACCAAAAAAGTTTAAAGCATCTCCGAGTTTTGACTCCATAACACTCTGTTTTAGTGCAATAAA
>JALUKQ010000045.1 GCA_027056485.1 Campylobacteraceae bacterium | reverse complement strand
GAGCAAAAGAGACCTGAAATATTATCTTTGTTATCACAAATAATATAGACAGGAGTTTTATAGGCTATGGCTTGGGCTATGCGTATAAAGGGTACTAAGGCTGAATTTAAATCACTGTTCCAGTCGGTATTTTTGTGGGGGAATGCCATTAGTATGGCCCTTTGTTTTTGCC
The DNA here is from genome assembly GCA_027056485.1 of Campylobacteraceae bacterium. Classification (GTDB taxonomy): domain Bacteria; phylum Campylobacterota; class Campylobacteria; order Campylobacterales; family Sulfurovaceae; genus UBA1140. Next base: position 4,391 of record JALUKQ010000045.1, on the reverse strand, counting down.
ATTCTGGGGGTAGATATTTTATTCTTTCTTTCAATAAATCAATCCTCATAAAAATCTAAATATTCTTCAAAACTTCCAAAAGAAACAAAATTTATTTTAAAATTTTCGTCATCAATTTTATCAAGGCGTATTGAATCAATACCTATAGTTTGTAATTTTTGATAAGTTAATAACTCACCCTCTTTTAATCCCAAAACATCTCTTAATAACCATTTACCTAATGCTTTATTAGGATTTGACATCAATGCCTTACTATTATCTTGACATACTTTGACACTCAATATTTTGCCACTAGGTAGATGTAAATTAAAAGGTTTATCTCTTTGAGGAAAAAAAGTAGGAGAATACTTATGTACTTTAGATGGTATAGGTATATAAATCTCATTTGGGTTTCGTTCTCTACCAGAAGCATTCCATTGATTCAAACTACTTCTTTCTGAAACTTTTTTATTTTTACTATAAAGTGGTAAATAAACTGTATCAAATAAGTCACTTCCATTTTCAAATAGTTTAGCATCTTCACTAAAACATTTCTTAATGTCATCAAGAGGGTTTTCAAGAATTTCAACATCAAACTCAGCTAAATATTGACTCGTGTTAAAACGCTTTATTAAAGTACTTTTTGATAGATTAAAAGTATACTCATGTATTCCATCATGAAACCATATCGAGTTTTTCTTTTTCTTAATAGATGTTATATTCTCAATGTTTATTAAATCCATTGACTCTTCATATAAATGAAATCGATTATCTCCTCTTACAACACAATGATAATAGGATTTTTCAACATTTGATAATTTTTCTGCAAAGTCAATTCTTTTATTCCGTAATGATGCTATTATATTTACTATATCAACTTCGTTCTTATTCTCATAAAGAATTCTATCCTTATTAAATTCAGCAACTTTCTGTAAAGTCTTTTCATTATTTTTTAGAAAAGTTTTTAATCCAATACCAACATTAGATTTAGCCGCATCAAGAGCAATATCACCCCTAGATAAATCATTTGCATTAAATGACCTACAAAAAATCTTTTCTGCTATTCGATAATATAAATAAGGAACCTTTGAATCAGAAAACAGATTAGATAAGCTTCCGATAATACTTAATGAATCAATATATTTTTGCTGAAACTCTAACGACTCATTGTTATAAAACATCTTTTATTCGCTTTGCTATCTCTTCTATTACTGTCACTGTAACTGAATTACCTGCTTGTTTATACTGATGAGATTGAGCTAATTCCTTTGGAAATTTAAAAGTTTTATCAAAACCTTGGAACTTAACACATTCATACGGAGTTAACTTTCTAATACCTTTTTTATCTTTAATAATAGGAACATTATGTCCACCAGTACCCATATTGGCTGTTAAAGTAGGACAAACATTGTTTTTATTTTCACGTACATAATGTCTACGCCATTGATACATAGTATCTTCACTGGTAATATCGTCTTTAATTTTATCATATAAAGGTTTATCATTATAATAATATTTATTATCTACTTTTTTATCTAAAAAATTATGAATACTTTTTGTAGATTCAATCACATCGGGAAAAGTAAATTCTTCAATATCATCTAAAAAAGCTATTATATAAATTCTTTCACGATTTTGTGGAACATTGAAATCTTTAGTATTTAATACTTTATAAAAAAGTTTATATCCCATATCTTCTAAAGTTTTTTTAACAACTTCAAAAGTTCTCCCTTTATCATGACCAACAAAACCCTTGACATTTTCTAAAAAAATAACTTTTGGTTTATGATATTTAGCAATTCTTGCTACATCAAAAAAAAGTGTTCCTCGTGTATCTTCAAAACCTTTTCTCTGTCCTGCAACACTAAATGCCTGACAAGGAAAACCAGCTAAGATAATATCATGTTTAGGAATATCGGCTTCATCGATAGCTGTAATATCACCGTGAGGCACTTCTTTATAATTTAGATAATAAGTTTTTTGTGCATTTTTATCTATCTCTGACGAGAAAACAAATTCTATTTCATTCTTAAATATATTTTTAAATCCACGTCTAATTCCACCAATACCCGCAAATAAATCAATGGCTTTAAGTGTTTTTGTATTTGTATTAGGCATTGAAGTAGTCAAAGGTTTTCCCTCTAAAGTATTTTTAATATGAAATAAGTTTTGAGTAATCATTATAAATCCTATTCTAACAGTTATTATTAAAATACTAACATAGAATATTTAATTTATAGGAAAACATGGCAAATTGTAATATTTTATTTCTAGATACTAGAATTTATACATAAAATTATATCTTTATTTCCTTCTACAAAGATAATAAATAGTCAATTACTATTTCCATCCATACCTAGTCCCATGCATCTCAATTAAATCCTCATAATCCCCACCATCAGCCTTTTTCAAAGCATCAATATAAGCATCACGTTTACTATTCTCTTTTGCTAATAAATCCTCTTGCCACTTTACAGGCATTAGCCCATTTTGTCTCATATAAATATTGGCTAACATTCGTGACCATCTACCATTTCCATTTTGAAAAGGGTGTATTTGCACGGCTCTATGGTGTATGCGTGTGGCAGTTTCTATGGTATCAAAAGTTTTATTGGCATTCCAATAGGCAATGTCATCACTTAATTTCTTTAACTCCATTGGTACTAAGTAAGCTTTTACACCAATAGAGAGTTCACTGTGTCTTAACTTCCCTGCCCACTCCCAAACCTGCCCAAACATCTCTTCATGAAGTAACAATAACCAAGGGTAAGAAAAAGATGCTTCTTTTTTAGTAGGTGCACTAGAGAGATATTTCAGAGTAGCTTGTAAAATGTTATTAGCTTCTTCCTCATAAATATCTTTCATCGTATATAGTTTTGATGAAGATAACTTTAACCCTGAAATATCATCAATAGGCGTAGCGTGTTCTATGGGTTTTGTACTGTGTTTCACTAAGCAACCCAGAGTTTGTTTCTATAACTGCCAGTTAGGAACTCTTTTTCCATCTTTAACAGCATTTTTCTAATACTTTCATCTTCTAAACCTTGCATCTCTAACGATGAAGTCCCTTGTACCAAAGAGACCATAAACAGAGCCTTCTCTTTAGCTCTTCTTCTTTGCAAGTCATTAAAAGCCACAACTTCATTACCTGCAAAATCCAAGCCCAAAAGATTGGTTATCTGCTCAACCGTACTTAACTTCACATCTTTACCTGCTAAAAATCTGTTAACCGTTCGTGTACCAAGACCACTTAGTTTTGATAAATTGACAATAGTAATATTTAATTTTTTTCTTCGAGCTTCTATTTTAGCAATAAGTTCAAGATGTGTCATTATGTATCCTTTGCTATATTATGCCATAAGTGACATAAAGAAAATAAGTTATAAATCTAATTTAGCTATAATCTCAAATGGCATTTATAAAAATAAACAAAGAAAATTTCTTTCATAATCTATCTCAATTTCAATTAAAAACTGGCTCAAAGGAATCCATAGGAATTGTTCTAAAAGACAATGCTTATGGTCATGGCTTAGAACTCATGGCAAAACTTTCTCAAGAGTTTGGACTTACACAAGCTGTGGTTCGTACTTATGATGAAGCAGAAAAAATCAAACCCTATTTTAAACAAATCCTCATCTTAGGTGACCAAGCACTTGTAGATGACTCTTGCTCTTTTACACTTAATAGCTTAGAAGATATAGAAAAAGCCCAAATAGGCTCTATGGTTGAACTAAAAGTCGATACAGGGATGCACCGAAACGGTATAGCCATAGACGAAATAGAAGAAGCACTCAAACTCATAGAAGAAAAAGAGCTTATGCTAGTAGGGTTAATGACCCATAACCGTTCAGCAGATGAGTTAAGCTCTGAGCTATTTTGGCAACAAAAAAACTTTGAAGAGGTCAAAAAAACTGTAAGTTCGGTAGCACAGAAGAAAAACATACGTTTTCACTCATTCAACTCTGCTTCTTCTTTACGTTTACCTTGCGAAAATAAAGATTTAATTCGCCTAGGCATCGGAGCATACGGCTACTCAGAACTACCTGCCATTTATGATACCTTAGAACTAAAACCTGTTCTCTCACTTTGGGCAAAAAAAGTTGCTACCCGTCAGCTAAAAAAAGGTCAAAGAGTAGGATATGGTGGAACATTTATAGCCCCAAGAGACATGACTGTCTCTACTTACGACTTAGGTTATGGTGATGGATGGATGAGAAGCAATAGCTTTGAGCCATTTGTTACAGCCGAGGGCTTACCTCTTCTTGGTCGTATCTCTATGGATTATGTTATTTTAGAATCTACTAAAGATGAAGTCTGTATATTTAATGATGCTTTAAGTGCAGGAAAACAGTTAGGTACTATCTCTTATGAGATAATAACACAGTTACATGGAGATATAAAACGGGTTATTA
>JALUKQ010000044.1 GCA_027056485.1 Campylobacteraceae bacterium | reverse complement strand
AAGGTCAATGTATTAGATTTAAAGTAGCAGATGCACGAGAGATAGGTAGAGTTTCACGTGGTGTGACAGCTATTAAGTTTAAAATAGAAGATGACTTTGTTTGTGGTGCAACAACCATAGCAGATGAAGAGTCAGAACTTCTAATGCTAAGTGAAAAAGGTATAGGTAAACGTACTACTGCGTCTGAGTATCGTGAGCAGAGTCGTGCAGGTAAGGGGGTTATCTCTATGAAACTCTCTTCTAAGACCGGTGATGTTGTAGGTGTGGTTCTTGTCGAATCCGACAAAGATATGATGTGTCTGACAAGTATAGGTAAAATGATACGTGTAGATATGGAAACCATTAGAAAAGCAGGGCGTAATACCTCAGGTGTAAAAGTGGTAAATGTTGAGAAAAAAGACATTGTCGTAAGTATGGCTAAATGTCCTAAAGAGGAAGCAGATGAACCAGATATTGTAAACGATGAGCTAATTGAAGGTGGTAGTAAAGAAGAGGAGTAATCTCCTCTTTATCTTCTTTCTATTTGTATTCCAAGTGCATTACTATTTTTATTTCCATTATTAATTGGTGTCCCTAAAGAGATGTTATTTTGTTTGGCACCAAGTGGGAGAATCTCTTCTGCATCTTCAGATAGAGGTGCTACATCATTTTCTGGATGATTACTAGTTTCCTCCTCTTCACCTATAAACTCTCTTATATTCTCAGGTATAAATTCTTTAGGATATTGCTCATTTTCTATGGTTTTATTATCTGATACTTCATTTTTTAGAGCTTCTTCTTGCATTCTTTTATACTCCTCTTCATCTTCAAGGGCTTTCTCTTTAGCTTCTTCCTTAGCACGTTTTGCCTCTTGTTCTTTTTGATAAGCTTCTACATCTGTAATAAAGGCTTTACCCTCAGAGTCCTCTTTTATAATCTCTTCTTCATCTTCATTTTTATCTTCTATCTCATTAGAACCCTCAATATAATCATTCAGAAGTTCCTCTTTACTTGTAGGTAGGTTTTTTTTAGTTTCTTCTTTTGGTATCTCTTTTACAGCTATAGCTTTTGGTGGTCGTGCTTTAATTTTTTGTTTATCTTCTTTTATCATGTTATATGCGTAATATCCTAACCCTATACAGACGAGAAGAGATGTAATGAGTATTTTTATGAAAATAGAAGATTTTGGTTTCTCTTTTTTCTCTACATGAACTCTTTTTTTAGGAGTAGGTTCAATAATTTGCTCGTTCATAACGTCACTATTTAAAGATTCCGTGTTTGTAATTTCACTTGTTTTTTCTATTTTATTAATTTTCAGATAACCATCTAAGTTAGGATTGTTTATAAACTCCATAATTGTATAGACAGTATTGTTCTCTTCAAAGCTTCCATAAGTTGCTACTTCCTCAGTAGAAGGGTTAGTTAAAAGCTCTTCAACCTCTTTTATAACCTCTTTCTTTGTCTCTTCAAAAATGATTTTTGACTTAGCTAAAGTTTTAACCTCTCTATCTTCTCTATGTGAGTAAGCTTTAAAAAAAAGCTCTTTTAAAACAACATATTCTCCTCGTTTATGTAAATCTTTAGCCAGATATAAAATCTCAAAATCATCCTCACTTATTACTTTTTCTATCTCATAGTGACCACCCAATTTTGTCCCTATAGATAGATAATGGTTACTTTCCATTGTTATCTCCCATCTTATTTATTGGTAATAGTGAATAATAGCAAATTAAGGGTTTGATTGAGAAGTAATATAGAAAGAGTTTAAAATTTTTAAAAAAAGTATAGCTACTAAAAAAGACATATTTGCCTAAAGTTTTTAAAAAAACCTTTAAAAAGCCAATCCTCACACCCATTTAGTTAAAATAACACCAAATAATAAAAGTTGAAAAGATTCAACAGTAAAGGATAGATGTGAAACAGTATAACGTTGCTGTCGTTGGTGCGAGTGGAGCTGTTGGTGAAGAGCTTTTTAGAGTTTTAGAAGAACAAAACTTTCCTATTGGAAACTTACTGCCTTTGGCATCTGCAAACTCTGCAGGTAATTATATAGAGTTTGCTGGTAAAAAGTATAGAATCGAAGAGTTAACTGAAACAGTATTTGAAAACCGTGGGATAGACATTGCTTTCTTTTCTGCTGGTGGTAGTATTTCGGCAAAATATGCAAAGTATGCAGTAGAGTCAGGGGCAGTGGTTATTGACAATACGTCACACTTTAGAATGATGGATGAAGTACCATTGGTTGTACCAGAAGTTAACCCTGAAGATATTGAGCTTTGGGAAGAGACAGGAATTATTGCAAACCCTAACTGTTCAACCATTCAGATGGTACAATTGCTTAAACCGTTACATGATTTGTATGGTATAAAAAGAGTCGATGTCTCAACGTATCAAGCAACATCAGGAGCAGGAAAAGCAGGAATGGAAGAGTTGGTGTGTCAAATGCAAGACTTCTTTGCCTTTAAGCTAGATGAAACAAAAGTAGAAGCCTTTACCCATCAGATAGCTCTAAATGTAATTCCTCATATTGACACACCACAAGAGAATGGCTACACAAAAGAAGAGATGAAGATGGTATTAGAGACCAATAAGATTATGCATTCCGATTTTGCTGTGAGTGCAACTTGTGTGCGTGTTCCTGTTCTTCGTTCTCACTCTGAGTCGATTACCATTACTTTTGAAGAGGGTGTAGATGTTTCTGTAGAAGAGGCTAGAAGAGTTTTAGCTGAGTTTGAAAATGTTACTCTAGTAGATGACTTAGAGAACAATGAATACCCAATGCCTATGACCTCAACTGATACCGATGAGACCTATGTGGGACGGATTAGAAAAGACTTATATGCATCAAACATACTTCATCTTTGGGGTGTGGCTGACCAAGTGAGAGTAGGGGCAGCAACAAATTCTGTGCGTATTGCTCAAAAGTGGATAAAGTTAGAGGATTAATATGAAAATTATTGAACATTTTTTTGAAAGTATGTTGTGGAATACAAGATTCTTTGTACTTCTTGCAGTTATCTTCTCTATGTTGGGTGGGATTGCACTATTTATTGTGGCATCAGTCGATATATGGGGAGTTGTTTCTACCGTTATAACAACATATTTAGAACATCTTCACCCAGAGAAGTTTCATGAAGAGATAGTAGGTGGACTCATAGGTGCTGTCGACTTATACTTAATGGCTGTCGTGATGTTTATCTTTGGTTTTGGACTTTATGAGCTTTTCATTTCAGAGATAGATGTGGCTAAAAAGCAGGGTGCATCAAAAATCTTAGAGATTCATTCACTCGATGAACTCAAAGACAAACTAGGTAAAGTAATCGTTATGGTATTGGTTGTAAACTTTTTCCAACGGGTACTTTTCACAACATACAACGGAGCATTAGACTTGGTTTATTTTGCTATCTCTATTTTGGCTCTGGCTGTAGCATTATATTTTTTACATAAAGGTGGTGACCATTAATGAGTAATAGTAAAATTTTTGTAGACGCATGTCTAGGTAAAGAGACTCCATACACTCCAGTATGGATGATGAGACAAGCAGGACGATACCTTCCTGAGTACAAAGCAGTACGTGCAGAGGCAGGGAATTTTTTAAATCTTTGTCATAACCCTAAAAAGGCAGCTGAAGTAACCATTCAACCACTAGATATTGTGGGTGTTGATGCAGCGATTCTCTTTTCAGATATTTTGGTAATTCCAGATGAGATGGGAATGGATTTAGAGTTTATAAAAGGTTTTGGACCAAAGTTTAATGACCCCCTAGAGAGTCAAGAAGATTTGGATAGACTCATAGGTGGAAAAGAGGCAGCTGATAAGTTGACATATGTTTACGACACCATTAAGCTTCTTAGAACACAACTCGATGAGCGTGATGACGACATAGCCCTTATTGGTTTCTGTGGAGCTCCTTGGACACTGGCTACCTATATGATAGAGGGGCAAGGAACAAAGACCTATAATATCTGTAAAAAGATGATGTACTCAAACCCTGAACTTTTACATAATATCTTACATGAAGTAACCCAAGTAGTAAAATACTACATGGAAAAGCAGATAGAGTCTGGAATAGATGTTGTACAAATTTTTGATAGTTGGGCAGCAGCAATAGAGCCTGGTCTGTACGATGAGTTCTCATGGAAATATATGGTTGAGATAGCAGATTATTTAAAATCTAAGTATCCTGATACGCCGATTATTATGTTCCCTAAGGGTGTTGCTTCGTTTATAGAGCGTGGCTTAGTCTATGGAAACTTTGATGTATTTGGTGTAGATTGGGGAACCCCAATGGCATTGGCAAAAGAGAAGCTAGGAGACAAATATGTACTCCAAGGAAATATGGAGCCGTGTAGACTGTACAGCAAAGAGGCTACTACTGAGTGCGTAGAGTCGTTAGCCAAAACCATGAAAGATGGAAGACATATTTTTAACTTAGGTCATGGAATACTTCCAGATGTACCTGTAGAGAATGCTATTCATTTTGTTAAAGAGTGTCAGAGAGCTTCAAAAAGAGATTAATAAATCTCTTTCACGCGACCAACATCACCACCTATAAGACGCACTTTGATTCCGTGTGGGTGTTTGGGTGATTTGGTTAAAATATCTC
>JALUKQ010000043.1 GCA_027056485.1 Campylobacteraceae bacterium | reverse complement strand
GAAAACAGCACCCAACGGTTTGGGTGTTTGACATGAAATCTCTATGGAAAAACCTACCCGACACCTATAAGATTTTAATCTCTATGCTTCTCTTTGTCATGCTTATTCAGCTTAGTACACTTATCTACATTTGGAAGGTTGAATCAAAAGTGCTTTTAGAAAAAGAGCGTCAGAACCTCTCTTATGAACTTGACATCAATGCAAAGCTTCTTTTGCAACATATGAAAAGCCTAGAAAAAGAGTTGGCATTTTTGGCTACCTTGGAGGTGATGGACGATATTTTGGTTAAAGATATTGACAAACGTATAGCTGTTTTGTTGGAAAAGAAGTCTAAAGATTTATCTGAAAATATTGTTCTAGTGTCTATAGATAGAAAAGGGGTTATTGCCTCTTCTCATAAAAGGTATAATATAAATGATTATTTAGAATTTAAAGTATCAGTTCAAGCTTCATTTGACAGACATAAAAGCATTGGCTCTCTTTTATTGCTTTATCCCTTTAAAAACCTTAAAGAACTAAAAATAGACAACCCTCACCAAAAGCTATGGTTAGAGAAAAGTCACTTTACTGCTCCTAATACAAAAGAGAATATTGTCATTTCAAAAGAGTTAGATAGCATTTTAAAAGGCTGGAGGCTCTCTTTGTCGTATGAAAAAGAGTATGCCTTAAAGAGTGTTAGAGAAGTAGAGAAAATTTTACTTTTTGCCTTTGTACTGTCGTTACTTTCATTACTTTTTGTGGTTTGGGTACTCTCAAAAAAGCAGATGAAGATTTTGGAACATACCCAAGAGGTATTGGAGTTAAAACGTACTTTTCTATCAACCATGTCACATGAGTTACGTACACCTTTAGGGTCAATATTGAGCTTGACACAACACCTGATGGTTAGTCCTAAAATTGGGGATGACGAGGTCGAAATACTTGGGCGAATTGAGAACTCATCTGAGCATCTTTTAGGGATGATAAATGGACTACTTCAGCTCTCTAAACTAGAATCAAATATGATGCCAATTAAAAAAGAAAAAGTCTATGCACTCAATATCATAGAAGAGATGATAGAGATAGTCGAGCCTCTTATAGAGGAGAAAGGATTGGGACTAGTACGAGATATCTCAACGCAAGATATTTTAATAGATACGGATGTAAACCTCTTTAAACAGATAGTGATGAATTTACTCTCTAATGCAGTCAAATATACCCATAAAGGTGAAATAGTTATTTATTTACGAAAAGAAGAAGATGGAAGCTATACCTTTACCGTTATTGATACAGGTATTGGTATAGCCAAAGAGAAGCAAAAAGCTCTCTTTCAAGAGTTCTACCAAGCCCATAGCCGAGAGGTCTCACACAGTACAGGTTTGGGCTTGGCACTGAGCCAAAAAATGGCAAAGCTTATCAATGGAGAGATAAGCATAGAGAGTGAAGGACTAAACCAAGGAGTAAAAGCTGTTTTTAGGTTTTCGTCATTTTAATCCGAAACCCAACACCTCTGACAGTCTCTATTAACGAAGAAGCAGAACCTAGCTTTTTACGTAGATTCTTTATATGAACATCAACTAAGTTACTCTGTTTTAAACTATCAAAATCATGGTTTAAATGGTCGTTTATCTGATAGCGTGTTAAGATTACTTGTTGGTTTAAAAGTAACAACTCCAAAAGAGTAAACTCTTTCTTAGTTAACTCTACTTTTTTACCATCGACTAGTACTTTATGAGAAGCAAGGTCTACATTCATGTTCTCTATGGTCATTTCAGCCTTTTTATAACTACTCTCACGCCGAAGTAAAGCTCTTATACGTGCTAAAAGTTCTATGTTAGAAAAAGGTTTAGCCAAGTAGTCATCGGCTCCACTATCAAGTGCTTCAACTTTTTCATCTATCTCTGACTTAGAAGAGAGCAGTAGTACTGGTGTTGACAAATACTCTTGACGTAAACGAGCCAAAAACTCAACACCAGAGCCATCTGGTAACATCCAATCTAATATAATAAGGTCATATTCACGTTGAGCTAAAGCCTCCTCAGCTAAAGTTAGAGTTAAAGCTGTATCAGTATGGTAGTGTGAGGCTTTGAGAAGTTTCTCTACCCCAAAAAGTATCTCTTGATTGTCATCTATTATTAGAATTTTCATGAGGGCATTTTAACATTTTTATTAAAACTTTCCATTGAAACCTTTAATAGAATGAATTTTCCAATCAATTAAAATGAATATCCAAGCCCAACATAACCTACAGAACTATCAAAACCAAACTTCATACCTAGTGGGTCTAAGATTTTAGAGCTCATCTCTGCTCCTGAAATATTAATAAGCATCTCATCTACATCCCATTTTGAGTACTTGTACCCTAAAGTAGCATAAATACGCGGACTAAGAGTTAGCCAACCCAATTTATAGTTTTCTGTAAAAGGAGTATAGTGGAGACCTAGGTTAACTTCTTGAAATGAACCATTAACAGTAAACTTAGAGTCAACATAGTCATTTTTAATATAACCTGTTTGATATGCCAAACTTGCTATACCATATGCAGAGAGTTTGTCACTAACCAAGGTTTTTTGAAAATTTACAGAAGGACCTATTTTATAAGTCATAATCTCTGTTTTACTCTTTTTAAAAAGTTCTGCAGCTGTTAGTGCTGAATCTTGGTTATCCATTATAAATCGTATAGCATCCCCTGAAGGTGCTGCAGAGCTTGAACTATCTATCCAAGGCATGGAGATTCCTACCAAAACACCCAAACCTAAAAAGTCACCCTCTCCTTTATGAATAACATCATACCCTAGTCTAATGTTTGCATCCATTCCTTTTACTCTATAATCCATACTTGGAATTTCAAAAGTACTTGAAGGCATAGGGTTAAAACCATTGGCAGCTGTAGCCATGTTGTTATAGGTATGTTGTGCTTGTTTTAAAGTTTGAGAGTCCATCCATGTAAAATCATAACTATAAAAAACATCAGACCCAGCTATGTTGGTATGGCGATTTGCAAGAGTAAAGGTATCTATATCTGTTCCGATACTACCAGTTAAACCAAGGAACCCTCCCTTCATATTAAATGTTCCTGTTCCATACTGAAATTCAGCAGCTGATGCTAATGCTGTAAGTGTAACCAATGACCATACAATTTTTTTCATGACTATTTCCCTTTAGTATAAATTATATTTATTATAAGCTAATAAAATTAGAATGTAAATATTTTTACTTTTTTGCTAATAGATTTATAACTATTTTACTAATTTTTCCCATAAACACTTATTAACTAGATATAATAACTTTTTAAAAATAAGGACTTTTATAATGAAAAGAAGAGACTTTTTAACTACCTCTGCTCTTGGTTTAGGGGCTTTTGGTTTAAGTGGTTGTTACCGAGAAGAAAATAAGATATCTGATAAAAATATTCATATAAAAAAAGGAAGAGTAGTAAAACTAAAACTTGCTACCTCATGGCCTGCTCATTTTCCTATCATGGGGACAGGGGTTGATAACTTTGCCAAACGTTGTAAAGAGCTTAGTGGTGGAACACTTAATATAAAAGTTTATCCTAAAAATATTTTGGTTCCAGCACTACAAGTTTTTGATTCAACCTCTTTAGGACAGATAGATGCTTTTCATTCTGGTGTCTACTACTGGAAAGGTAAAAACTCTGCTTTCTCTATATTTGGTGGTATGCCATTAGGACTTACTAGTGAAGAGATGATAACATGGATGAAATTTGGTGGTGGTCTAGACCTCTGGCGAGAACTCTATGGTAAATTTAACCTATACCCACTTATAGGTGGTACAACTGGTCCACAAATGGGTGGCTGGTTTAAAAAACCAATCAACTCATTAACCGACTTAAAAGGTCTAAAAATGAGAATCCCTGGACTAGGTGGGGAGGTTATGAAAAAACTTGGTGTAAACCCTGTGCTTCTTCCTGCTGGTGAAATATTTACTTCTTTAGAGCGTGGAACCATCGATGCTACAGAATGGGTTGGTCCTGCACTCGACAGTATGATGGGTTTTGACAAAGCTGCTGACTACTATTATACTGGGTGGCATGAACCTGGTTCTATTTTAGAAATAACTTTTAACAAAAAACGTTGGGAACAACTAAGCGATGAACATCGAGCCATTATTACAGCTGCCTCTGAAGAGATGACAGGAAATATGCTTCAAGAGTTTCGTTACAAAAATGCAAAAGCCCTACAAGAACTACCAAAAAATGTACAAATAAAAACTTTTCCTAAAGAGATAATGGATGCAGCAAAAGCAGCTTTAAGTGAAGTATTAGAATTAGAATCTAAGAAAAGCAAGGATTTTAAACAAGTTTTAGAATCCTATAACAACTTTACTACATTAAATAAAAAATGGGATGACATTAGCACTAAAAACTTCCTAAATATAAGAAGTTAAATGCTATAATATATAAATATATTAAAATAAATATTAACATATTAAAACTGTAGGAGGGTATTTATGAAAAAATTAATTTTATTATTACTAATAACAAGCTCTACTATCTATGCTGAAGGGGGAGTTTTTTCAGTAGGAAGTAAAAATGTAGGATTTACCATAGGGACGGATAACAGTTTTGGTAATAACTACACTGTTTTAGGAGCAAATGTAAACTACTTTGTTTTAGATAATCTATCTTTAGGTGCATCTTACCAAGCATTTTTAGGTGGTAATCCTGATATAAACCAAGTAACAGTTCCAGTTACCTATCACTTACCTTTAGAAAATACAACATATAGACCATATTTAGGTGCTTTTTATAACCGAACATTTATAGATAAGCCGTATAAAGATTATAATATATATGGAGGTCGTGCAGGTTTATCTCTTCAAACTTCTAAAAACTCATTTATGTCATTTGGTTGGGTACAAGAGTTCTCAAACGATGCAGATGATAATGAAAATAGAGGATATCCTGAGTTTACAGGTGGTTTTTCATTTTAGTTAAACTTATATAGAAGGGCTTAACCTTCTATATAGTTCTTAAGTTTACGCCCTACTCTTGGATGTTTAAGCTTTTTAATAGCTGAAGATTCTATCTGTCTTACACGCTCTCTTGTTACAGAAAGCTCTTTACCTATCTCTTCAAGTGTTCTATCACTCTCATCAGTAAGTAGACCAAAACGCATACGAATAACTGCTTTTTCACGCTCATTTAACTGGTCAAGGACTTCATCTATTTGGTTATTTAGGTCATCTTTCAGTACAGCATCCGATGGACTAACGGTAGCTTTATCTTCAATAAAATCACCAAATCTTCCATCATCTTCATCTCCAACTGGAGTTTCAAGACTTACAGGTTCTTTTGTAATTTTAATAACATTTTTAACCTTATCTACAGACAATCCAACCTCTTTAGCAATGGTATCTAAATCTGGCTCTTTACCTGTCTCTTGAAGACCTTTTCGAATGATCTTGTTAATTCGATTAATGGTCTCAATCATATGAATAGGTATTCTAATCGTACGTGCTTGATCAGCAATGGCTCTTGAAATGGCTTGACGAATCCACCAAGTAGCATACGTAGAAAACTTATAACCTTTTTGATATTCAAACTTATCAACAGCTTTCATAAGACCAATATTCCCTTCTTGAATAAGGTCAAGGAATGGTAAACCACGGTTTGTATAACGTTTTGCAATAGAGACGACCAATCTAAGGTTAGATTTTGCCATTCTAGTTTTTGCAATTTCTGAACGATGCTTACCACGACGAATTTGTCCTAAAATCTCTTCTAGCTTTTCAGGATCAAGGTCAAAACTATCTTTACTAGCTTCACGCGTCTCATAAAGTTTTTTTATCTCAACATAGGTACTTACCATGGTTGTTTCAGGAACAGCATCGGTAATATCTTCTTTATCCATCTCTAAAATATTTTCTAATATACCTTTATGATTCTCTTTTAAAGCATCATTAAAAAGTGGTAACTTATACTCAAGTCTTTTTAACTCTTTCTCAAAACCATCATCACTTCTTAGTGCTGTCTCCATAGCTTTTACTAGTTCATTAATAAGTTTAGATGTAGGTCCTAAATCAATCAGTGCTTTTTTCTGTTGTTGCTTTTTAAAAGCAACCTTCATATGCTCATGAAGTTTTTTCTCATCACTCTCATTACTCTCCAAAATAACTTCAAGTTCATCTAAACTTTTTAGCCACTCTTTTTTAGCTTTATCCAGTGCTTTAAAACTTGTAACAACTTGTTTTACACGCTTATTGGCACCTTTTTCACTGGCTGCTTTTTTCTCTTCAGCTGAAGGCTCTTCAGCCTCTTCCTTATCATCAGTAGTCTCTTTTTCATCTTCAAAACTTTTAAACAACTCTTTTACACGTCGTTCTCTGTTAAGTAGAGGTTCTTTATAGTTCAGAATATAATCTATCAAGTAAGGTACTGAACAGATGGCATCTAAAATAACATCTTCACCAGACTCTATCTCTCTACTTAAGTAGATTTCTTCTTCTTTTGTAAGTAGTGGAATTTTTCCCATTTCACGTAAATACATACGTACAGGGCTATCTGAACGGCTCCACTCTAAAAGCTCTTTCTCTTTTAGGAAGTCAAAACCTTCTTCATCAGCATTTTTTGCATTTTTTTCTCGTCTTAATGCTCTTCTTTTCTTTTCAGCAGCTGAAAGAAACTTTGCATATTCAGATGATGTTACAAGGTTAATTTTAGTATCTGTTGAGAGTTTATGTATTCTTCGTGACTGTACAGCAGTAGGTTGTTTTTCAAACTCTTTTGCCAAGTTTTCATAGGTAATTAAATCACCTTTTTTACAGTTTTTAAAAATTTCGTCTATTTTTTTGTTGATGTCTTTTGCAGCCAAGAGGAAGACTCCTTGTTAAATAATGTGGTATTCTCGGGTAGTAATTTTTGTGCATTATACCGAAATAATATTTAAGCTATATTAAAAAAGAGAGAAAAGTATTATTTTTAGGAGTTTAAATAACTTTTTTACTCTATTATATTTTCTTCAGTATTTTCTAATATTATAACAACATCATTTGCTTGACGCAAAAGTAACATAGAGGCTGAATCTAAACTACAGTAGAGTCCACGTAAAGCTCTGTTTACCATCTCATGTGCAACCATCACTACTGTTTCTTCATCTTTAACAGACTCTAGCCATGACTTAAGTCTTTCTGTTACCAATATATAGGACTCTCCATTTTCTATTTGATACGACCATTTATTGGCTTCTCTGTCTGCTAAAACTTGAGGATACTTCTCTTGGCACTCGGTTTTTGTTTTTCCTTCAAATATGCCATAATGAAACTCTGCAATACGTTCATCAAAAACAACTTTACTCTTATCAATTCCTAATGTTTCACAAATAATGTAACAACTCTCCTTTGCTCGACCCAAAGGAGAAGAGAAGATTTTAAAAGGTTTATTAGTATTAAGTACTTTAGCTATTTTAATAGCATTAGATTTTGATTGTTCTTTTCCTTTTTCTGTTAAATCTGAATTTAACTGTCCTTGGTAACGCCCTTCAACATTCCACTTGGTTTGACCATGGCGAACCAATATAATAGTTGGAAGCTTTTTCATTACTATCTTCTTTTTGTAAAGTATTCCATGGCATACCAAATAGCAGCAATTATTGCTACTAAAATAGAAGCTGGAACCCACCAAGGATAACCATCTACAAGCTCCCATAAAGCTCGTATTTTATCGGTTGAATAGTAACTCACTAGCATAATAGATGAAACAAAGACGATAGAGGCAAAGATATTGTAAATACCAAACTTCTTAAAGTCGTAACGTGAAAGTGCCATAGAGATAGGAACTAAGGTTTTTATTCCATAGAGATACTTTTGTATAAAAATAGCCAACACCCCATACTTACGCATAATCAATGTAGACAAAGCCAATTTTCTTTTATGTTTTTCAAAATAGGGTTTTATCTCATCTTTTTGATATTTACCCAAATAGAAAAGAAACATATCACCAATATAGTTAAATGTAATACCTACTGCTAGTGCAACATACAAGTTCATAACCCCTACAGCTGCTGCCATTCCTGCTGCAATAGTCCAAAGAAAAGAGCCACCAAATGAGAAAAAAGCTAAAATCATATAAGCAAGAATCTGCCACTCTTTAATAAACTCTAAAATATCATCAATGCCATCAATATTTTTATTTAACCAATATAAAAGAGTTCCCACAAGAATAAGTGGAATAAATAGAAGTAAATCTTTTGTTTGAAAATCTGAATCGTTCAAAAATAGCCTTTAATTTTTAAAAAGATTATAGTATGATTTCTTTAAAAATTAGGCTAAAAATCTATGTTTGAAACCCTACTCTCTATTATCTTCGTCTATATATTTATATTTTTAGGCTACTTGGCAAAACGTATCTTTAAAGAGGAGATGGACAGAAAAACTTTAACCCTCTTTTCTGTCTACTTTTTACAAGGTTTTGTAACCATCTGGGGATTTTCTACAGCCAAACTTTCAGTAGAACATATACTGGTTCCTCTCTACTACATTGGTATTATTTTTATTCTACTTTTACCCACTCTTTTTATAGCTAAAAAATTCATAAAAGAGCCAAAAGAGAGAGCCATTATAAGCATAGCTGGTTTTGTAGGCAATACGGGGAATATTGGTATTCCCCTAGGTATTGCACTTTTTGGTATGGAATCCGTTATCTATACCACACTTATTAATATTGCCAATGTATTTGTGGTATACATATTAGGAGTCTATATCTATTCTCGTGGTTCATTCTCTATTAGGCAATCACTTTTTAATATTATAAAAATTCCTATTATACCTGCATCTATTTTTGCAATATTTATTAATATTACTAATATAGTTATTCCTCCTCAAATTCAAGAGTTTTTTAAAATGGGAGCTTATGCAGGAATTGTCTTACAACTATTTCTACTTGGAACATTTCTATATGGAATTAAACTAACAGCACTTAAAAAGTCTCTATTTTTTACAGTTATGAGTCAAAAGTTCATTCTCGTTCCACTAGCAACAGCATTTATATTAAGTTTTACAGAGTTATCATTTTTTGTTCAAGGTGTTATCTTAATGGAGATGATAACTCCTTTAGCTGTCGCCAATATAAACCTAGCATCACTCTATGAGTGTAAACCTAAAGATGTTACAAGCTTAATTCTTTTAAGTACTATTATTTTTATACCTATATTATTTATTTTATCAGAGATAATCAACAGATTCTATTTATAGTTCAATATTTATTGATATAATTAAAGAAAAGTATAGGAATATATATGGAAATAGACAACAATAAAACATTTATGCAAAAGTTCAAAAGTAGAACCATACAAGGACTCTTTTGGATTCTACCAATAGCTGCCATACTCATGATAATATTTTGGGTTTATGACAAAATTGATAACATCGTTAACCTCTTTTTAGATTTTATAGGCATTAACCCACAAAACAATGAATTTTTATGGGTAGTGGGTGTAGTTTTTGTTTTTGTTTTTATACTCTATATTATTGGATACCTCATCAAAACCCAAATAGCACACTATGTCGAATCACTCTTTCATGATATTCCAGGCTTTTCTACACTTAAAGATATTATAGGCATTTTCAACTCTTCTAAAGAGGGAGCGAACAAAGTTTTGGTAGTAGCTATACGAGGTTTTGCAAATGAGGGGTACAATATCGGGCTTATGTATTCACAAAAAGAGAGTATTATAAAAGACCACTATACTGTGACCCTATCTATGACTCCTATACCAAATGGAGGATATATGTTTGAGGTACCTAAAGAAGATATCTTTATTATAGAACATGCAACATTTGATGATAACTTACAGTATCTGTTATCTATGGGTGTGCGAAGTATTGCTGAAGTGTTAAATGTAAAACCTAAAAAGATTGAAGAGATGCAAACCATAGACGAGTGGCTAAAAGAGAATCCTCAAGAGGATTAACGCCCCTCTAGCCAACTCTGCTCAACATTCACTAAAATAGGATTTTGTTGTTTAAACTCATTTTCATCAAAAACAAAACGAAAATTATCCATATATTCTGTTAATATTTCATAGGCTTCTCGTACCTCTTGAAACTTTTCAGTAGAACCACCTTCCATATCGGGGTGATAAAGTCGTGAGAGTTTTAAGTACTTTTTTCGTACATGCTCTCTACTCGTTAAAGACAACAGTTCTAGACTCTCAACTGCATCTTGAAATTCACGTAAACTTACTTGATGCATCATTACTAAACCTTACTTACGCTTTAACTCTTCTATAGTCTCTTCTGCTTTTACCAAAACTGTCTCAAACTCTATAAGCTCTCTATTTTTCTTTTCTAAAAGTTTTTCAAGTTTTGATATTTTTTCTATACTAAAATCATTACTTCTATTTTGATTAGAGAGTGTATTGGTTTGAAGGTTTTTTAATGTATTAGAAGTACTCTCAAGAAGAGATATTTTCTTCATCAATTCACCCTTTAACTCTCTGTTTTTAGCTGAAAATTCAGCAACGAGTTCTTTCTCTTTTTCATACTTATGTTCTAACTCTACCAACTCAATATTGAGTTGACTGTCACTATCATTAAAACTTTCAACATCTATATGTTCTTCTTCTTTCCCTAGTGCTTTTGAAAACAACCAACCAATTAAAAAACCTAATAGTAATGCTATTACTAAACAAAGTACTATTTTTCCTATTATTTCTACCATATTATTTCCTTCTTATCTCTATTTCTACACGTCTGTTTAATTCACTGTATGGTTTATCCCCATAAAGCAGTTCTCTCTCTCCAAAACCTTTAACTTTTATGTTTTTAAGTGGAATACCATGCTTACCTAAGTATCGTTTAACACTTTTTGCACGTTCCTGACTTATCCATAAGTTGGTTTTTTCTTTACCACTTGCATCAGTATAACCCTTAACAACTATTTTGGCATTAGGTACAGTTTTTAATATTTTAACTACTTTATTTAAGGTTCTTTTACTTTTATCTGTAAGTTGTGACTTACTCTTATAAAATGATATATTACGATTTATAACCTTTGTAATACTCTCTTGAATAGATGCTATACTTTTATTACTGTTTACTTTTTTTGGCTTTTGCGAAATAGATTTTTCATTATCAATTAAAGGTTTATTATCTTCTTTAGGAAGATTTTTATCTACGTTAGATATCTCTTTTTTAGGAGTTTCCACTTTAAGATGCTCTTTTAATTTTATCTCATCTATATTTTTAAACATACCTCTTTTTACTATTTCCCTTGAACCATTATCTTCTAAAAGTGTTTTATTCTCATCTACTGCTAGCATAATAGTTGCATTATTTTGAGGAACTACTTTGGTCTTGACTATCTCAGTTTTCTGCTCTTTAGGCTCAACTTTTTCTACTGTTTCAGTTTTTTCAATATCTTCTATATTTAGAGCCGTATTCTTTATGGGTTTCTCCATATTAGACTCTAATACCTTATCTTCTTGTTGATTAACAAACTCATCTTGATGTGTATATAAACAAAGAAGTATAAGTAAAATAGAAGCTAATAAACCATACAAAAGTACTTTATTGCTTTTTTTCATCTGGCTATTCCTTTTTTAAGTCTGGAAGTATAGTCTTTTTTATCTAAATCTATATTATAATTAGTATTACTTAGCCTTTTTCTCTTCTATTTTAGTGTTGCATAGAGTTGCTTTTATCATAGTGGCAAAAGAGATACTTACATCACTCCATGTTTTACCTTTATGTAGGTCGTAACAACTTTGATTGATACTACTCAATGCTGATTGTGCTTGAAAATCAAATAAATCGATCGTACCTTTAGCCTTAAAATTCTCTTTTTCATAAATATAGCTCATTGGTATCTGTAAAGTTTTTTCATTCATCGTGATATTGACATCAAGTGAACCTGTATATGGTTTTCCTTTTTCTCGCTTATCTGCTTTAATAGCAACAATCTTAGCATCTATACTTTTTCCATTAAGTTTTCCAAAAAAGTTTTCAACCAAAGTTTTATCTCGTCCTTCATTGCTTGTGTCTATTTTATATATATCTATGGAGACAGTAGAACCCATTAATAACTCTTTAAAGTTTTTACCTTCTTTTTTATTGGGCTTATAATCTACCGATGTAAACTTACCAGCCACACCAAGTTTGGCAAATGTTTTGTAAGCTTTCCAGCTTACGTTCATATCATCAGACTGTGTAAGTACACAACCTCCAGCATAACTTAATGCACTAAGTGTTAAAAATGAAAATATTATTTTATTCATAGTTTGTCCTTTTTGTAGGCATTATACATTTATATAACTTAATATTATTTATCTGCTTCAAATCATTTTTAAATCATCTTTATAGTATCATCATAAAAAATAAAAGGATTTTTATGAAAAAAATAATGTTTTCACTTATGGCAATAGCACTATTTACTATAAACTCACACGCTCAACAAGTAGATATGAACCTAACTGATACAAATGGTACAAACTACACAGTAGTTGCAGAAAATAATAGTATTAAAATAGAAGGTATGGAAGGAAAAGTAGTTTTTCTTGAGTTTTTTGGTCTTCAATGTCCAGCATGTAAAGAAGCTATGCCACACCTTATTAACCTACAAGAAAAGTACAAAGACAAACTACAGGTATTGGCTGTTGAGGTTCAAAACAATGAAATAGACCAAATCAATGAATACAAAGCAGAACACGGTATTAATTATACTACTTTTTCAAATTATGATATAGATAGACTAGTAAGATATGTTGCAGACAAAAGTAATTGGCAAGGTGCCATCCCATACACTGTAGCCATAGACCCAAAAGGAGAAGTACTCTTCGCTCAAGCTGGTGTAATAGATGAAAAAACTTTAGAAGAGTATATTGAGAAATACTCTGTTAAATAGTTATGATATTACCTAATTTCATTTGTACTCCTATGATGTTTAGGAGTACTCATTATCCACATCAATATCTCCCTTAATGTTGATTTATACTTTACTGTCCACTATCACACTCAATCACCTCACCCAATTGACTCCCCACATCATTACCCCACTCTGACATCATCTCAAAGATTGGAATAAGTTTTTTCCCATGTTCTGTAATAGTATACTCTACCTTTGGAGGGACAACAGGGTATACTTTTCTAGTGATAAGCTGATGTTTTTCTAACTCTCTAAGCGTTTGGGTTAGCATCTTTTGGGTAATTTTCCCCAATACTTTTTTAAGTTCCCCATAACGCATAGTCTCATCTTTTAAGTACCATAAAATTAGAGCTTTCCACTTTCCAGAGACCATATCTAGGGCAAATTCGAAAGAACATGCATAAGTTTTTTCATTATAAATCAGCTTCATTAGTATCCTTTTGGTATGTATATACCTTTTTAGGTAGTTCTTGACATTATAGCATATATAGGATAATCTTTCAATATATTAAAACCAAGGATATAAAATGAAAAACCAATTTACAGAAGCAATGGCATTTAGACATGCGTGTAAAGCCTTTGATGAGACTAAAAAAATATCAGATGAAAACATACACTACATCTTGGAAGCAGGACGAACTTCACCCTCTTCATTTGGTATGGAAGCTTGGAAGTTTTTAGTTATAACAAACAAAAAGCTAAAAGAAAAACTACGACCTCTATGTTGGAATCAAGCTCAAATTACCTCTTGTTCTCATTTGGTTGTAGTGTTAGCAGGTATAGAAAATGTTAAACCAAGTTCAGGCGAACCTCAAAAACGATTTGCTAGACGACCATTAAGCCATGAACAGATAGAGGGGTACATTGACCTCTACTCTAAACATTTAACCCACACGTTAAGTTCAGATGAAAACATCTATGCATGGACTGCTAAACAAACTTACATAGCAGCAGGAAATATGATGACTGCTGCTGCATTTATAGGTGTAGACTCTTGCCCCATTGAAGGGTTCGAAAAGAGTGCTGTTGAGGGAGCCTTAGATTTGGATACTACACAGTATCAAGTAGCAATGTTACTTCCATTTGGATATCGAATCAATGAACAATCATCGCAATTACGATTGCCTTTTGATAAAGTGGTGGAGTTTATTGTTTAAGGACAGGTGTTGAATAAGTTGTTTTCAATCTCCAACAACTTCCTCTTCACATCCAACCCACCTGCATACCCCACCAAGTCACCATTCGAGCCAATAATACGGTGACAAGGGACTAAAATAGCAATAGAGTTTGCTCCATTGGCAGTTGCCACAGCCCTAACAGCCTTTTCATTGCCTATACGTTTTGAGAGTTCAAGATAAGAAGCAGTTGTACCAAATGGAGTGTCTATCAGACCTTGCCAAACAGACTTTTGAAAGTTAGTCCCCACCAACAAAAGAGGAATGCTAAAATCTTTTCGTTTAAGATTAAAATACTCCTCCATCTGTTTTTTAGTTTCAGTTATAACCTCACTTGACTCTTCCACATACTCAGCCTTTAATCCTTTTTGAATTCTATTGTCAATAGTGCTTCTCTTTTTTCGGTACCGATAATCAGCAATACAGAGTTTGTTATCGTAAGAGCCTAAGAGTATTTCCCCTATGGGGCTTTTGTAATATTGTATTGATATCTTTTTCATCTCTCAACTACCCAATAAATACTCTTTTTACCTTTTTTTACAAAAGAAAAACCCTCTGCTTCAAGCAGTGCCATCTGCTCTTCTGGTGCATTAGGGTACTTTGGTTTTAGTTCACCACAACTACCAAGTGTTCGCCACCAAGGTGTATCATCAGACTCATCTTCTTCTATAGCATGAGCTACGATATTCATCAAAATTCCAACCGTATAAGGACAAGCCATATCTACCTTATGTTTTGTTGCCAAAACATCACAAAGCTCTTTTGCTGTCATGACTTCACCTGTTGGTATAGTTCTCATAGCTTCTTGTATCTCTAAGGGAGAAGGTAGCACTTGCATACCCTCTCCCCAAGTTTTAACCATAGAAGGAGGAATGGCTTTGACAATAGGATAATCAGAGTAAGAGTTTTGCATCTGCTCTTGGTAAGTTTTTTTAGGCATTACTCTACCCCAATATAAATCTCAGCCTCACTCTGGCTCAAATAAAGTTCAAAATCTGTTCCATAAGCTCGTTTCTCTTTACAGTTTTCATCGGAGAAATAGTTCCATATCTCACCCCAAGTCCCTATAACAGCTTGTGGCATCTCACCTTTACTCTCAAAACATAGATACTTTCCCTCTTTTAAAGTTACAGAACTTAGCTCATCAGATATTGGCAAATTTTCCACACCTACCAACACATCAAACTTACCCATCGCATCAGACTCATAATTAGTATAAACACCATACATCGGTACATTTGTTTCTTTTAATGTAGGGACAATATCTAGAAAAAAACTTTGCCAAAGTACACCTATTTTAGCTACATCAGGATTCATCTCATCACTGTTTTTTGTTCTTATTTTTA
This sequence comes from Campylobacteraceae bacterium, assembly GCA_027056485.1. Lineage (GTDB taxonomy): Bacteria > Campylobacterota > Campylobacteria > Campylobacterales > Sulfurovaceae > UBA1140. The sequence goes on along the minus strand of JALUKQ010000043.1, from coordinate 21,135 downwards.
GACCTGTTATTATTTTATTTGTTAAATTTATTTTTTTCATACTATTATCCTACTTTTTCTTCATTTTACAGTAGTTATATTTATAGAGTCTGAAATGTTTCAAATTGTCATGTTTTTATTAAATTCAAATTTTATACTTATCTTGTTTATTTTCTTAATTATAGCATACTACTCTAGTAAACCTTTTTTGCTCATCACTCTTACCATTTAAAATAGCCATCGCTATTTTCATTCATATAAACATAAACTTAACATAAAATGGCTCTTTGCTAGAGATAGTATAAAATAATATCTTTTGATGCTCTTGTAAATCATACACTAACTTTTCTATTATCGCTTTGCCTAATTCTTAATAATCAGGATGTACTACAAAATCTTAAATATATGAACAATTAAACACATTTGATAAAAGCTCTACTTGCACCTACCTATTTCGAAAGACGCTCTTTAAGAAGTTCATTTACCTTCTGAGGATTTGCTGACCCTTTACTTGCTTTCATAGTCTGCCCCACAAAGAAACCAAAGAGTTTCTCTTTTCCACCTTTGAACTGCTCTACTTTTTCAGGGTTTGCTTCTAAAATAGCATCAATAATCTCTAAGATAGCACCGTCATCTGAAACTTGTGCTAATCCCATAGAGTCTATAAGTCCATCTATATCTTCATCTTTTTCCATAAGGACATCTAAAATCTCTTTTGCACCTTTGCCTGAAATAGTTCCATCGTCTATCTTAGAAACAAGTTCACCTAACTTAGAAGCAGTTACAGGAGAGTTTACAATATCAAATTCTGTCTTCTTTAAACGACCAAGCAACTCAGTAGTTAACCAATTTACAGAGTTTTTAGCAGAGGCTCCTGTCTCTAACATCTCTTCAAAAAAGTATGCTAACTCCTTTTCTGCACAAAGCACCAAAGCATCATATTTTTTAATTTTAAGCTCTTCTGTGTAACGTTTTACTTTTGCATCTGGGAGTTCAGGCATTTCTAATGCTTCATCTATCATCTCTTGAGTTACAATCAATGGACGCAAGTCTGGGTCTGGGAAGTAACGATAATCTGCTGCTTCTTCTTTACCTCTCATAGATTTGGTAACGCCCTCATCTACATTCCAGAGTCTTGTCTCTTGAAATACCTCTTCATCATAAATATCATCTTCATACGCTTCTATCTGTCTTTGCACTTCATAGGCTATGGCTGCTTCTACAAACTTAAATGAGTTAATATTTTTAATCTCAACTCTTGTTCCAAACTCCTCTTGCCCTTTTGGACGAATAGATACGTTAACATCACATCTAAATGACCCCTCTTGCATGTTTGCATCCGATATATTAAGATAACGAACAGTTGAGTGCAATTTTTTCAAATAAGCAACAGCTTCATATGCATTTCTCATATCTGGGTCAGATACAATTTCTAATAGTGGTGTACCTGCACGGTTAAGGTCAACTTTTGAGTAATCACCCTCATGTATATTTTTACCAGCATCTGCTTCAAGGTGGGCTTGTGTCATACCGATTCTTTTTTGTGTACCATCTTTCAAGTCGATGAACACTTCACCCTTTTGAACAATAGCATTACTCAATTGCGTAATTTGATAAGCAGAAGGGCTATCTGGATAAAAGTATGACTTTCTGTCAAAGTTAGAAGAATGAACCACATTTGCATTGATAGCATAACCCAATCTCATTGCTTTTATTGCTGCCTCTTTATTTACTACAGGTAAGGCACCAGGAAGTGCTAAACATGTGGGACACGTATTAGAGTTTTGGTGCTCTGCAAAACTTGTAGGACAAGAGCAAAAGAGCTTTGTTTTAGTATTAAGTTGAACGTGGACTTCAAGACCAATAACAGTTTCAAACATAGAGTAAACCTTTTTATATAATAATTACTTTAAAATTTTTTTTAGATTATACCTTTTCTTTGTTTTTATGGGGTTTAAAGGTGTATAATTAGAAAAAGGAGTCATATTATGAAAGCATTTAATTTTTTCGTTCTTCCACTACTTCCTGTATTTTTTTTATATGCTGATTCAACCAATATAGAAATACCAAAAGATATAGAGAAAAAACTATGTCAAAAACTTCTCAATAAAGAGTGCGATAGTAATCAAACCTTAGCCTCTGACTACTATTATAAGTTTGACAACAACCAAACCCTTATCTTTTTTCATATTAATCAAAAAAATGGACTCTACCAACATGGTTATAAAAACCTCTCTGCCCTTATAGATAGTAATAGTCAATGGAAAATTTCTAACAACATAATAGATGCCGAGATACAAGAGGTAGTAGAAGACCCAAAAGGTGGGGTTTGGCTTCGTACTTTATGGATGATAGAGGGCGTTTCCCCTTATCTTTACTATAGTAAAAATGCTGTTGATTGGAGAGCTGTACCCTTCCCTAAAAAGAGACCCAGTACTGGTCCTTTTGAAGACTTAAAACTCTGTTTTTTAGACAATAATATAGAACTTACTTTTGGGAAGATTGACCATAAAAAGAGTGAAAGAACATGGTCAGCCTCTTATACCGAAGCATCTACTAAACAACCAAAATGGAATGCACTCAACTATAGCAAAGCCTGTCCAAATATATTTGTAGATAATAATGATAGTATGAGTATTGAACATAGTGCTGGTGGTTTAAAAATAGTTTTAAAAACAGAAGAGAGAGCAGTAGCAATAATGCCTTATACTATTCAACTTGGAGCATTTGATAAGAAAGAGAGCTTAGTAGCGATGAAAAAGGGCTTGAATGATTTACCAGAAAAACTTATTAGTAAGGAAGTTAAAACTGATAATATCAAAAAATATAAGTTATTTTTAGATTCATATAAAAATTATGATACAGCTAAAGCAAGACTTGAAAAGTTAAAAAGAATCTATACTAAAAACAGTATTATACAAGGTGCTTATGTTACAAAATTGCCATATTAATAAATAGATAAATAATAAATCAGATACAATATCAAAAATATTTCAAAAGGCAATAGATGAACAAAATATTACAAATGCTAAAACTTCAACAAGAATTAAATGATGCAACCAATGGACTTGATTGGGAAGAAGGTATAACTAAAAATGGTAAAACTATTGATTGGCGTCGTTGTATCTACCTTGAGGCTGCTGAGCTTGTTGAGTCTTATCCTTGGAAACATTGGAAAAATATAGATGCATCTCCTGATTATGAAAATATCAAAATAGAAATTGTCGATATTTGGCACTTTATTATGTCAGAAGCTTTACGTATCTATAAAATAGAAGCAAGAGGTTCTATAAAAGATATTGCTATAGCTGTTTCTAGTATGAAAGGGTTTGATGAGTTTAAAAAAGAAGAGAAGAGTGAAAAGCTAGACAACTATGAGGAGATAGCTTTAGTAGAAGATATGATTAGACTACTATTTTGCGATAAAGACAATATTGATGCTTTGGTTATTTCATTTTTGACAATTGCCTCAAAACTGAATTTAAAATTACCTGAACTTTATAAGCTTTACATTGGTAAAAACATATTAAATAAATTTAGACAAGAGCATGGATATAAAGAGGGAACATATATAAAAATATGGAATAAAGAAGAGGATAATGTAGTTATGCAAAGAGTTTTGAATGAGCAAAGCGAAATTACACCAGATGCTTTATATGATGCATTAGAAGAGGCTTATCCGAAAGGATAAGCTCATACTTATTAATTTAAATCAAAATATTTGAAAAATGTTTCTTAGGGAACATTTTTCATAAGCTCAACTTTTGTTGTACCCCGTCCTACAGAAATCTCTTTAACCAAACGGATTACCTCATTTTCAGAAAAACCACAATCTGCACCACACTTCATAGTTCCTACTAGATAATATTGACCTGTTGGGACACCAAAAAAGTTAAATTTTCCATCTTCGTTTGAGACAGTAAACTTTAAATAGTTAAAGAGTCTTGGATCTGACTTGGAGAGTTTATATCCACCTAAATAACTCTCTTGATACCACTGTTCAGAATATGAAGTAACTGGATTCAAGTAGAGCTTTACTTTTTGCCCCATAACTTTATCTGAGGTATAAGAATTTGCCAAATATACCGTTCCACTAACTGTACTCCGACCTATTTTTCTAATATGCTTATACTCTTCAACTGGAAAGTCTATACGCTCCATGCGACCACCATTTTCTAAAGGCATTTCAGACGTAAGATTCTTATCTAAAGAGGGATTATTTTTAGGAACATCAACTCTATGACCCAAATTTGGGTTTTTATTAATTAATATCTCCTCTTTTATAGGAACACGAGGTCTTTTAACCACATGGGAATTTCTTGTAGTTTGAACTATATCTCCAGCACCCTGATGTAAAACAATCTTTCTTTCGCTACAAGCAGAAGTACCTATAATAGCCAATGCTACTACTAAATATTTAATATTTTTATTTAACATTTTCATCCTTTATTTATTTTCCTAAACAGAACTCACCAAACATTTTATCTAAAACTTCTTCAGAATCATAAGGTTTAGATATAGAACTCAACGCTGTAATAGCGTCTTGAAGATGATAAGAGAAAAACTCCAGTTCACCCAATAATAAAGGCTCTTTAGCCTCTATTATCGCTTGTTTGGTTTTTTCTACAGCCTCTATTTGTCGTGTTGAGATAAGCATTAACTCTTCATCTGAACCAATATTATCAAAATATTCTTGTAATTTATCTGTAAGAGTCTTAAAATGATACTTAGTACTCACTTCAATAGGAGTAAACTCTTTTAATTGAGTTACATCTAAAACCTTTTCTAAATCAGATTTATTGAGAACTACGATAAGCTTTTTATTTTCTATATTTTTTAATATCTCTACTATTTTACTATCTTCATCATCAAAAACTCTACTGGAATCAAAAAGAGCTATCACCACATCTGCATCTGCAATAGAATCTAAAGAACGCTCTACACCTATTTTTTCTATCGTATCACGAGCATCACGAATTCCTGCTGTATCAATAAGACGTATAATATGTGACCCTATACGTACTTGTTCCTCTATAGTATCACGTGTTGTACCAGCTATCTCACTAACTATAGCTCGTTCATATGAAAGTAGTCCATTTAATAAAGAACTCTTACCAACATTTGGCTTACCTATAATGGCAACTCTAAAACCATCTATGAGTCCTTTACGTCTATGACTTGCATCTACAATATTATCTATTTTTATAATTAAAGCATCCAACTGTTCAATAATATTTTTTAATATATCAGCAGGAATATCCTCTTCAGCATAATCAATCATCACTTCAGAGTAAGCTGTAGCACGAAGCATAGCTTCTCTACTCTCATCTATAAAATCTTTCAGATCACCTTTAAGCTGTTTGGCTAGTATCTTAGCTGCATCAACTGATTTTGCTTCTATAAGTTTTGCTATAGCCTCTGCTTTGGTTAAGTCTATTTTACCATTTAAAAATGCTCGTTTAGAAAACTCTCCCGGCTCTGCTAATACAGCTCCATAAACTAGAAGTGTCTCTAAAATCTCTTGGGCAACTATCATTCCACCATGACATTGAAACTCTACAATATCTTCACCTGTAAAAGAGTGGGGATTTTTAAAGTAAATAAGAATAGCATGATCGATAAGATATGCATCTTTATTATACAATGAAGTGAGATGAGCATACCTAGGAATAATATCAGTTTTTTGAGAAATTTTTTTAGCAAGAGTAAGTGCCATATCGCCACTTACTCTTATAATAGATATTGAAGATATACCACTTGCTGTAGCAATAGCTGCTATGGTTCTACTAGCCATAGTATTTAATTGTTTTTTTGACTATTGAAGTTATTAATAAGTATAAACTTTTTACCATCTTTTCCAGTCTTAATAGCTATGTATTTATTTGGAAACATAGCACGAAGTTTTTCCAATGCAATCTGCACTAAAATACCATCAAGAGGTTTGGTTTTTCCTCTTCCATGCTCTAAAATATGTTCGGCAATTGGTTTTAAATAATTATCAATCATCTCTTCTTGTGTTTGAATAAACTCTGCAATCTCTAATTTTATATAGAGATCGTAAGATGAGTTAATCCAGTTAAATAACATGTATGAAAGAGCATTGTATCTATAACCTTCTTTTCCAATTAAAAGAGCTGCATCTTCTCCATCAACAAAAATATGAGCAATACCATTAAAAACATCTACTTCAACTGTATCTACCTCAAAACATCCAGCCTCTATAAGTTTTTTTAACTTATTTTCAATTTCAATTGAAAGTTCTCTATTTTCAGGACTATCTCTATCATCATCAAATTCTAAGGATTCAACAGATTTACTAGTGTCATCTTGAACTTTTTTTATTTCTGTTTTTTTTGCTTCTGTTTTTTTTTCTTCATTATTAAAAAAGCTATCTACAATAGCATCTTTATCTTCTATAACTGTAGAGATAGCATTAAAATTACTTTCAAGACTTTTTTCTGCTTCTACAGTACTTTCTATCTCTGTAATTTTCTCTTTTTCTAGCTCAGGCTGATTCCCACCATCAGCCTTTTCACTCTTTTTGGGTGTAATGGTAATAGAACTATTTTTACTTTTTATAGATTCTTTTTTCTCGTTATTTCCTGAATGTACAGCAGATTCAACAACCTTTTTAACAGCAATAATAATGGCTGACTTTTTAAAAAGCCCCATCATTCCTACACTTGGATGTTGCACTATCTCATAGTTTATCTCTGTTACTGAACATGATAGCTCTTTGGCTGCCTTGCTGTAGGCTTCTTCTAATGTTTCAGCTTCTATTCTTTTCATTTCCATGTTCTCTCCCTTCCTATATTAATTTATTTTTGTGCTGCAGCTTTTGCAGCTTTGTGTTTTTCATATGCATTGTTTATAACAAATTGCTGAGCGATTGTAAATATATTGTTCACTAACCAGTAAAGTACAAGACCTGCTGGGAATGTTACAAAGAAGATTGTCATAACCACTGGTAACCATTGGAAAATCTTCTGTTGCATTGGATCAGTCATGGTATTAGGTGTAATTCTCTGTTGATACCACATTGATGCACCCATCAATAGAGGAAGTACAAAAAGTGGATCTTTCAATGATAAGTCAGTAATCCATAGCATCCATGGAGCTCCTTGTAACTCTACTGCATTCAAAAGGACTCTATAAATTGCAAAGAAAATTGGTATTTGAAGCAACATAGGAAGACATCCTCCCATTGGATTAGCTCCATTCTTTTTATACATCTCCATCATTTTTGCATTCATTTTTTGTGGCTCTTTAGCATACTTCTCTTTAAGCTCTTTCATCTGAGGAGCAAGATCTTTAAGTTTCTGCATAGACATCATACCCTTGTATGAGAGAGGGAAAAGAATCAGTTTAATCAGTAAAGTTACTAAAACAATAGCCCAACCCCAGTTACCAACTAAACCATGTAACCATTCTAAAACTTTAAAAAGAGGCTTAGATATAAAAGTAAACCAACCATACTCAATAGCATCTGTCAATTTAGGATGAATATTTTTTAAGATTTTCGATTCTTTTGGTCCAATATAACCATGCAGAGCAAATGATTGCTCACCTTGAATAAATAGTAAAGCATTCTCTTCATCTACCGTTAAAGTCGATACATTTAATGGCTTTTCAAAATTATATAATATAGATGAAAAGTATCTATCAAATGCTGCTGCAAACTCTGCATTTGGGACAGTAAGTGAACCCTCAGAATCACCATCTTCAATTATCTCTACTACGCCATTACCTTTTTTAATAAGTGAACCTTGAACGACCATATATCTGGTATGGTCAGCATCTGGTCTTTGACCTGTTGTTAAAAAATACTGTTCAGGTGAAGTAAGGTTAATCTTTATATCATAATGACCATCTTTATAAAAAGTCAACTCTTTAGTCACTGTTATTGTACTCAACTTTTGAGTCAAAGTAATTTTAGAATTACCCGAATTTAAATCAAGATTTGCTGATGAAGTAGTATATGGAGTTTTAAGTGCTTCTGCATTTAAAGTAGTATCAGCAAAACGAATCTCTAAAGGCTTAACCCAGTTAGGATTTAAAAGTTCTAGCTTTTTACCTTCATATTCATACTTTTTCTCTAACATTTTAACTTGTGCCATTCGACCAAATTCATCTATAGTATAGACAAATCTATCTGATGTCACGGTAGTTAAAGCTTTTATGCTAGATATAGGAGCTGCATTTTGTCCTACTGATTGAACTGTTGTTGTTGAGTTATTTACAACTTTAGGTGTTTGCTGTTGTGTAGTTGGAGTAGCCTGTACTTGAGTAGTTACTGTTGCATTATTATCAGCATTTTTAGCCGTTTTAGGCATAAACATATCAAATACTACAAATACTAAAAATGAGAGTACTAATGCTATAAGAAGTCGTTTTTGGAGATCGTTTTGTTGTTCCACTAGAGATTACCTTTTATTTCTTTTTCAATATTAATCTAGATGTTAAATTATATTAATATTTTAAGAATTATATTTAAAATTATCTGTAGATTATATCAAAAAGTGTTTAAAAATATCATACTTTGACGGCTTTTAAACGCTTTAATGCATTAAAAAACTCTTTAGAGGTTTTTTTATACTCAACAGTAAGTAAATTAGGCTTAGCTACTAAGATATATTGACCCGTTTTAAGATTGTCTATTGAAGTTAAAAAGTGAGCACGAAGAATTCTTTTTGCTCTATTTCTATGGACAGCATTACCAACTTTTTTACTGGCTACTATCCCAACTTTATACTCTTTATCAGAAGCTTGATAAAAAAGTACAAATTGTGAGGTGTGTACGGTTTTAGAATTTTTATAAACTCTATTAAACTCTTTAGTAGTTTTAACACTACTAAAATGTTTTAAACTGCTAATCTTTTTCTACCTTTTGCTCTTCTAGCAGAGATAACTTTACGTCCGTTTTTAGTTTTCATTCTTGTTCTAAATCCGTGAGTTCTTTTTCTTGGTGTGTTATGGGGTTGAAAAGTTCTTTTCATAACTGATAACCATCCTTATTAGTATTTACCTCTCTTAAAAGAGTCAGGCATTAAATTGAAACGCGATTTTATCCCAAACTCCCTTAAATAAACGTTATATTCTATCTTATTTTTCACTTTTTATAAGAGATGTTATTCTCTTATATGGTAATAGAAAAGTTGTAATGCCTGCAATATGAGGTTTTATCTCATATGGATTATAAAGAAACTCTAAACCTTTTGTTGTGATAGCAAAATTATCAGAGAGTATAAAGTTGTCACCATACCATCCTATTTTAGTCAAACTATCACTAGCTGTTAGTTTATTACTCTCTCTATAAAATCGATTGGCTATAAAAGTTAACTTGTTTGAATAGTCTTCTAGCATTATATCTTTCATCTTTAGCTCTTTACCCTCTTCTATAGTATAGTTTTCATATTCTACTGTTCTATTGCCATGAGCTCCTCCACTGTAATTGTAATTTATAATGGCTAAAGTAAAAGTAGTTTTTGTTGTTGCATAGAGTTTAATACGCGTCTTATCTTCCCATGACCATGTCAAATCTGGCTCATCACTCAGGAGAGTTAAAACCTTATCTTTTGCATTTAGTTTTTTAAAGCTTTTTATTTTATCTTTTATAATAGCTTTTATAGAACTAGTTAATTCTGAATTTTCACTATTCAAGATAACAGGATAAGTTAATGTATATTCCATACAGAACTCATCACCTTTTTGATTATTTTTACAATATTTATCTTTTAGCTCTTTCTCTTTCACTTGAGTTGAATAGAGTCCCAAATAGTTTTCATTCGCAAAAATTAAATTTGTTAAAATTAAAATAATTAATAAAATATTTTTCATAACGATATATTCCTTTATATTAAAGAACTAGAATAACTAATAATTGTTGATTATTTGTAATCATTAAATGCTATAATGTATAACTTACAAAATAACATATATAAAGATTATAAACATATGGCAAAAAAAAAGAAAAAACAATCAATAAAAATAAACAATAAAATAAAAGAGTTAATGAATGGAGAACCTTTTGATGAAGGTATTAAACTTTTAGAAGAAGATGTACTAGTAGAGCTAACCATGCTTCTAGACCTAAAAGTCTCTATGCTCACAAAAAAAGAGATGGTTCGATCTTTACGTCAAGCATGGTCAGAGGGTACTACCTCCTTTAGGCTTGGCGTAGTTAACTACTTAGAACAGATGAATGTCAAAGTAGCCAAGTCAGACGAACATGATAAAGTTACACATATTGTCTCTCTTTTAAATGAACACAAACATACAAAAGAAGAGGAACAATTAATTTTATCTGCTTTTATAGATGCCAAGTTTAACAAAATAAGTGAAGATAAAATTGCTTCAAAACTAAACTATTTACGTCAACAAAAGCGTATGAAACTTTGGGAAAAAAGAGTAGACGTAGAGTTCAACACCCTCTCTGAAATGGAATTTTATCACTCTTACGAGTTTGCCATGAATGAAGAGACTTTCTACAAATCACTCCTGACTACTACCACAAGTATAGAGAATAATCTACTTTTAAACGAAGATGACAAACTCATCCATAAAACGTTAGAAGCCCTAAAAGATGCTTCTGTTTCCATGAAGAAAGAGGAGATAGAACTGTTTTTAGAGAGAGTGAACAAAGAGCATAAATATCTCTCTGAACCTGAAATTATAAAACTCATACGCTCCATGCCTCCAGAAGATGATTTTTATGAGATAGATATTCCACTTAGTATAGTAAAGGAAATCATTTTACTACTCGACCCTGACTATCGTGTCACCATGCAAAGCAATAGTTTTGTCGTAGCAAAAGAAAAAAGCTATGACTTATATGGTAAAAAGCTACCCTATACTGTTGTTGCTTCTTATGGGCGAAAGCTACTTTTTCATAACATTTGGAAAGAGGAAATACTTCCTATAGAAAAAGACATCGCACGTATTAAAAATGAGATGAAAGTACATTTTGAGCAAACCATACATAATTTAGAAGAAGAACTCTTTAAACTTTCACAAGGTTTAGAGTTAGAAGATGAGGTTGTACATAAGTATATTTTACAATTTGTAGAGCCACAAGTTTCTGTCTCTTTGAACTTAAAAATCAAAGAGAAAGTAAAACGCCGAATCGTTTACCATTTTATGGAACATATTCGACCTCTAAAAGAGAAAAAGAGAAAAGAAGAGCTATTGGCTAAAACTATTCGTGACTTCAAAAATCTTTTCCCTTTGGCAAGATTACTTAACCGTGAAATTTTTTTTCATGTCGGTCCCACCAACTCGGGTAAAACCTACGAAGCACTCAAAGCATTAGAAAATGCTGACACAGGTTATTACCTTGCTCCACTACGTCTTTTAGCACTAGAGGGGTATGAAAACCTAAAAGCTAAAGGTGTGGGAGTTTCACTCATTACAGGTGAAGAGGAGATTATAGACGAAGAGTCAACACATATAAGCTCTACCATAGAAATGATGAATAGTACTGTCGATGTAGATGTCTGTGTCATAGATGAAATACAGATGATAAACGACCGTGACCGTGGTTGGGCATGGGCAAATGCACTCATAGGAGCTCCTGCTAAAAAAGTTATACTTACAGGTTCTCCTGATGTTTTAGCTGCTGTTACAGAGTTGTGTGAATACCTAGATGAGCCACTAAGCGTCGTACATTTTGAACGTAAAAATGAACTTAAGCTTCTTACCCAACCTACCCCTATTAAACAGATAGAAGCAGGAACAGCCATCATTGCTTTTTCAAGACGAGATGTTTTAGGTTTGCGACAACAACTCTCCCAACGCTATGAAGTCTCGGTCGTTTACGGAAACCTCTCCCCCGAAGTAAGAAGAGAAGAAGCCAGACGGTTTAGAGAAGGAAAATCGGAAATACTCGTCGCCACCGATGCCATTGCCATGGGCTTAAACCTACCCATAAAAACCCTACTCTTCTCAAAAGACAACAAATTTGATGGCTTAAGAAGAAGAGAGCTTCTCCCTACAGAAGTAGCCCAAATCTCAGGTCGTGCAGGTCGTTACGGTTTAGAAGAGGTCGGATACATTGGTGCTTTAGATGAAAAATGTTTAGAGACCATCAGCTCTAAGTTTTACCAACCTCTCCCTACGTTAGAACTCCCCGTCTCCGTTATGGCAAGTTTAGAACATGTCATGCTCATAGGTGAAATTTTAGAGACAGAAAATCTCTCAATCATTTTAAACTTTTTTGCTGACAACATGGAGTTTGAAGGACCTTTTGTCGCTGCCAACATTGACTCAATGTTAGAAATTGCAGCCATTGTAGATGAATACCACTTAGACCTAAAAACCCGTTTCCACTTAGCTTGTGCCCCAGCTTCCATATCGTCACCATACATTGAGTCGGTCTTTCACCGTTACATAAAACAGATAGAAGCAGGTTTAACCGTTGAGTACATTCCCCCAAGAGACCTACCAAAGTTCGCCCAAACCAATGAGATGATGCTCAATGCCGAAGACCGAGTACGAGAGATTTCTCTTTACCTATGGCTCTCATTTAAATTTACTGAACTCTTCCCACAAGTAGAAAAAGCCCTACAAGCCAGAGTACGCTTAAACAATTTTATTGAAGCCTCTTTAAAACAAGGAAACTTTGTAAAAAAATGTAGCCGATGTGGAAAAAGCCTAGACTTCACCTACCGATTTTCCATCTGTGATGCCTGTTTCACCAAAGGACGAAGAGGACGTCGAAGTAACAACAGAGGGGCTAGAAATGGTGGAAAAGGTAGTATAAACGTAGAAACAGGAGGCGAGAAAAAATCTCGTCGAAGATGATGATATATTTTACTTTTTATAGCAATAGTATAAAACCTAATATTAAAGAATAGAAAAATATATATTTTTCTATTCTTTAATATAAATCAACACTTAATTCTTAAAATAAACCAATATTAAAACATATTCAAATAACTAAAAACAGTTTAAATTATAATAGTAAATTATTAAAAATTCTTTTAAATTTTTAAGGTTTTTTTATCTTTTCATTGGTATTTGAGTGGTATAATTTCACAATTTCCACACATAGAAATATTTTTATAGCAATTTAACCTAATCCAAAGAAAAAAACATGACATATTTTAAAGATCTTGAGACCATTATTAATATCAATTCATATACAAAAAACAAAGCTGGTGTAGATTTAATATCTACTTATATGACACAATGGTTTGAAGCTTTAGGCTTTGAAAATATCTGTTATAAACGTGAAAATATAGGTAACCATAACTTATATATTAGCCCAAAAACTGATGGCATAAAAATTTTACTTTTAGGACATAACGACACTGTTTTTCCTCAAGGAAAGTTTGAAAACTATTCAGAAGATGAAGAGTGGGTATATGGACCTGGTGTATGTGACATGAAAGGGGGTAATATGGTTGCCCTTCAAGCACTACGAAATGTTTATGAAAAAAATGGAAAAATAGAAAATATAGACATTCTACTCGTATCAGACGAAGAGACAGGTTCTGACGACAGTAAAATGCTTAGTTCTAAACTTGCAAAAGATTATGATGTCTGTTTTGTTTTTGAGGCAGCAGGAGAAAAACTAGAAGTGGTTACAGGTCGTAAAGGTGTAGGAACTTTTAGCATAAGCATAGAAGGAAAAGCTTCTCATGCTGGGGTACGTTATGAAGCAGGAATAAATGCAAACCTTGAAGCTGCTCATAAACTTATAGAACTTACAAAGCTTACCAACTTAAAAATAGGAACAACAGTAAATGTAGGAAAAATAGAAGGTGGAATTGGTGCCAATACTATTTCGCCTACGGCTACCCTACTTTTAGAATTACGCTATACCCAAAACTCTGAAAGAGACAGACTTTTAGATGCTTTAAAGAAAATTACAAATACCTCTTATGTAGAAGGAACAAAAGCAACTCTTTCTGGACTGATTCAAAGAGATGTAATGGAACCAAATGATGAACAATTGACACTCATCAAACAAATAGAAACCCTATCAGATACAATTCTTCTAACTGAACAACGAGGTGGTGTATCTGATGCGAATATCATCGCTTCACAAGGGGTGACTACACTCGATGGTTTTGGACCTTTTGGGGATGGTGACCATACAGTAAATGAAAGAGCATTAAAAAGTAGTTTTGAGCAGAGAATAGAGTTGATGAGTAAAATACTAACGTATCATCAAAAGTTTAAACAATTTTAATTTAAGGAGAATGAATATGGCAGATAAACGAACAATCGGTATGTGGCTTTACCAAAATAGTGGTGGGGAAGCTATTGGTAAAAAAATAAAAGCAAAATTAAAAGAACGTGACATTAAAACTATAGACAACGTAAACTTACGTCATGCTACAGCTAAAAATGGGAATATCGTTCACAACAAAGTTAAGCTCAATAAGCTTGACCTCTTTTTCTCTTACAATGCTGGTGAACAGACCATATATCAAACCTATTTGTATCAAGCACTCAATCGTGTAATACCTATGATTAACTCCTATGATGCATTTTCATTAACAGAAGATAAATTTCATACTTCATTTATATTGAGAAATAGTGGCATTAGGACTGCTGACTATCGTCTTTGCCACCGTGATGATGGTGATGAGCTTAGAAAGATTATAAAAAAATGGGACAAAATGGTCTATAAACCAACCGATGGTTGGGGTGGTGTTGGTCTCACTAAAATAGAGAGCGAAGCAAACTTAGACATGCTTATGCCATTTCTTAACCAAATGGATTTACGTTACTTTTTTGTTGAAAAGTTCATACAGTATGACAACACCGACTTTAGAGTAGACATTGTAGATGGTCAGTTTGTAGGGTGCTATGGACGAAAAGCTGGTGGTGATGATTGGAGAACAAACATCACTTCTGGTGGTTCTGTCTTTATGAGAGAAGCAAACGATGAGATAGTAGACATAGCAACCAGAGCAGCCAAAGCATGTGGGGCTGATATTGCTGGTATTGATATTATTTACGACCAAGAAAAAGAAGAGTACGTGGTACTTGAAGTAAATGGAATACCAGCATTTGCAACACCAGAACAAGAGAAAATGGGTCTTAACTTTAACGATAAGAAGATTGATTTAATCGTTGATTTAATAGACCAAAAAACTAAAAGAAAAAAATAACAGACAAAGGAAATAGACAATAATGGGCTTAAGCAATAAAGAACTACCAAAACTAGGATTCTTATACATGGATTATGTATTAAGATTTTTCGACTACTCTAACTTTAAGGGTTGGCCAAACAAAATAGAGACAGTAACATACCACTGGGGGAAAGATAAAGATAGATTTATCCAAGAGGTAAAAGATAAAAAAATAGATGTACTTATAGGAAATATTCCTGCAACTGCCTATGAAACATTTAGAGAGATAGCCAGAGAACTTCCTCATGTACGTTTTATTCCATCTCTTGATACTCAGTTCTCTAACAAATCAAAAGAGAATGTAACCCGTTTTGCATGGAAATATAATCTACCAATTCCTAAAACATATATCTACTACAACAGAGAAAATGGTGATAAGTTTCTAAAAAAGACTGAGTATCCAAAGATAGTTAAAAAATCTTATGGTCCATCTAACTATGGTGGATACTTTGTACATAAAGTAGACTCATATGCAGAAGCAAAAAAGTTGTACGATAAGAAAAAGTACCACCCAATGTATTTCCAAGATTTTGTTCCAATGGAAGCTGATATTCGTGTAATGCTTATTGGTCATAAACCTGTATGTGCATTTTGGAGAAGAGCTCCTGAAGGTG
This sequence comes from Campylobacteraceae bacterium, assembly GCA_027056485.1. GTDB lineage: Bacteria > Campylobacterota > Campylobacteria > Campylobacterales > Sulfurovaceae > UBA1140. The sequence continues at coordinate 5,402 of JALUKQ010000043.1, read as the reverse complement.
AGTGGTTAACCAATACTTCTCAAGGTGGAAGCATGGACTACATGGATGTACCTAAAAATGTTCTTGACCTTGCTGTTCGTGTAAGTAAAGCTGCTAATGCTGAATATTGGGCATGTGATGTTGCCTACGGTAAAGATGGTAAAGTTCGCATCTTAGAGTGTGCAACTGCTTTTGCTGCCTTCCCATACATCAGAGACTGGATAGGTCAATACCTAATGTGGAGTCTAAGTGAAGGAAGATTTAGAAAGCCACATATGCCTATGTTTAACTGGGAAGAGCTAGGAAAAATCTCTCCAGATTTGCTTAGAACCATGAGACATATTACTTTTGGTAAATATAACGCTTCTTACGATGGTTCTTACTTTGGGAACAAGAAAAAAATGTATGGAGAGGGTGAATACTACCTACATGAACTTGACTCTGCTTATAAAATGTTTGATGTAAAAGAGAGAACATTTGAAGAGTGGCCAAGTGAAAAATGGAATTACCAAGACCGTTTTGCACTTAAAAACATAAAATCTATGAAAGTTCCAGCTCTTAAAAAAGAAGAAGCACCTATACCAAGTGGTGATGAAGCCTCTTTAGCTATTGAGATTTCTGAAGATCAGTTAGAGATTTTACTACTTTCAGTAAAAGGGTTAACAGAGAAAAAGTTAAAGAAAATATTAAATTTCTATAACCATGAAGAGTTAATTAACATTTTAGAGATGGATCCAAGAGCATTAGAAAATGTAAAAGGTATCAAAATAAAAATGGTTGAGAAAATCACTGCAGTATGGGATGAATATAAAACTAAATAAGTTTTATACTCTTTCAAGTCGGGTAGACTCCTGCCCGATTAATATCCTCTATACCCTTTTAAATAGAAACATATAACAAATATTTATTTATATTATAATTGATACATAGTTCATTAAACTCCATATTGGTAACAATCTGTTAAAATCTCATTTATTAACATAGGGGAAACTTACCAATGAAACAACAATATAAATCTTATGATGAGAGCTGTGCCTTTCTTGAAGCATGTGTTGAAAAATATCCAGATATTATTAGCTTAGAAAATATTGGTACTACATGGGAAGGTCGAGAAATCTTACTTGCAACCATCTCGCTAAATGTTGCCTATGCAAAACTAAAACCTGCGCTACTCTATACAGGAACTGCTCATGCTCGTGAGTGGATTGGTCATGAACTGGCTATTGACTTTATAGACTACATTCTTAAAAACCATACCAATAACCCAGAGATACTAGAGACACTAAGTAAAAATACTCTATATATCGTTCCTTGTCTTAACCCTGATGGGTTTGAATACTCACGTAAACACTTCTCTTTTTGGAGAAAAAATAGACGAGACAATGGTGACGGAACCTTTGGAGTTGACCTAAATCGTAACTTTTCAGTAGGTTACCGAAAATCTACCAATACCTCTAGCAATGTTTATGGTGGACCTCATCCATTTTCGGAGCCTGAAACACTAGCCATAAAAAAGTTTGTAGATGAGCATGAAAATATTACCATAGCATTAGACTACCACTCACAAGGAAATGTATTTTTTCCTGCACACAAATTCAACCATGAGAGTGAAATAGAAGGAACAGACATGAATGCACTTTGTGCAAACATGAACTACCATATTCATAAAGTAACAGGACGACAGTATGGAATAAACCGTGGAAAGCCACCTACAAAGCTTATTTCAGGTTCTGGTCGTGAGTACTACTACTCAAAAGGTATCATCGCTATAGTTGTAGAGGTTGGAACACGAAACATTCCAGACTATATTCAAAACATGTCAGAGTCAGTACAAGAGAATATCCCTGCCCTACTCTATGCACTTAGTGAGGCTAGTAATTATGGAAAGGCAGCACCTAAAAGAGTAGAAAACTTCCATATAGAGAGCTTTTCGAATGATACCTGTTCTCTAAATTGGGAGTATGAAGAGAATCCAAATGTATACTTTAAAATATATAGAAACCTCAACAACAAAATGGCATGTAATGAATCATCTCTTATTGGAGTTACTTGCAACAAAAACTTTATAGATGAGAACCTAAAGAGTGGTACTATGTACTTTTATTACATAAGAGCTGTTGATAAACTAACAAAAATCAAATCTCCTTATGCACCAAAAGTAAAGTTAAAAACGCTTCTCGATGAATATGAATTTTCAAGAACTGTCTTTCCTAACGCTTCAGAGATTGGTTATGTTGCTGAGAAGTCACCCGAAGCAAACCATGGACACTTTGGTGTGAACTCCTTAAAAGTTGGTGTAAGTGAAGGTCGAGGTATATCTTATGGGGTTATGACTTTTGATTTATCTAGTATTCCTAAAGATGCTATTGTTTTAGATACTAAAATTTCTCTCTACCCTCTAAACCGTGTATCGGCTAAAATAGAAAAGTTTGGTGAATGGTCTCTCTCTGTCATAGACCAAGAGAGTGTTTCAAACATACGTGACTTTGAGCAAATACATAAAGCTAAACATGTAAAGACACTGGGTGCAAGTATTCCTTCGGAAAAGCTAACACAAGGTATCTGGTCACATTGGGACTGTAACGAGTTTGAAAATAGAATGGTTCAAAAAAAGGTAAAAAAAGGACAAATAACACTAAAACTAGCAGGTCCTACCAAACTACCTGTAGGAAGAGACTCACAAATAATGGTCTTTGACATTGGTTATGGAACTCAAGGTGGTGGCTTACACTACCGACCATCTATAGACATAAAATATACCGTTCCTAGTCATAAAGTAAGTATAGAGTTACAAAACTCTATGACCATTGCACCAGATGACATTACACATGAAACATTAGCCTGTGGATTTAACAAAGATGATGAAAAAATTTACGCCTACATGTCTTTTGACCTTACCTCTCTACCCAATCCTGATGAAGCAATTATTACCGATGCTTGGATAGAGATATCAAACACCTCTACCGTTAAAAAAGAGGTAGACATTCGCTATAACGTTGAGTTTATTGACTTAGAAGAGTTTAGCTATCAAGATATTAAAGACAGAGAACGTATAGAGTTTATTGGTTATGAAGTAAGTTCAGCAGAACTTGGTTCAAAGAAGAAACATCATTTTATTTTTGACCACTACTCAAAACTGGCTCTTGAAGAGAAACAAAGAGCAGGAGATGAAGCAAAATTCATTATTCGTCCTACATCTGTATTGAGCCGTGACCATGTTATAAACTGGGCATACGATGGTAAAAAAGCTGCTAAACTAAAAGTAAAATACATAAAACGTAGAAAGTTTCCACTACCATCACCTGTTAATCTTAAAACCACCATAGAAAACAAATTGGTTAAGATAACATGGGACAAGGTAGAAGATGATGATTTGGTAGGTTATTATGTTGTAAGAAACCGTTGGCACACACCTAAAAACCCATTTGATGGAGTTAAACTCTATGCTGGTTCAGACAACTACACCTTTGACAACTATGGTTCAACCAATATAGATAAGTATTTTGCTGTGTTTACCTATGATAATGTCCCCAACTACTCTCAACCATCAAGTATATTTTACAAAGCAAAATAGTTTTGTAAAAACTAATAATTTAAAAAATGGAGAATTTTATGAAAAATAAATTAATATGGATTCCACTATCGAGTCTCTTATTTTTGGGATGTAGTAAAACCATAAAAATAGATAGTAGAACACAAATTATAAATGAAGAGCCTATTAAATACTATGAAGAAGTTCCAACTTATGAGTTAAGGCATATCACTGAGAGAAGAGCTGTATCTAATGCAATACCTTATATAGAGGAACCTATTTCTATCAGAAGTACAAAATCTTTTAATATTGAACCTTTAGAGGTTTTTGATAAAATTTTAGAAAATCCGAATCTATTCATTTTAGATGTAAGAACAGCAAAAGAGATACCTCATGATGGAAAAATTGCTAATTCAGTTTTAATACCACTTCAAGTTTTAAGTCAGAATTTAAATCGTTTAGATAAATCTAAAGAGATAGTAGTTTATTGTCATACAGGGAATAGAAGTGTAACTGCAACCAAACTTTTACGAGACAATGGATTTGATGCTGTTAATATGCTAGGAGGTATTGAAGCATGGAAAAGAAATCATTTAGAAGTAAAGTGGAAATAAGTAAAAAAGGTTCAAGACAAATTAACTTAGAGAGAAAAAATTCAATTAAAGCCTTTAATAATTATGCTAAAATTCGCCATTATTTTCTAAAGGAATTCTCTTTTGTTTAATCTACAAAATTACTCTACACAAAACATTAAAAATGATGTTCTATCAGGAGCTTTGGTTGCTGTTGCTTTAGTGCCAGAAGCTATTGCTTTTTCATTTATTGCAGGGGTTTCCCCTGTGGTAGGTCTATATGGTGCATTTATTATTGGTCTTATAACCTCTTTGCTTGGGGGTAAACCTGGTATGATATCAGGAGCTACTGGCTCTGTTGCTGTTGTCTTTGTCTCGCTGGGATTGGCAGTAAACCATATGTACCCTAACTTAGATAAAGAGGCTCTCTCTATGATGATACTCAACTACATCTTAGTCACCTCTATCATTGCAGGTCTTATTCAAATAGTTATAGGTCTACTTAAAATGGGTAAATTTATCCGTCTTGTTCCTCAACCTGCACTCTTTGGTTTTGTAAATGGTTTGGCTATTGTTATTGCACTGGCTCAACTAAAATTTTTAGAACCTAAAAATATAGAACAGTATCATGGTTTTTTAGAGATTATAAAAGCCAGTTTCTCTGAGAACTACATTATGTATATTATCATCTTAATTACCATGCTCACCATGCACTTTTTACCTAAAATAACAAAAGCTATCCCAGCTGGATTAATTGCTATTGTTGCTATTACCTTGGTTGTTTATTTTACAGGGTTAGATACCAAACTTGTAGGTGACTTAGCTGATTTGTCTCATGTATCCATGCCTACCTTTGTGATGCCTATGAGTGAACTCTTCTCTGTTGAATCGATGAAAATAATCCTACCTACAGCAGTTATTGTAGCACTTGTTGGGCTTATTGAGTCACTACTTACACTCTCTGTTCTTGATGAAATGGGTGGAAAACGTGGTTCAGGAAACAAAGAGTGTGTAGCACTTGGTGTAGGAAATACAGCATCTGGTCTCTTTGGTGGTATGGCAGGTTGTGCCATGATTGGGCAGAGTGTCATTAACTTTACCTCTGGTGGACTCGGAAGACTCTCCTCTTTAACAGCTGCTGTTTTACTCATTATCTTGGTTGTAAGTTTCTCATCGGTTATTGCTGCTATTCCTGTCGCTGTATTGGTAGGAATCATGTTTATGGTAAGTATAGGAACCTTTGAGTTTTCATCACTTAAGCGTATTAAGTACATGCCAAAGTCAGATGCCTTTGTACTCATAGTTGTAACCATTATTAC
>JALUKQ010000042.1 GCA_027056485.1 Campylobacteraceae bacterium | reverse complement strand
GTGACCCTATGCGTCAATACTTTGGAGATGAGACCTATTATGACTCTTATGAAAAAGTAGACTGGGTCAACAAAGCTTCACATCAAAAGTCACTTATGTACTCATTTTCATTGACAAGACCTTATGGTCTAAGTAAGCCCTATGGTCAAAACCATAATTTTTTTCGTCATGCTAACTTTGTCCTCAATGATGATGAAGTAAACAGTAACCTAAGTGTAACTTTTGGAGAGCGACACGCTCACCCTTTTGTCACCAAAAGTGTCATAGGTAGGTCAGCCATGAGCGATGGTGCTATCAGTCCTGAAGGGACACGAGCCTTTGCCCAAGGAGCTTACTATGGTAACTTCCCTATCAATACAGGAGAAGGTTCTTTAACCTCAAATTTTCTAAAAAGTCATCAGTGTAGTGATAACCCCGATGAGAACCGTTTTTTAACCATAAAAGAGGGTACTTGGTTTGCAAAAAGTATATTTAGAGTTGTTAAGATTTTACTAAATGAATACACAGCTATTGGTTTGTATAAGAGTATGGTTATTCGCTCCAAAGAGAAAGAAACCTATAGCTTTGACACAAATAAAATGCTACTTTACCGTATTGACTGGGAGCAACCCTTAGAATTTTTTCCCCAAGAACCACTAAATAATATTCCAGATATTGTTCTACAGATTGGTTCAGGACTCTATGGAGTCAAAGACAAAGATGGTGATTTTGATGGACTTCGATACCAAAAGGTTATGAAGTTTTGTAAAATGACCGAGATAAAAATAGCTCAAGGAGCCAAACAGACGGGAGGTAAACTACTAGCAGAGAAAGTAACTGCTTCAGTTGCTTATTATAGGGGTGTAGAAGCAGGAAAACCTCTCTATAGCCCCAATCGTTTCCCCTATGCTTCTAGTATAGAAGAGCTATTTGACTTTGTAGGAGAGCTACAAAAACTCTCTGAAAAACCTGTAGGAATCAAAATTGTTATCTCTACTAGAGAAAATTTTCAAGAGTACTCTCAAGAGATAAAAAAGAGAGTAAAAGAGGGAAAACCCTACCCTGACTTTTTAACCATAGATGGAGGAGATGGTGGTTCAGCTACAGCTCCAAGAGAGATGATGAGCAGAGTAGGAATGTCTATTCAAAATTCACTTGACATTGTAGTAGCTGAGCTCAAAAGAGAAGGTGTAAGAGAAAAGCTAAAGCTTATTGCAAGTGAAAAGGTTCTAACACCCGATGATGCTGTTGAACTCTTTGCCTATGGTGCTGACTTTATTAATATCGCTAGAGGTTTTATGATAAGTGCAGGATGTATCCGTGCTAGACACTGCTCAGGAGCAGGAGGGCATCAATGCCCTGTAGGCTTAGCAACCATGGACAAAGGAAAACGCTCTAAATTTTTAGTCGCAAAAAAATCAAAAACCATCGCAAACTATCATGAAGCTTTAATTACTGGAATCAAATCTCTTTTAGCCATTATGGGAAAAAGAGATATTAAAGAATTAAGCAGAGAGGATTTAATACCATCATAAATAATAAATTTTAAGTTTTTTGGTTAATAATTATTAATTTAGTGTATCATACAAAAAAACTTTTAGGGAATTAGAAATTTTATGCAAACACTTTTTTACATAGGTATCATATTTGTATTGGGTGCATTTATGAAATGGGTAAGTTCCAAACTAAAAATTCTTAATATTGTTGGTTATCTTATACTTGGTTTTATTATAGGACCTGAAGTATTAGGGATTGTCACTCATAAATTTATTGAAAACACCCATATTATAACCGATTTATCTCTATCTCTTATAGCTGTATTGGTAGGTGCAAATCTAAAATACCATATTATTAAAAAAGTTTGGAAACAGATTGCTCTTATATCTTTTTTTGAAACTTTTTTTACCTTCTTTTTTATTAGCGTTAGTTTTTACTCTCTTTTTCATCTTCTAGGTATTGGTTTTGCAGAGGAACAACGACTGGCTATTGCACTTCTTTTTGGAGGTTTAGCTTCAGCTACTGCTCCAGCTACTATTTTAGCTATTATTCATGAACTAAAAGTAGAAGGTAAATTCAGCTCATTTTTACTCTCAGTTGTTGCAGCAGATAATGCCATAGCATTAATTATTTTTTCTTTTATTGTTACTTTTACATCCTCCTTAATGGGAAGCTATGGCTTATCTATATCTACTATTTTAACAGTATTTTGGATTATTATACTAAGCATACTTGTTGGTGCTGCAGGGGCTATTATCTCAGAACTAATAGATAAAGTTTTTACTGACCAACCAAGTATGAAAACCACATCTACACTAGGTATGATATTTATTGTTTATAGTCTAAGTGACTACTGGGAGTTAGAGCCTCTCTTCTCTTCATTGGTTATGGGTGTTGTTATGGCAAATCTATCCAACAATTTTGTTTTAGTCAAAAAAGAGTTTGACCATCATCTTAAAGATATTATCTTTTTACTCTTCTTCACACTCTCTGCCATGCACTTAAATGTAGTTTTCCTTTTAAGCATGCCCCTTGTTATTGTCGTTTATGTATTCTTTAGAATTTTAGGAAAAGTAACGGGTGTTTGGGTAGGAGCAAAAATAAGTGGTGCAGGTAAACCTATTCAGAACTATCTGGGTATTGCTCTATTTCCTCAAGCTGGAATTGCTATTGGACTAGCTCTCTCACTCCAAAATAAAGCAGGGTTTGAACTGGTGGCTCCAATAATTTTAAATATTATTATTGCCACCACTCTTGTACATGAATTTATAGGACCTCTTTTTACAACTTATGTATTAAAGAAATCAGGAGAGTGTAATAAAGAGTCTTAATAATAAAATTTTATTAAAGTGCCTCTTCATCCTCTTCACCAGTACGAATTCTAACAACATGATTTATATCTGAAACAAAAATCTTTCCATCCCCAATCTTGCCAGTTAATGCAGCCTCTTTAATAGTATTTACTGCAATATCTGCATACTCTTGTGTACTTACAACTATCTCAATTTTAACTTTAGGAATAAATTCAATAACATACTCAGCCCCTCTATAAAGCTCAGAATGACCTTGCTGTCGTCCATAACCTTTTACTTCAGAAATGGTCATACCCTCTATTCCTGCTTCTATTAATGCATCTTTTACATCTTCTAGTTTAAATGGTTTTATGATTGCTTCTATTTTTTTCATTTTTTTTCCTTTTATAATGTGAACATCTTTACTCATAACAACTTGGTTTTTATGGTGTAGTCGGGGACTACACCCTACAATTAAATACTACGTTTAAACTCTGGGTAAGCTTCCATACCACACTCTATGCTATCTATACCTTCCAACTGTTCATTATCATCTGCACGAAGTACAAATACTTTGTTGATCAAATATATTATAACAAAAGAGAGAGGAAAAACAATAGCACCTACAACAACTATACCTTTAAGCTGTGCCAAAATACTAACATCTGATACAAAAATACCAACTGCTAACGTACCCCAAATACCATTTACCAAGTGTACTGACAACGCACCAACTGGGTCATCCATTTTTAATTTATCAAAAAGTGGAACAGCCCAAACAACCAATGCTCCACCAATAGCACCAATAAGTATTGGTGTATAGATATCATACTGGTCTGGACCAGCTGTTACAGCAACAAGACCACCCAATGCACCATTTAGCATCATAGTAATATCAAATTTTCGATAACGAAAGTAAGTCAATAACCAACCAACTATAGCACCTGAAAGACCTGCTGTATTGGTATTCATAATGGTAAGAGCAACTGCATCAGCATTATCTTTTGAAGCAATAGAACCAACAGAACCACCATTAAATCCAAACCAACCTATCCAAAGTAAAAATGCACCTAAAGTAACTAAAGGAATATTAGAAGCAGGAATAACACGAACAGCACCATTTTTTTTATAACGTCCATGTCTAGGTCCCATAATAATAATGGCAGCCAACAATGCCCAACCACCAGTTGAATGAATCACCGTCGAACCAGCAAGGTCAGCCATACCAGAAATATCTAAAATAGTACCCGATAAAAAGTTAGCACCCCAAGTGATGTTTACAATAGTAGGGTAAAGAAATGCACCAACTATTATGGTAAAAATAGCCAAAGGTAAAATACGTGAACGTTCACTTACTCCACCAGACATAATATTTACAACTTTACCAACAAATGCCATCTGAAAAAGAAAAAAAGCATACTTGCTCATGCCATCTTGGTGGTCCCAAGAACCAAAAGCATACTTATACCCTATAAGTAAAAAAGACATCGATGCAATAGCATAAATCATAACATTTACAGTAAGTACAGATGAAACGTTTTTAGTTCTCACCAAGCCTGCTTCAAGCATAGCAAAACCAGGTACCATAAATATAATTAATGTCATCGAAAAGATGGCAAAAAATGTGTCAATAATGTAGGACGGATTGTCTAACATAATTATTCTCCTTTTGTTAGATTTGATAGCTTTTATTTTATCTAAATAGTAAGAGTGCATCAAAATAACCAATATATCAAATATGCTTAAAAAAGAGTCAAATTATCTATTTCTAGTGTATAGAAATTATTTTATGGTATAAAAAATAGGCAAAAACATTTTGACGTAACAAAAGTTACAATCATATTTTGTATTATTATGTATAATCAAATAAAACTATAATGGAGATTTAAAATGAAAAAACAGCTATTTACAATCATACTCTTAATCCTAAGCCCTATACTAATATTTGCAAAAGATATTTCTCTTCAAATACTTGGTTCAGGAGGACCTGAATTTTCTAAAAGAGCTTCAAGCTCCTATATTATTTGGGTTAATGGAAAAGCAAAGGTACTAGTAGATGCAGGAGGAGGAGCTTTTTTACGTTTTACTCAAAGTGGTGCTAAAATAGAAGACCTAGAGTTTATAGCTCTAACCCATCTTCACATCGATCACTCAGCTGACCTTCCTGCCTTTATGAAAGCTGGATATTTTTCAAAGAGAACAGATGTTCTTCCTATTTTAGGGACAACAGAGGCTGGAGACTTTCCTAATATTAATGAATATCTTCAAAGACTCTTTGGGAAAAAAGGAGCTTATGCCTACATGAATGACATATTAACACCACAAAGTGACTCTTTTCAAATAAAGCCTATTATGTTCAATCAAGAGTTCAACCATAAAACATTTGGTCAAATTACCGTAGGGACAGTAGGTGTAACGCATGGTAAAGTCCCTGCCATCGCCTACTGCATTAACATAGCAGGTAAAAAAATAGTTTTTGCAGGAGACACATCGGCAAGTAGTGATAAACTCATAACCTTAGCCAAAAATGCTGACTACTTGGTCGTACATCATGCCATTCCCCAAGATGCTGGACATTTTGCAAAGCTTTTACACATTACCCCTAAGCGTATTGGAGAGGTAGCACAAAAAGCCAAGGTAAAACATTTGGTTCTATCTCACCGTATGAAACGAACCTATGCCACTGAAAATGAAAGTTTAAAATTGATAAGAGAGCGTTTTAAAGGGGATGTTATTTGGGCTGAAGATTTATTAACTTTAGAGGTTAAGTAGAGAGGAGGAGGTCTCTCCACTTTGTTTAGAGGTGACTATTTTTTGTCACCACCACATTTACCTGCAGCACATTTCATACCTTTGTCAGCTTTTTTGTCAGCTCCACATTTCATGGCTTTTTCAGCTTTTTTATCACCACCACATTTACCTCCACCACACTTGGCACTCTTTGCTCCTGAGTCCATTCCTGAACAACCTGTTGCTGCAATTAAAGCCATTGTTACCAATGAGCCAAATAATATTTTTTTCATAAAAATCCTTTTTGTTAAGTTATGAAAGAATTATAACAGAATATAAATATTACTTATGTAACATTTGTTACAGTAGTAATATTTTGAAAAATGTTATAATATTTTCATGAAAAACATAATGACAAGACGTGTATTTATAGCGTCAACACTTTTAGCAGGAACAGCCCTTACGCTACTTCCTCAAGGAGAAAAAACCCACATAAGAGTAGAACCTTTTAAGGTCATAGAGACTGTGCAGAAGGTTCTTTTTCCAAAGGGGTTAAAGGCTCCCTCAGCATCTGAATTTGGAGCAACTAACTATTTGGCTACGGTTACTACTCACTCCTCTTTTTGGAAAGATGATTTAAAATTTTTAATCTTTGGTACCGAGTTGCTTATGAAAGAAGAGCCAACTTTTCTTAGCATGAATTCCGAAAAACAGGACAAAGCTTTAAGAGATTTTGTAAACAACAGTTCTAAAGGTGAAAACTGGGTTTCACTTCTGCTTTTTTACACTTTAGAGGCTCTATTTTCTGACCCTATTTATGGTGGTAATAAAAATGAGCTAGGGTGGAAATGGACGCAACACCACACAGGACAACCACAACCCAAAAAGATGTGGGCAGAGGAGATAGCATGAAATACGACGTATGCATCGTAGGTACAGGAGCAGGAGCATCGGGTGTAGCCCATACACTCACAGAAGCTGGACTAAAAGTAGTCATGCTTGAACGTGGAGGCTTCTTAAAAGAGAAAGATTTCTCAAAAGATGAAGTAGCCTACTGTAAAAGAGACATCGTAACGCCCAACCTTAAAGAGTCTTACCATACCATTGAAGCATTAGAGAATGGAAAGTGGGTTAAAACCCCAACCTATGTAACCGAAAGCAGTTTTTTTAACGGAAATATTGTAGGTGGTTCATCCAACTTTATGAGTGGCTATTTTCATCGGTTAAAACCTGTAGATTTTAAACTGCTCTCTACGTATGGAACGATTAAGGGAGCCAATGTAGTTGATTGGGCGATTGACTATGATGAGATTGAACCCTACTTTGAAAAGGTTGAACGTTTGGTAGGTGTTTCAGGAGAAGTCACCCCTTATAAATACCACGAACCACGAAGTACAAAAGAGTTCCCCTACCCTCCTTTAGATGAACACCCCATCTCTAAACGCATAGACCAAAGTTGTAACAAACTAGGGTTTGTTCCATACAAAACCCCTCGTGCCATTTTGTCCAAACCAAAAGATGACCGAGCCAACTGCTACTACTCCAACTACTGTGGCTCGTACCCTTGTTCAAGTGGAGCAAAAGGGAGTGCTAGAGCATCACTGCTTCAACCTGCTCTAAAAACGGGGGACTTAACCATTATAACTCATGCTTTTGTAAAAAAGTTGGTTGAGAAAAATGCCAAAGTGACAGAAGCTATTTATATAGATACCCAAACAAAAAAAGAGCATAACATTAAAGCAAACATCTTTGTCGTAGCAGGTCAAGCAGTTGAGAGTTGTAGACTCTTGCTTAACTCAAAGTCTAAAAACTTCCCCAACGGTCTAGCCAACAACACTGGACAAGTAGGAAAAAACCTACTCTTTTCAGCAGGTGGTGTAGGTTCAGGTCAATTTGATGCAAAAACCATGCCCCTAAAAGAGCTTATGGTCGAAGGTCTCTTTGTCAACCGTTCACTCTGTGATTGGTATGAAATAGAGAAAATGAAAGGGGGAATAGTTGATTTTCTTTTTGAACATGCTAACCCCATTTCAAAAGCGAGTAAACAGCGTTGGGAAGGAAGTAAATTACTATGGGGAGAAGAGCTACAAAATAAAATTTTTCATAAATTCACAGCCACCAAACAGCTAAACTTTGAAGTCTTTAACGACTGGCTACCTACAGATAACTGCTTTGTATCTGTTGATGAAAAGTACAAAGATGTTTATGGCGTACCTGTTGCCAACATACGCATAGGAGCCCACCCTCACGACCTAAAAGTAGCCAAACTTTTAGCTAAAAAAGCAGAAGAAGTTTTAAAAGAGATGGGAGCAAAAAACATACTCTCCTCTATGAGTAGCTACCCACCTGCCAACCTACAAGCAGGAGGATGCCGTTTTGGAAATGACTCCAAAACCTCTGTCTTAAACAAACACTGCCAAGCCCATGAAGTAAGTAACCTTTTTGTAAGCGATGGTAGCTTTATGCCTACAGGTGGATCAGTTACTTATACGTGGACAATTTATGCCAACTCTTTTCGAGTTGGGGATTATATTGTTGCGAATTGGGAGAGGTACAATAAGTAAATTTAAAAGCATGAGAATAATAGTTAAAGATATATTGACAAAGAAAAAATATTAATGTATTATTATGTATATACTTAATACAAGGATTTATTATGACCGTTGCACTAAAAAAGTGGGGAAACTCTCTTGCCTTACGCATACCAAAGGATATACTTAACACTTTATCCATAAATGAAAACTCTATAATGGAATTATCTGTAAACAACGGAATGTTAACCATTAAACCAAAAAGCAACACTTTACTAGAGACGTTGGTTTCACAGATTAACAGTGAAAACTTGCATAAAGAGATAGAGACAGGTGGGAGTGTAGGCAATGAAGAGTGGTAGCTATGTTCCTGATAGAGGAGATATTGTTTGGCTCAATTTCACCCCACAAGCAGGACACGAACAAAGAGGTAAACGACCTGCTCTAATTCTTTCACCCAAAATATATAACGAAAAAACCTCTTTATGTATTGCTCTTCCTATTACTTCGAAAATAAAAGATTACCCTTTTGAAGTGATGCTTCCTAATAATCTACCTGTTGAAGGGGTTATTCTCTCTGACCAAGTTAAAAATTTAGATTTTTCTGTACGTGAAATAAGTTTTATCTGCAAAGTACCAAGTAGTGTTATTGAGAGTGTTCAGAAGAATATTGTTGCACTTGTTGGATAAATACAGATTATGATAAAATATAATAAACCATGTCAAAGGAGTTTTTAGTGCATAGTATTCAAATAGATATTCAAGATATTAATATATATGATAAACTCATGAGTTATCTACAGAGTCTACCTCAAGAGGGTTTGAAGTTTAAAAAGTTAGAGAAAAAAGTAACTTCTTTTCCTCATGAATTAATGGTTAGCACTGTTGAAGAGGTTCAAGAGAGAGCTTATGGAGCTGAAAAAACTGTAGGCTTAACAGAAGATGAGTACAATAAAGAGATGGATAAGTTTTTTATGACGGAGTTTGGCATTAAGCGATGACTATAGAAAAGAAGCCACTCTATTATGGGGTATACCATTATTTACAAAGTTGAAGCAGATAAAATTTTGGTATTGGAAATATTTAAGTGGGTGGATAGATAATTATAATACACACTTGTAAAACAAAAAACAGATAAGGATTAACAATAAAAAACTCCCTCCTAACCCTCATCACTCTCCCACTAACCATCATCCTCCTAAACTACCTCTACCCCCTAAACACAGCAAGACTCAACAAACCACAGTCAACCCTTATTTATGATAAAGACCATCACCTACTCTCCGTTAAACTAAGCTCCGATGGCTTTTTACGAATGGAGCTAAAAAAAGAGGAATTAACCCCTGATATAAAAAAGATAGTTTTAGGGTATGAAGACCAATATTTTGAACAGCACTTTGGTGTTAACCCACTTGCACTTCTTCGTGCTGTTTGGTTTAATGTGACCAATCAGCGTAAAATTGGAGCTTCGACCATTACCATGCAGGTCGCTCGTATGATGCACCACAAGTCGCGTACTCTCTCTCAAAAATTGGTTGAGATGTTCCAAGCTTTTCAGTTGGAGTGGTACTATAGCAAAGAAGAGATACTTCGGTTTTACTTGAACAATGCTCCTTATGGAGGGAATGTTGAGGGGTTTGCTTCGGCTTCGTTTCGTTACTTTAATCTTCCACCCTCTTCGCTTTCGCTTTCGCAGATTACATACTTGACAAGTATTCCTAAAAATCCAAATGCTAATCGTCCTAAGAAGGGTCGAGATATAGCAGAAATAAAAAATAGACTTTTAACACGAATTTATAGACTCAAACTCCTAAAAGAAGAGGAGTTTTTAAGAGCGAAAAAGGAGAATATCTCAACAGATATAAAAGATTTACCTCATCAGATTCCTCATCTTACAGCTCAAATAATAACAGAGGGTGAGGTCAATACCACCATAGATATACGCCTACAACATAAAGTAGAGCAACTTGTAGCTTCTCAAGTCAAAGAGCTTAAAAAGTTTTCTGTCTATAATGGTTCTGCCATTGTTATAGAGAACAAAAGTATGAACATCGTGGCATATGTGGCTTCTCAAAACTTTTACGATAGCAGACATGGAGGTCAAAATGATGGGCTTAGAGCTTTAGTCTCCCCTGGTTCTACTCTTAAACCACTAGTCTATGCTAAGGCACTTGAAGAGGGCTTGATTACCCCTCTTAAAAAACTCTATGATGTTCCTCTTTTTATAGATGGCTACAAACCTACCAACTACTCAAAAAGCTATATGGGAGAGGTCACAGCCACAGAAGCTTTACAGTTTTCACTCAACATCCCAGCTGTTGAGTTAGATAGACTCTTAAGAGACAAGAGCCTCTATAGTCTACTAAAAGAGGCTCACATAAGCTCACTGACTAAACCCAAGTCTTATTATGGTTCAGCTTTAACTCTTGGGGGTTGGGGTCTTTCACTTAAAGAGAACGCTCAGCTCTTTGCCATGTTTGCCAATGGTGGAACATATAAAAAAGCTACCTTTCTACAGAATCATAAAAGAGAAAGTAAACAGATACTCACACCACAATCAACCTACCTCATCTCTAACATCTTAGCCAATGCCCCAAGACTCAACTTCTCATCTTCATGGGAGTACATGAAAAACATGCCTCGTATCGCTTTTAAAACAGGAACCTCTGCTCATGCTAAAGATATGCTCACGGTAGGATACACACCAAAGTACACTGTAGCTGTTTGGTATGGAAACTTTTCAGGAAGATCTAGTAAAGCATTTAATCAAACCTATGCGACAGGACTAAGGACAGCTTCACCTACTATGTTTAAAATTTTTAAAGAGCTAGGAAAACAGTCATGGTTCCAAGAGCCAAAAGGCATCGCTAAAAAGCATATCTGTCAAGACAGCATAGTGATAGGCAGATGTAAAGAGAAGATAGAAGACAGTTTTATAGTTGGAGTCAAAACAAAAACCCCTTGCCAAGCTATGAGAGCTGAAGTCCTCTCTTACCTTATTCAAAACAAGAAAATAGAGAAATTTTCAGATCTCTCCACTCACAGATGCTACCAAGAGTGGAAAAGCTATAAACCACTAATTACCAACCCTATTCATAACAAAACATATGCTCATAACCGTATGCTTCCTACTCAACTTAAAAAGACCATGTTACGCTGTTACTCTTTTGAGGAAAACCAAACCATATACTGGCTCATAGATAACAGAGAGCCAATTATAGGCAAATCTTCTATCCCATTCTACCAATACCTTAGTCCCAAAAAACATAAAATTTCATGTTTAGATGAAGGAGCTAAAATGCAAACTATTGAAGTTTATCTGGAAGAGTGGTAAAAATATGCTAAAATAAAAAAAAAGAGTTTATCATGAAAAAACACATCTTCCTCCTAATCTTTAGCTCCCTGTTATTTTCAAACCCTATTAATAGCATAAAAGAGATAGTTCCTTTAGATGAGCCTTTTATGCTAGAGTCTAAAACTTCTATGTTTGA
Organism: Campylobacteraceae bacterium; assembly: GCA_027056485.1. Taxonomy (GTDB): domain Bacteria; phylum Campylobacterota; class Campylobacteria; order Campylobacterales; family Sulfurovaceae; genus UBA1140. The sequence goes on along the minus strand of JALUKQ010000042.1, from coordinate 25,372 downwards.
TAATAATATATCTTACACGCATAAGCCTCTACTATCTTGTCAGCCAAAACTTGATGCAGTCTACAAAATAGAGTCAACTACAAAACTCAAAGTTATTCCAAAAACATCACTGAAAAGTGCTACTAACTATAACTGTAACTACAAAAATGAGAGCTTTTCTTTTAAAACTGAACCCCTAAAAGTAATGGTTACTGACTATTTTAAAGCTGAAAGAGTTTTACGTTTGAGTTTTAATGATGAAATTGATAAGAGTTCTCTTTCTGACAACCTAACATTGACAAAAGTTGACAAGCTCTCAAAAACAAAACTTCACTACTCGGTTATTGATAGTGACTCAAAAAATATGGTTATAAAAATCAATGAGTCTGTTAAAAATGCTAACATCGTACTTAAAATTGACAAAGATTTAAGCACTACCCATCAGAGTAGACTTGAAAAAGATTTTACCAAAGAGTTTAATCGTAAGTCAGCCAAAGTCACCCTAGACAAAGACAAAAAAGCAATGACCATTAGCGATAAGCCTCGTATGGTAGCTTTAGACAATGGTAATTTTGCCATTCGACTCTTTTTAGAAGACTCCCTAGAAGGTAAGCCAAAAGAGAGCATAGAAGTTGAAGGCATTGAAAACTTTACCCTCAACAGAGATAACTACATTAATTATAATTTACGAAAAAGGTATAATATCTCTGAAGATTCTTACTACTACACTGACATTATCTCCTCAGAGTTTCAGCCAAACAGTAGCTACAAACTTACACTCAAAAAAGGCTTAAAAACCTATAGAGAGCTTAAATCAGATGTTCAATATAAAGTAAAAAGTACTGACCGTAAAAAGAGCATTCACTTTGATGGAGATAAGCAGTATATATCAAATATAGGAGAGTTAGGATTCTCCTCTGTTAATGTTGATACGGCAACACTTATAGTAGAACGTCTACTCGATGATAACTTACGATACTTTATAAACTTTAACAGTGCCAACATCGACAGTGTGGAGTCATATACCAAAGAGATTCTCTCTAAGAAGTTAAGCCTAAACAATCAAAAAAATCAAATTTTAAAACAGAAGTTTTCACTTAAAGAGTTAGACTCTAAGCTTCCTTTTGGAGTCTACAAAATTAACCTACGTTACGATGAAATTGTAGATGAAGAGATAGAAGAGCGTTCATCCTCAAAAATACTCTTTCTCTCTGACTTAGGTATCTCTGTAGACTTAGCAAAAGAACAAGCTTTTATAAATGTACTCTCTTTAAGCACAGCAAAACCTATAGCTAGTGCCAAAGTTGAGCTTTATGGTGAGAACAATGACCTAATAGCCACTGCCACAACCAACAAAGATGGAGTAGCCATTATAGAAAAGAGCTTATTACTTAATGCAAAACCTAAAGGTCTCATCGTTAGTACAAACAACGATAAAAACTTTTTAGCCCTCAATAAACCTATAAACAGCCCTACTCCAAGTGATATTTTAGAAAACAGAGAACGTTTTAAAGCTCATATCTATTTTCAAAGCAATATTTTACGACCTGCTTCTAAAATAAATGCTCTTATTACTGTAAAAGACCGAGACTTTATCTCTGCTAATAAATTACCTATTAAACTGGTTTTAAAAGAGCTATATGGAAAAACTATTCATGAAAAAGTTTACCATACAGATGAGTTTGGACTGATAGAGTTTAACTACCAACTAGAGAAAGAAGATAGAACAGGGAACTATATGCTTGAAGCCTTTATAGGTAAAAGTAAAATTGGAGGTAAACTACTAAAAGTTGAAGCTTTCATGCCTCCTAAAATAGAAAACCGTATCGTAACCAACAAAGACATTTATAAAGCAAATGAACTCATAGAGCTAAACATCAGCTCCTCTTACCTTTTTGGAGCTCCCTCTTCTGGTCTTCAAGGTTCGGTTAGACTTACAAGTGATCCTATAGATTTTTCACATAAAAATTTTAAAAATTATACTTTTTCAAACAGCAACATTGGAAAAAGAAATGTAGAGTCATACCTAGATACAAATGAAGAGTTTATACTAGACAATGAGGGAAAACAATCACTGGTGCTATCTACTAAAATCACCCAAAAAGTTCCTTCTATTTTAGAAGCCATGATAAACGTAACAGTGATGGACGACACCCACCCTGTCTCTAGCTATAAAAGAGTAAAAATTTACCCATACAAACATATGGTTGGGTTAAAACTAAATAAAAGCTCATTTGAAAAGGGTCAAAAGTTAGAGGGGAAAGCCATACTTATAGACCCTATTACAGGGGAAGAGATTAAGCGTAGACTCTATGCTGTGGTCAAACATATAACATGGCACTATAACTACAGCGATGGAGAGTATAACTGGCAAAAAGAGAGTGAAGTTGTTGATAGCTTTACTATAAACGCAGGTGAGTCTTTTAGCCGTGACATACATGAAAATGGTGACTATGTTATAGAGGTACATGACCGTTTAGGTGGTCACTCTGCTTCTGAGTCATTTGATGTATGGTGGTGGTCATACTCAAATATCTCTCCAAAAAATGATTTAAAATCTGTGGAGATAAACTTTGAAGATAGAGTCTATAAAAAAGGTGAGTACATAGACATAAGTATAAAATCACCTATTTTAGAGGGGCAACTGTTTTTAACTTTAGAGTCTGACAAAGTAGAGATGTACAAACGTATAGAGCTACAAAAAGGTGTGGCAAAAGTTCGTATACCTATAGAGGTTGATATGAAACGAGGTCTACATATTCATGCTACAGTTTTCCGTGCATCTAACAGCTCTTCAAAACTTATTCCATTTAGAGCTATGGGCTACAAATTTGTCAAGCCAAATAGAGATGAACATAAGATAAAAGTAGCCATAGAAGCACCAAAAGAGAGTAAGTCTAAAACTTCACTAACCCTAAACATACGTACCGACAAACCTGCAAAAGTTTTAGTAAGTATTGTTGACAGAGGTATACTACAACTTGTTCAACAAGAGAAGCCTGAAATTTTTGACTATTTTAATGACCCTGCTGATAAAAAGCTAAGTTACTATGACCTCTATGACAAGTTGGCAACATATATAGCAGAGGGTAAACTCATAAGCTTTGGAGCAGGTGATATTTTAGCCCTACGACAAAAACATTTGGCTCCAGACTTAGGAAAACGAATAAAACCATTTATGCTCTGGTCAGGTATAGTTGACCTTAGTAATAGAGAAAACAACATAAGCATAGATATTCCAGAATTTAATGGACGAGCATCTATTGTGGCTATAGCTGTAAATAAAAATAACATCGGTGTAGATGAAAAAGAGATTACCATAAAAGATGACATTATGCTTAAGCCCTCATACCCTAAATATCTCTTAGCAGGTGATAGTATAGAGGTTCCTCTTAGAGTATTTAACACAACAAAAGAGCCTAAAACCATTAATCTAAGCTCTAAATTATCTGCTAACTTAGCCTTTACATTAAAAGAAGATAGTATCACCATTCCTGCAAACAGCTCTAAAGTAGTAGAAGCAATGCTCTATGCAAATGAAGTAGGAAAAGGAGAAATCATACTCTATGGAGATGATGGGAAAGATATAATTAGCAAAAGTGTTGAACTTCCTATCTATAGCCCTTATGCTATCTCGACCAAAACATTTAAGGGCATAACAAATAAAAGTAAAACCTTTACAGCCCCTACAGAGTATAGTGATGCCAAAGTATACATAACACTCTCCAACAACCTCATAGGTGCGTTAAAATCTGACTTGAAGTATCTGGTAGGTTACCCATATGGTTGTGCTGAACAGACCTCGTCAAAACTCTCAGCTATGCATTATGCTAAAGCATTTTTAAACAAAGACAGCTTAGTAAGAGATAGTAAAAACTTTATTCGTCAAGGAATCAAAAAACTCCAAAATATGCAAAACTACTATGGAGAGTTCTACTACTGGTCAGATGGAGAAAAAGTCAACTCCTACGCTTCACTCTATGCAGCTCAAACACTACTAGAGCTTAAGCGTGATGGTACAGAGATGAGTTCAGAGTTTACTAAAAAGATTATAAGTATGCTTAAAAGTGTTAGTAGTAAAGATGATAGTTATGAGGGTGCTTACACCAACTTCCATCGTCTCTATGCTGCTTTTATTTTAGCTGAACACAAAGAACTAGATGAGAGTACAGCAAACATGCTTTTTGAACAAAAAATCTATGCAAAACACTTTTTATCTAGCCTATATATGTCTGCCATTTTAAAAATGCAAGGGAAAGAGAAAGAGGCAAACAAACTATATAACAGTAACAACCATGCACTATCTCGTTATGCCATTAAACCTTATGGAAACAGAACAGGTAACTTTGAGTCCAATGTTCGTGACATGCTCTTGCACTTTATCATAAAAACAAAATACTTTAGCAAAGAGGCAAAAGACTTGGTCACCATTCAAAAAGAGTTCTCTAATCTCTACTCTACACAAAGTAAAGCTGTAGCACTTAAAGCTATAAGTCTCTATTTGGGGAAACCTCAAAACTCTCAACTCAATGTTGATGTTTTAGTTAATGGACAACTAGCAAACTATAGCGAACCAACAACCATTACCTTAGAGAAGCTAAACAGCCCTAGCATTACTCTAAAACCTAAAAAATCTGCCATGAGCTACAGTGTTGAACTGGTAAAACATCTTCCAAAAATAGCAAAAAATGAACTCTCTCCTACTAAAGAGCTTAGTATCATGCGTGAGTTTATAGATGATAACGGTAAAAAAGTAGAGCTAAATAAGCTAAAACAGGGTGATAAAATCTACTCTAAAGTAAGCATCGCAAATCTTGGAGAGCTTAACCAAGTAGTTATAAGCCAAAGAGTTCCTGCTTGTCTATCTATTGTAAATAACAACATTAGCAACACCAAAGAGAAGTTTGAAAATAAAAATATTGATTTAGAGTACAAAGAGATTAGAGACGATAGAGTTCTATATTTTGTCAATTTAAAGAAAAAAGAAAAGTACGATAAAGTGCTTAAACAAAATAAACTTCTACAGAACAGAGGAACCATCTTTACACCTCTTATGGTAACTACCAAAGGCGAGTGTCAACTTCCTGCTGTTATTACTGAAGCTATGTATGATAGTCGTATTGGTGATTATGCTAAGGACGATACTAGTGTAGTGGTAAAGTAGTTTCATTCGTGACAAATTTTAAATTTGTCACGAGAAGGTTGTAACTTTTTTTAATAACTAACTAATATAGGTTGTTGTAAAATAGATAAGTTTAGAATATAAGGGCAGGATATGGAGTCAAGGGGAAACAAATCTACATTTTTAATACAAAGCAGTCAGAACAAATCTTTTGGGACAGGTTTTTGTGTTGACCAAGATGAGCAAGGTTCTTTTTTAGTCACCTGTTCTCATGTGGTCGAAGAGTGTGGAGTAGATACTTTAGAGGTACAAGGATACAAAGCAGAACTTTTAGCTCAAGGGTCAAGCCAAACCATTGACTTGGCTGTTGTTTATGTAAAAGGCTTGGTAGATATAAACATTTCAACTCTATCTTCTGATGCTAAAGAAGCCGATACAAACTTTAGTATAGAGGGCTTTAAACCTCATAAACAAGAGAGTTATCTCTTGCGAACACTTCATGGTTCCATAAAAACAGTTTCACAGATTTTGACAGCCAAGAGAAACATAGAGACCTATGAACTGTTTATAGAAAATGATTTTAGCATAGAAAAAGGCTATAGTGGTTCAGCCATAGTTTGTGAAAACTCTAGGCAGGTTATCGCCGTGGCAACGGACAGAAACAGCAATGGAAAACAAGCCTATGCTATTCCTATATCTTACCTAAAAGAGATATGGGAAGATATGCCCAGAAATCTATTTTTGACTACTGTTTCAGAACAAAAAGACAACTTTAGTAAAGAGGTATTTGAGTCGTTAGACAGCAATCCTCTCTTACTTTTCTCTACAGACAGTTACAACCATACCGACTATATCGAGCATATTAAACACGAAGCTGTTAAACATTTTGGTCAACCCTATATGGTGGAGATAAACTGTGGAAGATTCGCAGGAATACGCGACAGCCAAAAGTTTTTTAACCGATTAGCAAGGACATTGGGTTTTGGGAGAAACATAGAGGACTCTTTTGATTTTGAAGAGGCACTAATAGAGCGTTTTGAAACTGCAAAGCCGTTAAAAACATTCATATTGATTGTCGGTTTTGAACGATTAGATGAAGAGATAAGAAACAGTTTTGCCGAGAGTTTACGCAGTCTACATGAGCATTGTAGCAGAGAGTTTAACTTGGTGATATTTGGTGGAGAGAAGCTCATAAGACTCAAATACAGCACAGGAAGACACTCCTACTTCAATATCTTTACCCAAAAGATGATACCTGCTCCTGCATTTGATGACTGGAAAACAGATTTTAATGACCTCTCAAAAGAGCAGTACAAAGAGGTGTTGTCGGTCACTGGTGGCTATCAGAAACTAACAGAATACTGTTTTGAAAAAAAGGTAAAAACAGCCAAAGAGGCTGAAAAACTCATCTATGAATCGTACTTTAAAAGTGAACTTTTTCTAACTTACAAAGAGAGTGACCTCTGTATGTTGTTAAGCAAAGAGAAGCTAGGAGATGCCCACCCCTATAGCGATGATGAGCGACTCTATAGGCTCTATTGGGATAACCTGATAGTAGAAGAGAGAGGGAAGTTTGTGTGGAGGTCTGCGTTTATAGTTGGGCTGGGTCGTGAGGTTTTGGGGTGTAGGTGATGTGTGGTATAATGATAAAAATGAAAAGGAGTAAAAATGGCAATTACACTAAAAATTGATAATCCTGATATAGAAGAGCAGTTATTACAATTTCTAAAACAGCAAAAACAGGATTTAGAAGAGGTAACGATTGAGACATTGCAGTTTTTACTAAATGCTTTTCAAAAAAAAGAGAGAATCAGTAAATATAAAAAAATAGAAGATGAGTTAAATGGATTTCAAGAGCTTTCAAATGTATCACTAGAGAAGATTTGGAACAATAAAGAGGATGAGGTTTATGATAGATTCCTTAGATAAGTACACTGTAGTTGTTGTTAAATTTCCTTTTGCAAGTAGTCTAAAATACAAAGCTAGACCAGCAGTGATTATCTCGAATGAGTACTACAATCAACATAGTAGAGGAACTTATCTTATCTTGGCTATTTCTAGTCAAGTAGATAGCAAGTTAGAGATGGAGCAAAATATAACTTTTTGGAAAGAGGCAAATCTTTTGAAACCATCTATTTTTAAATCTTCTGTTGCTACTATTGAGAGAGAGTTTATTATACATAGGTTAGGCTCTTTGGCACAACAAGACATAGAGAGATTGGATAAGTTTTTAAGTGATATTTGTCTATTATAGCAAAAATGCAATTGCCATCACACCAAAAATCCAAAAAAGAGTTGATATAATAACAAACGGTAGGGTGTTTTCCCCCAAAAACACCGTCAAAACCAAACCCAAAAAACCCCAACAAAAAAGGGATTAAGATGTACAAAAAAACCAAATTTTCATTAGATGGCGTTGTGATGAAGATGTGGTATAATATATAAAAACAATGAGGAGAAAAAATGACAATTACATTAAAGACAGAAAATACTGATATAGAAGAGCAGTTAAAAGCTTTTATTCAAGAGCAAAAGGAAGTAACAGTTGAAGCTTTAAAGAATTTTTTTGATTCGTTTGGAAAAAAAGAGAAGTTAATATATAAGAAAAAAGACCCATTGAAACATATGCGAACAATTACGTATGTTGATGATGAAGATTTAAGTGATGTTAAGCCTTATGCTCATATAGAAGATAGTGGAAAATATATTCATGATTTAAGACGACAAAGAAATAGATAATCTACGATTTACCCCTATGGACACACAACAAAAAAGATTTCAAATTTTTAGATATTGAGTTGGTGTAGATGAGATGTGTTATAATAATAAAAATTGAAAGGTAAAAATATGGAACTACAAATTTCTATCCAAGAGGATAAAGCAGAACTATTTTTAGAAATTTTAAAATCTTTTAAAAGTGATATGATAAAGAAATTTAAGATTTTAGATAGCAAATATGTAAGTGATGAGGAGCAACGAGAGATTGAAGCAATGTTAAATGCTCGAACGGTAGAGGATAGAGAGGTAGCTTACTCTAAGACTATCTCTATAGAGGTGTAGATGACAAGAGAGATAAAGATAACCTACCTCAAAAAGGCTAATAAATTTTTGCGTAAGAATCAAAATGTTATTAGTGAAGAGGAGGTTGATGACTTGATGATTTTAGCCATAAAAAAGAAGATTTTTTTGAAAGATATTAATTTGAATGTCAAAGATTTAAAAGGAAATTTAAAGGGTAAGTCTAGAGTTAGAAAAGGTAAGATTAGAATTGTTTTTGAGATAGTTGACGATGAAGTTTTGATAGAAAGTATCGTTGAAGATATTGATTATAGAGGAAATATATATTAGAGGGTGTAGTCCCCGAAAACACCATCAAACCCAAACCCAAAAAACCTCAACAAAAAAGGGCTTAAAAATGTACAAAAAAACCAAATCTCCATTAGACGGTGTTGTGAGGCACAACACCCTACGAATGTTATTTATTATCTTCACACTATTCTCATTTCACTCTTTACTACTTGCTGAAAATATTTCATCAAAAGAGGATAACGCTACAGCTAGAGCAGATAAATATAATAGTATTGGTGAAACATATTATAAAGAGGGTAAATATGATAAAGCTTTAGAACCTTTTGAGGAAGCTTTAAAGATAAATCTAGCCACCTTAGGAGAGAACCATATTGCTACGGAGCTGAGTTATAATAATATTGCTATGGTATGGAGCATCAAGGGAGAGAGTGACAAAGCAATAGAATTTTATAATAAAGCTTTAAAGATATCTTTAGCCACTGTAGGAGAGAACCATCCTGATACAGCGATTTTTTATAATTTTATAGGTTTTCAATTGCAAAAGAAAGGAGAAAATGACAAAGCGATAGAATATTATAAAAAATCTTTAAAGATAATGTTAGCTACCTTAAAAGAGAATCACCCTTATATAGTGACAAACTATAATGATATTGGTTTTATCTATAATCAAATAGAAGAGTATAAAAAAGCGATAGAATTTTATAATAAAGCTTTAAAGATAAGACTAGATACAGTAGGAGAGAATCACTCCGATACAGTAACTACTCGTGACGATTTAGCCTATGCTTTTAATGGATTAGGTTCTTCTTATCGTGATAAACAAGAGTATCAAAAGGCGATAGATTACTATATGAGAGCATTACTTCTACATAAAAAAATAGCTCAAATAAATTCTACTTATAGTGATAATGTTCTAACTGACATTGAGAATATTATCAAAACACATCAAGAGAACAACAACCCCCCAAAAGCAAAAGAGATATACACCAAAGCTTTAGATTACTACAGTGGGTTGTTTAAAAAAGACAAAAAAACTTATGGTTTAAATTATGTGCGTATAATTATAAAAGGAGTGGAAGAGTTTGATTTAGATACAGATGAGTTAGAGAGAGCAAAAAATATTCTTGCTACACTTCCTCAAAACTCTTTAAGTAAAGGGCTATTGTTACAGATAGAAGAGTTAGAGGGTGGTGTTGGTTTATATATTTGGGCTTTTATGGTACTCTCTTTGCTAGCATTAATACTTTACTACAAACGCTATAAAAACCCACTAGTAGTAACCCTATCCCAAACCCCAAAAGAGCTACTAACCTTAAACATAGAACAACTAAAAGAAGCAAAAGAGCGACTAAGCAAAGTAGACCGATTTGAAAATATATTGTCACAAAACTTCATAAGCCAAGAACGCTACAACAACACCATAGCCTTTGAAAACTTAGCACATGAGAGAAAAGCAGACTATTTTGCCAAGCGAATATTTGCCACAGCTACCAAACTAAATGAACAGAGTTATATGATGGTTTTAAACGATGACTTTCCTCTGAATGTCAAACAGTTTATACTTTTTATGAGTGACAAAGAGCGTGTAGATGACATGATGGAAGATATAAAATGCATTCCTCAGTACCGAACACATAAAATATTTATTTTGAGCAACGACAGTGAACAACAAACAGAGCTTTACTCACAAAAAGAGGGCTATGAGAATTTTGTGATTGTTCAGCCTAAAGAGATAACAAAGATACTCCTTAGCGTCGATGGGGCTAAGGTGTTGGCAGACAACTTTGCAAAGCAACTCTCTTTGACACAGATTTCACCTTATCAGTTGGGTGGTGGGGTGAAGTCGTCTATGTTCTTTGGGCGTGGTGAGATAGTTAGCCACATTTTGGGGCGAGACAACAGTAACTACATCATCATCGGTTCACGGCAGATTGGGAAGTCGTCGTTGCTCAAAGCGATAGAGCGAGAGTACCAAAAGAGTAACGAAAAAGCCTACTATATTTCGCTCAATGAAGGAAGTTTGGTGCGAGGAATCGCCAAAGCTTTGAAGATGAAACTAAAAAGTTTAGACGAAGTGGTGGCACACATACTTCAAGCAGAGCAGAGATATATCTTTCTGATAGATGAAGCAGACAGGTTTGTGGTTGGTGAAAAAAAGAACAACTATGAGGTTTTAAATGCCTTTAGAAAACTAAGCGAAGAGGGACGATGTAACTTTATACTAGCAGGTTTTTGGGAGATTTACCAACATACTGTATTGGATTATCAGTCACCGTTAAAGAACTTTGGAGAGACCATAGAGCTAGGTGCTTTGGAGCATGAGGCGTGTGTGGAGATGATAGTCAAACCCATGGGGCAGTTGGGCTTAAAGGTAGAAGATGCCGTAGTAGATGAGATAGTCAAAAGAACAGGACAAAGAGCAAATCTCATAGCGATTATCTGTAATAATATCATCAAAAGTTTAGGTAAAACCAAAAAAGTCATAAAGTTAGAAGATGCCACAAAAGCGATAAAAGAGAAAAATGTCTATGAGCTTTTTGAAGCATGGAGAGAGCTAACCCCCGATGAGCCAAAAGCCAACAGACTAGACAGAATCATCGTCTATGCAACAGTAAAACAAGGGGTGTTTAGACTAAAAGAGTTGATAGCTACTTTACAAACGCATGGTTTAGAGGTAGACATAGTTGAACTAGAAAGAGGGTTAGACAGACTCAAAGTAAGCTATACTCTTGATGTGAATGATGAGGGAGCTTATTTTTACAGATTGCCTCTCTTTAGAGAGTATGTTTTAAAAGGGGAGTATGAGGTTAAGTTGAATGAAGAGGTAAAGGGGTGGTTGGCTATTATAAAAAATTAACTACTTATTTTAGATAAAAGAGAAATATTTCCTCTTTTTTTCTAAAAATTCCTCTTTCTCTCTCAATTTTTCTCCCAAATTTACACTTAATTTCCATTTAAAACTTATAAATAGTGATTTTTGGTAGAAAATTTCTTTATTTATAATAATTTTTTTTAGAGTAGACTTCTAACTTATTAAATATGAAAAAGAAAAAATACAAAAGGAGGTAGCATGAAAGAACAAAAGCATTACATCATAGGTGATGTTCATGGAGAGTACCAAACACTTTTGGCATTAGTAGAGAAACTTCCCAAAGATACACGGCTTATTTTTGTAGGAGATTTAATTAATAGAGGCTCACAAAGTAAGGATGTTATTGATTTTGTTAGGAACAACGCTTTTTGTTGTATAAAAGGAAATCATGAAGAGTATCTTCTAAAATTTGGCTCTAATTTTTTAGAAGGAGTTCAAAATAAGATAAATAATAGCAGTCTTATCTGGGCATATACTCATCTCTCTAGTACATTACGCTCTTATGGATTTTTAAAAAGAGGTTCTAATAAAATTACCATAAATCAAGAGAGTATAGACCAAATGAAAGAAGATATGGAGTGGATAGAACAACTACCTGTCTATTTTGAATTTGGACAGTTAAAAGGGTACTCACTCCCTGTAGTCGTCACTCATGCACCAGTAGATAAATATTGGCTTTTTAAAGATAGCCATCCAGACTATTTTGCTTTTCATGCTATGAATAACCGAAATAATCCTTCATCTTCTGCTCCTATCTTTAATATTTATGGGCATGTTCCAAAAGATGAAGTCTTAATTGAAAAGAACTTTGTGAGCCTAGATACAGGTTGTGGACGAGGGAAAGATAGAAAGTTGAGTGCGTATTGTGTGGAGACAAAAGAGATTGTTTCTGTGGGATGCGTTTAGTAGATTATTTAGATAAAAAAGGATAAAAATGTTTTACAGAGAAATAGATAATGAGTTAAGATTAGAGCTAACTATGCCAAAACATGCTCAATCTCTTTTTGAGATTATAGATAGAAACCGAGACTTTTTTGGAGAGAGATTTCCATGGGTCGATGAGACAAAAGAGGTTGAAGATACATTAGAGTATATTAAGAGCCGTTTAGAGCTTTTTGCAAAAGATAAAACTCTGCACTTAACCATTGTCTATAAAGAGCAGGTAGTAGGAGTGTTAGACTTTATGAATCTGAATCTTTCTAATAAAAGAACAGAGATAGCCTATTGGTTAGATGAAGCACACAACGGTAAAGGCATTATGACAAGAGCTGTTAGAGAGCTTGTTAATATTGGATTTAATGAGTATGGTTTAGAGAGAGTAGCTATTTGTTGTGATGTTACAAATCCTTCAAGTTGTAATGTTGCAGAGCGTTTGGGGTTTACTAAAGAGGGAGTGTTGAGAAAATACTATTTGGTTAGTGGGGTTTTGGGAGATTATAATCTCTATAGTGTGTTAAAAGATGAATGGAAGAATAAAAAATGAATAAACTAATAGAACTGGTAGGCTATAAACACCACATAGACCTAAAAAGAGGCGAAGCCAAATACATGGACAGCGAGTGGCTCCTCAATGCCATTGTTGAAGAAGTCCAAGAGGTAAAAGAGGAGATACGCCCCAATAATGTAGCTCATTTAGAAGATGAACTAAGCGACATTTTATGGGGTTGGTTAACCATTGTAGAGAAGTTAAAAGATAAAGGGTATGTCACTTCTCATGAAGCGATTTTACAGAGAGGTCTGAAGAAGTATGAGGAGAGAATTTTAGCTTTACAAGGTGATGAAAGAGACCATGCTATTTGGAAAGAGGTGAAATATAAGCAAAAAAAGGTGCTAGAGAGAGAAAGATATGAAAACAGTATTTAGTAAAATAGTAGATAGAGAGTTACCTGCTTATATTGTTTGGGAAGATGAGGAGGTTATCTCATTTTTACCAAAGGCAGACTTTATGAATAAAGGGCATATTTTAGTTGTCCCTAAAGTTCAAGTTGACCATATATTTGACTTGGACGATGAGATTTATCATAAGCTATGGAGTGTTGCTAAGTTGTTAGCCCAGCTATTAAAGGAGTTGACAAAGGCAAAAAGAATAGGCATTGGGGTTGAGGGTTTTTCTGTTCCTCATGTGCATATTCATCTGACACCTCTGTTTCATCAATCAGAACTTGACCCTCATCGTGATGTCTTTTGGAGCTTGGAAGAGCGAGAAGCATTTGTAGATGAGATGAAGAAGTTAGTAAAAGAATAATTATGAAAAAGCATTATGTTATAGGCGATGTTCACGGAGAGTATAAAACCCTACTAGCACTACTTAAAAAAATCCCCAAAGATTCAGAGATTATTTTTGCAGGAGACATAGTAGATAGGGGATTGCAAACCAAAGAAGTAGTTGCACTGGTTCGTAAAAGAGGCTACCAAGTAGTTAAAGGTAACCATGAAAATACAGTAAGTAAATGTGCTGAACCTTTTATAGAGTTTTTAGAACATAAAAGAGAACTCTCATCGTTAAATCCACGCTGTATAAAAGAGAGTAGTCGCATGGCAACCTATCTTTCGTATGGTTTAGTTACACTTGATGACAATGGAAATTATGAGTTTAATCATGACAATAGAGAGGGAATAAATCAGTTAAGAGAAGATGCTTTGTGGATGCGTGAGTTACCTATCTATATTGAGCTTAATGCGAAACACCATTCAAGTAAAAATGTAGTGGTCTCTCATAGTAATATCTCTCATCTTTGGCATTTAAGATACGATAAAAGTCAAAAAGATGAGTTTGATTATGGTGTAATGTGGAATCGAGAGAGAGAAGTGAATGAAGAGGCTGATATTTTTAATATCTATGGGCATACCCCACAAAAGAATGAAGTAAAAGTCACTGAATCGTATGCTATTGTTGATACAGGGTGCTGTTTTGCTCATATTAAAGGTTATGGAAAGTTGAGTGCTTATTCTGTTGAGAGTGGTGAGGTTCTTGAAGCTGAGAAAGTATGGTAGAGTATACCTTTGGAAATAAGTGAAAATATTAGTTTCTACTTTGCCTAATCGGCTGTGGGAAATAACATATGAAGTAGAAACTTTTATGAAGAGATACTAAAAATAGGAAGAAAAAAAATATCTCTCATGTGGAAATTATAGTAGTAATTTGTGTCTTGATTGTGCAGGCTTAGAAGCCTATTTTACGGTGTTAATATGGATTATTTTTTATGATAATTTATTTGGTTTAATAATATATAAGGAGAAGAGAATGAAAGAGAAAAAGCACTACATCATAGAAGACATCCACGGAGAGTATCAAACACTTTTGGCTCTAGTAGAAAAACTCCCAAAAGATGTAGAACTCATCTTTGTAGGTGACCTTATAGATAGAGGCTTACAGAGTCGTGAGATTATTGCTTATATACGAAAGCATAACCATACCGTAGTTCGAGGAAATCATGAGCAATTTATGATAGAAGATGGACAAAAACTTATAGATAAACTTTTAGCTGATGAAGAGGTAAGCATGACCAACACTTGGGTTTTTTCAGGAGGCCTTGAGACGTTACTCTCTTATGGTTTGCTAGAAAAACAAGAGGATGTTTATGCGTTTGTGAAAAATATGGAGGGCATAGCCTAACTTCAAGAGGACATAGAGTGGATGAAGCGTCTGCCACTCTACATCAAAATGGACAATCCTCATAATCCTGCTCTACCTATTGTTATTAGCCATGCAAGTATTGGTGACTTTTGGGATTTGGAAAAGATAAACTACAAACACTTTGAGTTCTACATTATGACCAATCGCAGACGACCCTCTGCTGATAGCCCCATTTTTAATATCTACGGTCATACCAATGTACCAAGTGTGGTCATAGGTCAAAATTTTGTAAATTTAGATACAGGGTGTGGACGAAAAGATAGTGGAATGTTAAGTGCTTATTGTGTGGAGACGCAAGAGGTTTTTGAGTGTGGAAAAATATAATGAAAAAAGTACAAAATGTAAAGCAGTTAGGTACAGAGGTACTTAGAGAAGTATCTACAGTGCTTGAAGATGTAAAATCCAAGAAGACACAAGAGCTTATTGATGACCTTATTTTAACCTGTAGAGCAACACAAGGCATAGGGGATAGCCTCTCCACAAATAGGAGTCTCTAAACGCATTTTTATTATGGCTTCACAACCAAACAAGCGTTACCCAAATGCTCCAAAGATGCAACCAAAAGCCATTATAAACCCTAAGATTTTAAGTTATGGAGATGAAGTAGAAAAAGATTGGGAGGGGTGTTTGTCTTTGCCAAATGTACGAGGAAAAGTCCCTCGTCCAACAAAGATAGAAGTTCGTTACCTTACACAAAATGGAGAAGTAGTTGAAGAGGTATTAGAGGGCTTTTTAGCTCGAATCTTTCAGCATGAGTTTGACCATCTGAATGGAAAAGTATTTATTGATAGGGTTGAGTCTACTTTGGATATTGTGATGGAGAGGGAGTATCGGAAGATTATTTATTCAGAGTAGGGGAGATGGGAAATAGAATTTACCGTCAAAACAAACCTCTCATAAAATAATATTGGAAACACTGTAGGTCGGAATCACCGTATTCCGACATTTACGCATGATGAAGAGAATGTTTTATTGTTCAATATAAAATTTTATACTATTTATTTTAAACACAACTATAGTTTAACTTTAAAATAAAACTTTCACACTACAGTATTAATACATTTATAATTGTATTTTATAATATATTATGCTATACTTTTTTAAAGATAAAGTAAAGTTGTGTTTTATATTATACGAAGGAAAATAAATGATAAGAACTTTTAATTCAGTTGGACAAGGGGCTTTTTATACAGAAGAGTTTTATGATAAAGATTATAGACCAAAATTTACAATGGTATATGATTGTGGTTCTTATGGTGATAAGAAATTAATTATTAATGAAATTAAGCATAGTGACTTAAAAAGTGTTGATTTATTATGTATTTCTCACTTTCATGCTGACCATATAAATGGGTTAGAATATTTATTACAGAGTTATAATGTAAAAAGAATTTTGTTACCTTTTTTATATGATGAGGAAAAAATTGAAGTATTTTTAGCAAATAGTGATGCTTCTGTATTTATTAAAAAATTATCTTTACATCCTGAAGAAACTATTCAAGAATATTCTAGAGATAAAGAGATACAAATTACTTTTATACGTCCTATAGACGGAGATAATCCAAAAAATGAACCAAGAGATATTATATTAAGTGGTCAACCTATTATAATAAATGATGATTGTGAATGGATTTATGTACCATTTAATTTTAGATTTAATCAAAGAAGTATTATGCTAAAACATGAATTAGATAAAATAGATATTAATATAGATAATTTTACTGATAAATATGAAAAACATAAAAATAAAATAATTGGAATATATAAAGACTTGAAAGAAGATTTAAATACAAATTCATTAGTAATATATTCTGGATATTCTACAAACTATAAGAATAATTGTGAACTGGAATGTTTTATTCGACATGATTACTATAGATACCACAATGAGTCAGGTTGTTTATATTTGGGAGATTATAATGCTAAACGTAAAGAAAAATGGAATGAACTTGAAAATGCATTTCAAAAATATTTTGACTATATTGGTACAATACAAATACCTCACCATGGTTCAAGACATAATTATAATAAAAAATTAAATTTTAAAGGAAATTTACTCTCTGTAATATCAGCAGGAATAAATAATAAATTTAGACATCCTCATGGTTCAACATTAAAACAAATTGTTTTGCAAGATGGTATACCTATTGTTGTAACAGAAGAAGCTTCTAATCGATTTATTCAAAAAATTGAATGTTACTATTAGTTAAAGATAGATTCTTATGCAAAAAGGAAAAAAAGTAACCCCAACCCAACCCCCGCCATTCAACGAACCCATAACCCTAAAAACCATAGGAAAGTTCATAAAAGCAAGAAGAACACAACAAGGCTTAAGCACCCTTGATTGTGCCATGCTCTGCAATATTTCAGCCTATACCCTAAACAAAATAGAAAATGGTTTTGAGGGTGTAAGACTTAATACTCTGCTACAAATTATGGAAGCTTTAGGAATGGAGATGAATATGAAAGATTGGGATAGTGATGAATAGTTTAAAAGTGAGTATGCAAAATAAACTTGTAGGTCAAGTCTCTCTTGATGAGAATGACAACTACTCTTTTGAGTATTGTAAAGAGTGGATAGAGAGTGGGTTTGCTATCTCTCCTCATTTGCCCTTTAATAAAGAGTATCGCTCTGCAACGGTTAAACGATTTTTAGAAAATCTTATTCCTGAGGGGGAAGGGTTAGAGGATATAGCTACTTTTGCACATATCGCTAAGAGCAATACTTTTGCAATTGTAAACACCATTGGTTATGATACGGCAGGGGCTTTGATGTTTGGTAGCAAGAGTGAGAAAAATGAAACCATTTTTCGAGAGATTTCACCTACCGAGTTAAGTGATAGAATCGAACAACTAGAGAGTAGAAGCATTGCGATATGGGATAAAAAAGTTCGACTCTCTTTAGCAGGTGTTCAAGCTAAATTACCTGTGATTGTAAGAGATAAAAAGATTGGTTTAGGCGATGGAAGATTAAGCTCAACGCATATTATGAAGTTTCAGACCAAAAAATATCTGCACATCGTGGTCAATGAGTTTTTTTGTATGACTCTTGCTAAAAAGATAGGTCTCAAGGTAGCAAAGGTTGAGATTAAAAGGTTTGGGGAGTACCCAACACTTTTAATTAAACGATTTGATAGAGTCTATAGAGATGATTTTGTAGAACGATTGCATATTATAGATGGGTGTCAAATGTTAAACTTACCACCTACCTATAAGTATGAACAGAACTTTGGTAACTTGCGTGATGTTGCACATATTCGAGAGGGGACAAGTTTTAAAAAGCTTTTTGAGAGTACAAAGTTTTGCTCTGTTCCTGCTGTTGCACAACTTGAACTGCTTAATTGGGCTATGTTTAACTTAATTATTGGAAACTCTGATGCTCATGGTAAAAACTTCTCTTTTTTTGTAGATAAACGAGGGATAAAACCAACACCATTTTATGATATGCTCTGTGTAATGATGTATGACTTTGACCACAATCTAGCCATGGCTTATGGTGATGAGTTTAACCCTAATGAAGTGTTTGCCTATCAGCTTCGAGAGTTTTCTGATAATGTAGGAGTGAACCATAAATTAGTATCAAAAGTTTTGATTAGTGAGTGCAGTAAGATTATTAAGACTTTAGAAGAAGATGTCATAGAGAAAGATTTGTTGACTAAAGAAGAGTCTGTTTTTATTGAAAAACTTTTGAGGTTTGTACTCAACCGAGCTAGTAAATTTAGAGAGGTAGCGAAAGAGATGCCTCTGGTTTCATTTGATTAAAAACAAATAAAAATTATAGGCTATATCATTGAGATTGCTAACTATCATTATTTTTCATGAAAATTATGTCAACTCTGTCCCCTCCAACTTCCTAAAAAGCACCTCACGAACCATCTCATTTAAAGCCAAAGGCTCCAACACTTTAACATTGGGTAACCACTTAATAATCAACTCCTCAACCTCTTTAAAATCGGTTACTCTATACTCTAATTCCAAATCTCCATTGTCAAACTCTTTGAGTATTTTTTGTGTAGGAAGATAGTTTTTGAGTTTGAAATATTTGGCTATGCAGGAGTTTATGTGAAGTTTTACTACTTTCTCTTTTAGTCCAAATTTTGCCCAAGGGGTTTGCATGGAGTCTATGAACTGCTCAATATCTTTTGTTTTGTGAAACCCTTTTGTAGTGTAGTTAATATCTTTTATAAGGGCAATTCGCAAGGGTTCAAAGTAGTTTTTAGAGACATTTACTCCTACAAGATAGAAGTTTTCATTTAAAAAAACAATTCGGTATGGGTAGAAATATCGCTCTACTATTTTGTTGTTTGCTTTATAGTCAATGTATAACTCTTTATTAAACTTAATGGCATGTTCTAGCTTTTTGAGTAGCTCTTTATCTTTAATAATCTCAAATGGTTTGGATTTAAAATCATAAACAGACATAGAGTTTTTTATAAGTTTATCGGTCTTGACAGAGATTAGTGATTGCTTATTTGTAATATCAAACAGATTTGTAATGTTTGCTAAGGTCATCAAATCAGTCGCATGAAGCAACTCATCAAGTAGTACCTTTTTATGACCTTGGTAGCAGTCACCCTCTTTAGAGAGAAAGTCACCAAAGATTTCACGAATGAGCTTAATGTCACGCTGAATGGTACGAGGAGCAACATCATAGTAGTTAGCAAGAGTGTTGATACAGAGTTTTTTACCCTCATTTAAATCTTTTAGAATCTCTATGGTTCGGTATAGGCTTGATTTTTGGCTCATGAGTAAAAAATTCCTTTACGACTATATATGTCGTTTAATTATATTACAATGGCACTTAGAAAAAATAGAAAAGAGGAAACAATGAAAAATAAAACAATATTAGAAAATTCTACATCTCAAATAAAATCTACAGTCATAATCCCACAACCCATAAGCGTAAAAAGTGGAGAGGCTTTAGAGAAGTATGAAGCGTGTTATTTTCATATACTACAGTGGGAAAAAGAACTTAAAATTTCCTCAGATGGTCATTATCTTTGGACAAGAGATAATAGAGATATTCATCTTTGGAATGTTAAGAAAGAAAGAGTTATTAAAGTTTTTGAAAATATTGATAAACTGTCTCATAAAGATAAGGCTTTTTTGAAGAGTTTTAATTCATCTAAATATGATGAACATAGTTCTGATATTTTAATTGAGGGAGAGGAGTCTCATTATGTGTTCATACCAAAGAGTATGACTATAGTAGATAAAGAACATAGGAGATGGAATCACTCTTTTTATTCTTTTTATCATTATAATCTAGGTGAGATTATTTTATCTGAAAAAAAAGCTAACTATAGACAGTATATGGCAATGTCTTTAGGTGATATATCTATTAGGGCTTTACCAAGTAGTTTAGCTCCTACCGTTTTGAAAAAGGAGCAATATTCTGATTATATATTTTCTAAATCTGAGTTAGAGAGTTACAAAATATGGAACAGAGAGAAAAAGAAATTGAAATATGTAGATTTTAATCATGCTGAAAATATAACTTCTGTAGCCATAAGTCAAGATGGGAGATATATGGTTTCAGGTGCTTCAAGTAGCTTTAATGATGTATATATATGTTTGAATTTATGGGATTTAGAGACAGGTCTTCTAATAAAAAGTTTTGTAGGTGCAAGAGATATTCACTCAGTTGTTATTAGTTCTGATGGATGTTATATTATATCAGGTTCAGGTTGTGATAGTGGTGAGGGTTATTCATCTATACAGATATGGGATATAAAAAATGAGAAGCCTATTTATTCGATTAATAATGAAGATAGCTATGGTCTGATAAATTTTATAGGTATAAGTTTGGATGGAAAAAGTATTGTTGCTCAAAAAGACAAACTAAATGTATGGGATATAAGCCATCTACAAGAGTCTAAAGATTTAAGAGGAAATGCTGAGAGAGTTGAAGTCTTAGCATTAAGTCCTGATGGACAATATCTTGTTTCTCTTTCTTTAGATAATGTTATTCGTGTATGGGATAAAAAGAATCATCAACTTGTAGAAAGTTTTTTAGTCGAAAAAGACCTCAATGCATTTTCCTATTGTCAGTATTATGTCGAAGATATAGCCATAAGTAATGACAATCGATATATTGGGATAAGAGACCTAGTTGATGAAGGAAGAGTATGGGATAGAGAAGAACAAAAAATTTATACGAAACATGAGATAATCAAAAGTTTTAACTTTTTGCAAGATAAGAGTGAAAATTACTCTCTAATAGTTTTAGAAAATGTTATTAAATTAGAAAAAATTGGTGGAGAGTCAGTTATTTTAGAAAGCCTTTCAGGGAAAGAATTGCGTGTTATTAAAGCTATATTGAGTCCAAATGAGATGTATGTGGTTGTAGGTACAGGG
Source organism: Campylobacteraceae bacterium (assembly GCA_027056485.1). Taxonomy (GTDB): domain Bacteria; phylum Campylobacterota; class Campylobacteria; order Campylobacterales; family Sulfurovaceae; genus UBA1140. Next base: position 4,096 of record JALUKQ010000042.1, on the reverse strand, counting down.
TATGGCAAAATTTTAGTATGGGATATTAAAAAAGAAAAAGTAATACAAACCATAGAAGCTCATAAAGAGATGATTACAGCATTGGCTACAACCTCTGATGGCAGAGAGGTTATATCAGGCTCAACCGATGGTACAATTAAAGTTTGGAACATCAATGACAATACCTTACAACAAGAGTACATTGGAGGGCAAAGAGGTAACTGGTTTGTTCGAGATTTTGAAGCCAAAAAGGTCTACAAAGGAGATGATGGAGATTTTCTTTTTGAGAAAAAAGAGGTTTATTGTAATGGGGATAGTGTGATTTTTGAGGTGAATGAATTTTCTAGGGAGGATTAGGTTTTTTGATAAGATAGAAAATTTCTATTACAACTGTATATGTCGTTTAATTGTATTATAATGGTGCTTAGAGAAGATAGAAAAGAGGCAAAAATGAATTTCAAAATAGAAAACGGTCAAGGAATTTTAACTATTAAAGCTAGTCATTTAGGAGATTATCTTGTTTACAAAAGACCTCTTAGTCTTATTTGGGGCGATTGTGCAGGTTCAATTGGTAACTATATAGTGCTACTTCCTTATAGTCAGGAGTATCGTGATGAGTTTTTAGCTCTCTATCAAGAGGCTATCTATAAAGATTATAGTCATGATATTGAAGGATTAGAAAAGTTACTCTCTCCTTTATGGAAAATCTTTGAAAATGGTGATTATGTTTTGGAGTATTATACTGCAACTCAAGATTGGAGTTTTTATACAGACACTTCTATAGACCTGCTTAATGTTAAAACAAAAGAGAGGTATGGTGGGAATGTAGAAGGAATGGAACTAATTGATAAAACAACGTATGGTTTTTATTCTTATAGTGAAGATTGTTTTATTGCGACACAACCAACAGAGAAGTTAAATAGTAAGAGAATAAGATATTTTAAAAAAGAGATAAAAGCAGGAAAAAGACCTTTTGTTCTTGTATATAGAGATGATTATGACCCAATTAACGACTATGTATCTGAAAATTATCTCTTAGATGGACATCATAAACTTATGGCATATCAAGAGTTAGGTATTGCTCCACCTGTTGCTAGGGTTATAAAAGATTCTAGGAAACTGTGGCAGAGATATATTAATCCTCCTTATGACACAGCTGAACCAACTAATTGGGAAGATGAAATGGAGTGTCCGACTTTTTGGAATTTTGATATTGAAGAGTTAAGACCACACCTTTACCCTTGGCAGATTGAACATATGGAAAAACATCTTGAAGAAGAGAGTGAGTGGTAATATTATTAAAAATAGAAAATTCCCCTTAATTCTAATATTTTCCTCGAAATTTCTCATAAAATTCCTCCATTTATGCTAAAAAGTAGTTTTTGAGGGGAAAAGTTGTTTATATTTATTAATGGATGTGTTGGCTATAGTTTTAAAATAAAAGGAAAAAAGATGGTAGAAAAAAGAGAAAAAGATAATACAAAAAGAGCATACACTTTCTTAAAAACAGAAGAGTTTAATGAAGCTATAAAATATTTCAAAAAAGCAAAATTAGATAATAATAATAATAATGATGTTCCAAGAAACGCTATAGAGTATACAGAGTTAGATGAGTATTCAAAAGCTATGGAAACTTATAAAAAGGCAATTGAAAATAGACCTAATGATAGTAGTTTTTATGATGAGCTAGAAAAACTTTATCATGTTTTAGGAGATTTTTATAGAGAAAGAGAAGAAGCGTTAAAAGTTATAGCATTTTATGAGAAGATGATGGAGTTTATGAAGCCTAATTTCTCTACTTATAGTGCTTTAGGGTATGCCTATTTTGACATAGAAGAGTACTTAAAAGCTATTGAGTTCTATAACAAAGCAAATGAGTTTAAACCTGATAGTAATAAGTATGAATATTTTTATGATGAGATAGGTCTTGCGTATCAAGAGTTAAAAGAGTACTCAAAGGCGATAGAGTCTTATAAAAAAGCCATTAAACTTGACCCTTATGAGGATTATTATTTTCATTTAGGAAATGTCTATGCTCTTTTAGGGGAACAGGAAGAGATGAAAAAAGCTTATTTACGAGCTATTGAGTTAGATTCTGAGACTTATGGTTATTTGAATGAGAAGATGAATTTGTAAAAGGGTTAAAAAATGAACCAAACAAAAATATTCGCAGAACTAGGCTACGGAAACGACACATTTTGCAATACAGAGATAGAAAAAGGAAAGTATGAGCATAGAGTTCCTAAGTTTATTATTCCTAAAAAAATAGAGGGAATATATTTTCGTTTTTGGGTTTGGAAGAGAGTTTTTGTGGTCTCTTCTAACGATGGGTTCTCTTTTAGTAGAAAAGATAGAGTGAAGTTAAAAATATTATTTGGAATAGAAGGAAGAAGATGAGTAAAATAAAAAAGGAAAACAATGTCATACATAGATAGAATAAACGAGTGTAATCAGTATGAGGAGTCAAATAAGACTCCTTTTGTATTCGAGGGAACAAGAGTAGGACAGATTTTAAAAGATGTTGAAGCCTATTGTTTAAAGAGTGGTGTTTTTATTCGTGAGGGTGACTCTATAACCTTAGCAACTCAATATAAAACATTTGATGAGCGAACAGAGGCTTTAAGCACTTTTGCTAAAAAGGCTTTGGAAGATAAGGTAATAAATCGTTATATGAATGAGAACTATCCTATTTTAACCTCTATTGGCTCAAAGCCTTTAGCATTTATAGACCGTGGAATCTCTACTCTGTTAGGAACACTCTCTTTTGGGCAACATCTAAACGCTTATGTCATGACCGATGATGGAATGAAAATGTGGATAGGACGACGTGCCTATAACAAAGGTTATGAAGCTGGAAAGTTAGACCATTTGGTTGCTGGTGGGCTACCTTATGACTTAGAGCCTTGGGAGAACTTGAAAAAAGAGTGTTATGAAGAGGCAGGAATGTCTGAAACTCTAGCAATGAAAGCAAAAGAGGTTGGATTGGTCTCCTACAAATATGATTATGACAGAGGAGGTAAAGAGGATATTATCTACTGTTATGACCTTGAGTTAAGTGAAGATTTTGTACCTGTTTGTACCGATGGAGAGGTCGAAGAGTTTTATCTAATGCCCATTGAAAAAGTAGCTAAAATAGTTAGAGAGACCAATGAGTTTAAACTCAACTGTAACTTAGTTATTATTGATTTTTTAGTACGTCATGGCTATATTGGTGTTGCAGATGAAGATTATATTGAGATTGTTAAGGGATTAAGACGATAAATCAAAGTTCCTACCTTGCCTAATTGGCTGTGGCGAGTAAAAAATATTAGGTAGAAACTTGTTGGGACATTATGAAGAGATACTAAAAAATAGGAAGAAAAAAATATCTCTCATGTGAAAATTATAGTAACAATTTGTGTCTTGATTGTGTAGGAGGAAAAGCCTATTTTATGGTGTTTAAATTGTAGGGTGCGATTGCCATTGCATATACGTCAACTTAAGATTTAAGTACCTGACCATAATAAATGTCATATTTTAATGAAATTATTTTGCCTTAGATTTGTTCTTAGATAGACGAAGGACTAGCCTTAGCTAATTCGAGTATTACTTATATATAAGGTTATGTTGAAAACGGCGTAGGTCGGGTTGCCCTCATCCCGACATAAACATGCATAAATTGAAAACTTGATACAACAAAACAAAATTTGCAAATATATATTGAACGATAAAATATTTATTTATGCCACTTGGTGTCGGGATGAGGGCAACCCGACCTACAGACTGCCATCTTTTTTAAAAAAGCAAGCTTCTACTTTATGTAAATTATGGCTTAGGTTGACGCGTAGATGTACGGCAATCTTTTAAATATAACAAAGATGGACAAATAATAGAAGAGTATGATGGATTTCATAATTTTCATATCAATTATATCTACGATAAGTATGCTAACCTTATTAAAAAAGTCAAAGAGAATGGAGAGATATTGTTTGAGCAGAGTTTTAAAATTTGTGATGTAATGAAAAATCTGTGAGGCTGAATCATAGCTTTTTGTTATAATTAACCAAGTAATCATCAATCAGTTTAGACTTCAAACTCTTAGTAATTCCTTGGTGTATTTTTGTGAGTTTTTTAAGCT
>JALUKQ010000041.1 GCA_027056485.1 Campylobacteraceae bacterium | reverse complement strand
TAAGCAACGACCTGCTTGATGTCTTTTTGCGCATAAGCGACCATTGCAGTGTAAATGATCATAATGATCGCGATCACTGCAATAGGTACCATAAATGCAGCCGATGCATCAGGGAATAATGGTAATGAGAAACGGATGAATGCATACGTACCCATTTTGAGTAGAATTGCCGCAAGTATGACAGAACCGATAGTCGGTGCTTGCCCGTGCGCATATGGCAACCATGTATGGAATGGAAACATTGGAACCTTGATAGCAAAACCGATGAAGAATGCCGCAAAGAGCCATAGCTGGAACGTCTCCGGTAAAATCAATCTGTACCAGTCAAGCAGTGCGAAACTCCATGTTCCTGTCGCTTGGTAGTAGAAGTAGGCCATAAAAAGCATACCTACAAGCATTACAAGTGAACCTGCGAATGTATAGAGGAAGAACTTGATCGATGCATAGATACGAAGCGGCCCACCCCATGCACCGATGATATAGAGCATAGGTACTAAAGAGAGCTCCCAGAACACATAAAATACAATAGCATCAAGTGCAACGAAAACACCTACCATAGTCATCTGTAAAAACAGAAGTGTAATAATCATATACTTTACATTAGGAGTATCTGTCAATGAAGCGATTCCTATCATAGTAAAGAATGCTGCAAGAATGATAATAAACAGAGAAATTCCATCTACTCCTAAAATATAATTAATACCGAATGACGGCACTAGTGGAAGGTTCTCCATAAACTGCATGCCAGATACATTTCCATCAAATGCAAACCATAACCATAATGCAAGTCCAAACTCAATAGCAGCAACACTCACACCGTAAGCGCGCATACTGTCCTTTTGAATCATAAAACCAAACACAGCTGCTACTGCTGGAAAGAAGATTAAAATCGATAAAATATGATCTAACATTTACATAACTCCTAAACCTGATAAAACCGGAACGATTTTATCAGAATATCTTACTGCAAGTCCAAAAACCACAGCCAATGAAAGTAGTCCAACTAAACCTACTACCATCCATTTTAGCATTGTAGAAAGATTACCACTCTGCATATCTCTCGTTCTCTCACCTGTACCATAGATGATACCGGCAATACCATCAACACTTGCATCAACGATTTTCATATCGACTTTATTCCAGAAGATATCTGAAATCTCTCTATATGGTTTCACCAAATACTCTTCATAGAAGTATGGAATGTAGTATTGATTGTAAAGTAATTTATACATAAACGAGTTTTCAATCGCACTCGTACCGTCTGGCACAGTGATTTTTGAATTCGCATATTTTTTGTATGCATAAAGAATCGCTAGTGCAACGAATACCTGTGTACCAACTAACATGATCCATAAAGTTACATGTGAATGGATATGATACTCATGCGCTGATAATATCTCTTCAATCATATTGAAAAATGGCTCTTGAAGTACACCTGCGATCATCGCAAGAATTAAAAGCGGGCTCATAGCGATAAGCATAAACCTATATGCTTCATGTGGATGGATTCCAAAGATTTTATATCTCTCTTCACCATGGAAGATCAAAGCAACAAGTCTAAAAGAATAGAATGCTGTTAGACCCGCAGTAAATAGAAGCACACCGTAAATTACCATATGGTGTTCTGCAAATGCAGCTTCAAGGATCGTATCTTTAGAGAAGAAACCTGCAAATGGAAAGATTCCCGCTAGTGCAAGTGATGCGATAGTCATCATGATCCATGTCCATTTCATTGCCTTCTTGAGTCCACCCATTTTAAATGGATCGAGTTCATCGTGCATCGCGTGCATTACGTTACCGGCACCTAAGAAGAGAAGTGCTTTAAAGAATGCGTGAGCCATCAAGTGAAAGAGTGCCACCCAGTATGCACCAAGACCGGCTGCTGCGAACATATACCCTAACTGAGAAAGTGTAGAGTAAGCGATGATTCGTTTCATATCGCGGTTCACAAGTGCCATAGATGCTGCAAAAAGAGCGACAAATGCACCTAATGATGCAATGAAAAGACCAACATTTGGAATCATACTGTAAAGTTCGTTTGAGCGAATAACAAGATAGACACCTGCCGTTACCATTGTCGCTGCGTGAATCAATGCAGAAACCGGTGTAGGACCTTCCATCGCGTCAGCAAGCCATGTATGGAGTGGAAACTGTGCCGATTTACCCATAGCACCTATAAATAAGAAAATACCAATCCAAGTCAATGTAGCAGTATCTAAGTGAGCAAATGCTGCAAATGCACCGTCATACTGAAGTGTGCCGGTATTCCAATAGACCAAGAAGATTCCGATCAACATTCCAAGGTCAGCGATACGGTTCATAATGAACGCTTCGTTCGCTGCCCATGTAGCGCTCTCTTTGTGGAACCAAAAACCAATAAGCCCCCAAGAACAAAGACCAACACCTTCCCAACCAATGAAAAGACCTGCATAGTTATCACTCATAACAAGAATCATCATTGAAAATACGAAAGCTGAAAGCCATGCAAAGAATCTGTTAAAACCTTTATCATGGTCCATGTAACCGATTGAATAGATATGAACGATCGTAGAGACAAGTGTTACAACCATCATCATCGTTACAGAAACCTGATCGACAACAAACCCGAAAGGAATATAAAGATCCCCTGTTGCCATCCATGTCATCATTTCTACATGGATAGGCTCACCACCTTTTAGAATATATGCTAAAAGAATAGAACTCGCAACAAATGATGTAAAGATCAACAGTGAAGCGATAATACCTGTAAAAAGTTTCTTCGGTGTAGCAGTAAACAGTGCTGCAAAAAGAGAACTTACAAGTGGTGCAAAAAGTGCAATATATAGATATTTTTCCATTCTCTTATCCTTTCATACTTGTCATAGTGTCTAGATCTATAGTACCATGACGTTTATGCCATACGATTAATAGACCAAGTCCAACGGCTACTTCCGATGCAGCGATTGCAATGACGAAGAATGCAAACATCTGACCTGTTAAGTCACCATAGTAGTGTGAAATCGCAGCAAAAGCGATATTTACCGAATTGAGTAAAATCTCAGTTGCGAAAAACAATAAAAGCAAGTTCTTTCTTTTCATAACACCTACTAAACCTATAGCAAATAGTATCGTAGATAGAACAAGATAATGATTCAGACCTATTTCCATCATGAAAGCACCTTTTTATTTTCTTTTTCTTTCTTCTTAATCTCTTCTGGAGACATTAAAGTAAGAGAAAGATCCATTTTTTTACCAGCGAGGACAATTCCCGCTACCATTGCAACAAGCAGCATAACAGCAGCGACCTCGAATGGAATCAGATATTTTGTAAAGAGTACAAGTCCGACCATTTGAGTATTACCGACACCATCGATTGCCGGATAGAGCGCAACGATATTTTCAGAGAGCATTGGAGCTGCAAAGATAACAACTACAAGTATTGCTGCCAATGTTGAAAGACCTACAATAATATACTTGTTGCCTTGCTTCTCTTTTACCTCTCGAGTCGTATCAAAGAACATCATACCAAAGGCATAAAGGGCCATTACAGCACCTGTGTAGACGATAATCTGTACCGCACCTAAAAAATCAGCACCAAGGATAAAGAAAAATGCCGATATAAAAATCATTCCCGCTGCCAATGCAGTTAATGCATATAACGCCTGTGATGTTGTCACTGTTATAAAAAACATCGCGATCGTTAAAAATGCAAACAAGTAAAACGCTACCGCTTCAAACATAATCCAATCTCCTTAATATGCTAGAGGTGTTTTCTTAACACGCTCATCTTCATGTGGTGTAATCGCACCAAAACCTTCAAACTCAAGCTGTTTCCCAGCTTTCATCTTGTCGATCGGTGTTAACATATCTTCATACATGATGAAGTGCTCTCTCTGCTCAGATGCATTTTCATACTCACCACCGTGTGTAATTGCAAGCTCTGGACAAACTTCCGCACAGTATCCACAGAAGATGCAACGACCAAGATTGATCGTATATTCTGTCACCTCTTTACGAGAGTTCTCGTCGATCTTTGTGTCCATTCTGATACAATCAGAGATACAGATCTTCTCACAGAGTCCACAACCGATACAACGCTCAGAGTCTGACTCCCAGAGTCTTTTCATCTCATGTACTGCACGATATCTCGGACCAATTGGCATCTTCTCTTGAGGATACTGAATAGTATGGATGTCAAAGCGAATCATCTCACGCAACACAACCCACAGACCGACAAAGAGTTCCCCTTTAAAGGTTCTCTTGACTACACGCTTAAACTTACCCCAACCATCAGTAGGATAATCTTCAATATCTACAAGAAAGTAACCGTTATCTGCTACATTTCTGTCATTAAATGCTTCCATTTTCATTCATATCCCCTTAAAACATCATCACAAAGCCAGTGATCACAACATTTATCACTGCTATTGGCATAAGTACTTTCCAACACAACCACATAAGTTGGTCAGGTCTTACATCTGGCCATGCCGCTCTTGTCCATAAGAAGAAGAAAAAGAAAAACGCCATTTTTCCAAGAAGACCAAGTGCTCCTAGTAAAGAACCGTCACCATATCCACCTAAGAAGATTAGAGGGATTACAAATGAGATAAAGAACATATTTGCATACTCACCGATGAAGAAAAGACCCCAACGCATACCAGAGTACTCTGTACCAAAACCATCGATGATCTCATGGTCATTTGCTATAAGGTGAAACGGTGTACGTCCGGTTTCAGCAAAAGCCGCTATCCAAAAAAGGATAAATGCAACAGGCTGATACCATACGATCCAGT
>JALUKQ010000040.1:8849-37317 GCA_027056485.1 Campylobacteraceae bacterium | reverse complement strand
GCTTTTAGCGTCTACATCGAGGTGCATGTAGTGTTGTAAAATATTCAAAATAGAGTCTCGGTTCAAAATCTCTTCCCACAAATACGCCGTAGCATACCCATTGGGGTTGGGTGGGTTTCCTGCCCCACCCTCTAGCGTTCCTTTGTTGAGTGGCAAAAAGAACGTTTTAGCTCCTGCTAGTTTGGTGGTCATCCACACCTCCGAACCACTCACAGCCAAATGTACCAATGCTCTTTTTTTAAACTCCAACAGTGGCTCACCCTTTGGCAATCGGTCGGTTTTGTACTGACTCTTTGCTATCTCCACGGCTTGGGTAAAGTCGGTCTTTAGTTCAATGGTTGCTATGGGAATTCCATTTAAAAACAGCACCAAATCTATAGAGTTTCTATTCTGTTCAGAGTAGTAGAGCTGACGCACCACACGTAAAGTATTTGCTTCATACTTCGCTTGTGTATCGGCATTAAAAAGTTCAGGTTTAAACTGACAAAGCCGAAACTTCGCCCCACGGTCTTTGACCTCTTTACGTAAACACTGCAAAGAACCATGCGTATCCATCTGTTTTGCTACACGTTTACAGATAGCCTCATCAACCGTTGAGCCATAGGTTTTAGAGAGTTTTTCATACGCTTTAGGAGAGGTGGTTTTGATGTAAGTTATAAGGTCTTTAGGGTAGAGAGCTAAAGTTTTGTTGTAGTTTTTAGAAGTTCCCTCTGTGTAGCCATTGGCTTTTAGGAGTTCTACTACTTCGGTTTCGAATGCTTCTTCTTTGTGTTGGCTCATTACTCTCTCCTTCTTTTAGTAAGTATAGTTTACCATATATTTCAAGGTTATTCTCTCAGTCTACCCATCATAAATCATATTCATAATCAATCGAATAATAATCTCTTTCTGCTCAGGCATACTCGTAGCAACCAGTAGAGCCAATGAGGCTAAGGCATTGTCATTTATTTTTAGCTCTCCATTACTTTTGTATAAGGCTCTGTTCTTGTCTAAAAACAAGATAAACAAGTACGCCCCAATCCGTTTGTTACCATCGTTAAAAGGGTGTCCTTTTATAACATAGTAGAGTAAATTTGCAGCCTTTTGTTCCAGTGAGGGCAAAAGGTCAACGCCTCCAAAGGTTTGGTAGATGTTCAGCAAGTTTCCTTTGAACTCTCCTGCTTTCTCTTGCCCAAAAAGTTTGGTGGCTTCTCCTTTGTTCATTAGGGTTGCTTTAAAAAGTTCTATGGCTTCTTTGGCTTCGTCATAGTCTAAAATAAATCGTTCCTCTTTAGACTGTGTCACCTCTAGCAAACTCTGTTCATCGTACCCTTGTAACAACGCCCAACTTCGAGCATAGTTACTAACAATCTCCACAAAACCTTTGGACTCCTCTAAACTAATTTCATGATTGTCCATATTGCTTTTTATCAAAGCTATCGTAGCGTTTAACTCATCTAGCTTTTGTTGTTGTAAGCGTTCTTTATTGAGGGCGTAACCTTTTATGAGGTACTCTTTTAAAATTTTATTTGCCCATATACGAAACTTTGTTCCCTCTTTAGATTTAACTCTATAGCCTACAGATATAATAACATCAAGGGTATAATATTTCGTATCTTTAGTTTGAGTTTTCCCCTCTATTGCACCATGCTGAGTGGTATGTGCAAAATTTGCACATACCACTTCTTCTTCGAGTTCTTCTTCTGTAAAAATATTTTTTATATGTTTTGAAATAACACTTCTATCTCTACCAAATAACTGTTCCATTTGCTTTTGACTCAACCAAACAGTCTCATTTTCCACAGTCGCACTTAACGCGACCTCACCATTTTCATAAATTACAATATCACTCATATTTTATTCCTTTTTTTACACTATAACATAAAATGTTTAATTATATTAAAAATGTGTCAAATTGTCATGAAACGTCTATTTTCCCAGTAACCACAGCCGAAATCAAAGCCTCTCTACGTTCTTTTAGTAGCTCTATGGCTTTGGTTGATTTTTCTATGAGGGTGTCTATTTGTTTTGTTTTTTGGTCTAGGTGGTTGGCTATTTTTTGTTGGTCTTTTAGTGGGGGTAAGGCTATTTTTATATCTCCAACAGTATCTTTATTTAAATTTAATTGTGTTCCAAATTTTCCTAATCCTAAATAAGGTTGTCCACTTTTAAACACCCAATATAAAAACTTCAAATCTTCCTTATAGTTTTGGAAATATACAAAACCATCATGAATACAACATTTGATGTTTGCGATTATTGGTTTACCAACTGAACCTGCAATACTTAAAAATAAATCATTTGGTTCAAGAGGAACACTTAAGCTTTTCCCTAAAGCTGATAACTTTTGAACCGTTTTTTCAAGATACATATCACTCAATGTTACATCAGATATTCTTACCCAAGCATATTCTCCGTTATCATCAAAATATATAGGATTTTCTATTGGTCGTGGGGAAGCTCCTCTTTTTACAAAACACAATCTTTTAATATTTAAAACAATCCAATGTTTAGGAACCTCCCCCAACCATTCAACCCCACTATCTTTCATAGCCACAGAATCATCTAACCCTTTAGTAACCACATGACTAATAAGTGCTTGTCGCTTCTCTTTTAGTAGCTCTATTAGGCTTTGCTGTTTTTTTATTAGGGTGTCGATTTTTTTTGTTTTTTGGTCTAAAAAGTTAACAATATTTATTTGTTCTTTTATTGATGGATAAGGTAACAATACTGTATTTAATTTATCCATAGGAATTCTCATTCTGATAGTATTTAATTTTCCTGTAGACTCTGACTGTTTAACTAAAATACCATTACCTAAACCAAATAAACTTTTTTGAAAAGATTCTGATTGAAATATATTATTAAAATATTCAACTTTATCTTCATTTTTTCTTGGTCTTAGCATATAATATACAGGACTAACTGCACCAAAATATTTCGACAATCCAACAGAACCTGCGACAACATTCATACTATTCAATACAATATCATTTGGATAAGCTAATTTATAAGCAGTTAAATCTTCTTTAGCTTTATTCCCACTATTGCCTTTTTCAGCATAAGGGATTACTCCTCTATACATACATAACGATAAAATGTTCTTTGTTTTTATTGGCTTGTTTACTTCTTTTCTTTCTACTAAAAGTGCTTTTAAAGATTTAACCTCCCAATGTGCAGGAACCTCCCCCAACCAAGCAACGCCACTCTCTTTGTATTTTGGGTAAGGTTTATATCTCATTCAACAACTCCACAATCTCACGGCTCAAACGCTCTAACTCACCATCTATCTCTTCTAAACTTCGTGGAGGTACATACTCATAAAAATGACGGTTAAACGGAATCTCATAGCCCACTATGCCCACCTCTGCATCTTTTTCATCGCGTTTCTTTTCGTCTATCCACGCCAAAGGCACGTGGGGTTTAACCTCTCGCTCAAAATAGTCATAAACATCTTCACTCAAAGGCACATTTTCATAATCTCGCAAATCAGAATTTGCCTCTAACTTTCCTTTTTTGTCGTAACAAAGCTCGGCTTCTTCATTGTGTTCGCCTATGTGCTTAACTATCAACTTCAACTGTGACGCTGTCAATTTAATATCTAAGGCTTTTACAAAAAGCTCACGGTCGTTTATCTGCTCGTCCATTTTGGAAAGAGCCTCTAAAACCTCTGCTCCCAACTCGCCCAATTTGGCAAAGGCTTTGTCGGCTTGTAACGCTTCTAACTTCTCTTGGTCATGTGGGTAAAAACTAAGCTGTAACGGTCGTTCAACGGTAATGCGTCGGTAGCCAAAGTCGGTGGTGTTAAAGAGTTTACAAACCTTTGAACTTTCACATTTACCGTAAATACGAACTATCTCGGCGATACTCTGCTCACTAAGCTCTTTTCGTTTGCTTCCTAAGCTTTTTCGCATACTCTGTCCAAAATCGGTAGCGTTAATGAGCTGAACTTTACCCTTTCGCTCTTCGCTTTTATTGTTGCTAAGTATCCAAATATAGGTGGCAATGCCTGTGTTAAAAAACATATCGGTTGGCATGGCTACAATGCTTTCTAGTAAATCGTTTTCTAAAACAAAACGGCGAATCTCACTCTCGCCACTTCCTGCACCACCTGTAAAGAGGGGCGAACCATTTAAGATAATACCGATGCGACTTCCACCCTCGCTAAGGGGTGACATTTTAGAGATAAGGTGCAACAAAAAGAGCAAACTTCCATCACTTACCCTTGGTAGCCCTGCTCCAAAACGCCCACCGTAACCCAACTCTTTATGCTCTTTGGTTACTTGGGCTTGTACCTTTTTCCACTCGACCCCAAAAGGAGGATTGGAGAGCATGTAGTTAAACTTCATGTGGCTTAATTGGTCATCGCTTAGGGTGTTTCCATGTTTGATGTGTTCTACTTTTTGACCCTTTATCATCATGTCTGCTTTACAGATGGCGTATGATTCGGGGTTAAGCTCTTGCCCAAAGGTGACCAAGGTGGCGTTGGGGTTTATCTCGTGAATGTACTCGCTACCAGAACTCAAAAAACCACCTGTTCCTGCTGTAGGGTCGTAGAGACTTCTTATGATAGAGGGTTTGGTAAGTACTTCATCATCTAAAGAGAAGAGCAAAGAGGTGGTAAGACGCACAATATCACGTGGGGTAAAATGCTCCCCTGCTGTCTCGTTGGACTGCTCGGCAAATTTTCTTATGAGTTCTTCAAACAGTAAACCCATCTCATGGTTACTCACGCTGTTTGGATTTAGGTCAAAATTGGCGAACTTCTCTACTATGAGGTAGAGTAAGTTGTTCTCTTTTAACTTCTCTATCTGTAAAAGAAACTCATACTTCTCAAAAATCTCCAAAGCATTTGGGCTAAAAGCGTTGATGTAGCTCTCTAAGTTGTCGGCGATGTTCGATGAATCTGAAAGCAGTTTGCTAAGGTCAAAGGTAGAGGTATTAAAAAAACTCTGATTTGATTTGCGTACCAAAAACTTCTCTAGTGGAATGTTAAGGGCTTTTCGTTTCTCGTACTCTTCTAAAACGGCTTGGCGTGTCGGTTCAAGCACACACTCCAAACGCCGTAAAAGGGTAAATGGTAAGATAATTTTTCCGTAGTCGGACTGTTTGTAGTCGCCACGAAGCAGGTCGGCTGTACTCCAAATGAGGGCTGAGAGTGAGGAAGATGTCATGAAAAGTCCTAGATAGTTTATTGATTTGTATTCTATCTAAAAAAGAGTGTAAAATCTAATTTCAAAAAAAACATTACAATTTGTCATATTTTCTGTTAAATTAGAAAAGTTATACTACAATACAAATAATATTTAATAATCAAAGGATTTTAAGCATGGATGCTAACAAACAAAAAGCTCTAGATATGGCAATGAAACAGATAGATAAGACTTTTGGTAAGGGAACCATTGTAAGACTTGGTGATAAAGATATAGAACCCATAGAGTCGATTAGTACAGGTTCACTTGGGCTTGATATGGCACTTGGAATTGGTGGTGTACCAGTTGGTAGAATTATTGAAATTTATGGACCTGAAAGTTCAGGAAAAACTACCCTAGCACTACAAGTTACAGCTTCTGCTCAAAAAGATGGTAAAGTATGTGCTTTTATAGATGCTGAACATGCTTTAGATGTTTTGTATGCTAAAAACTTAGGAGTAGATGTAGAGAATCTTTTAGTCTCTCAACCAGACTTTGGTGAACAAGCTCTTGATGTTTTAGAGACCCTAGCACGTTCAGGAGCTGTCGATGTTATTGTCGTTGACTCTGTAGCTGCACTTACCCCAAAAGCAGAAATAGAAGGTGAAATGGGAGACATGCAAGTAGGTCTTCAAGCACGTCTAATGTCCAAAGCACTTAGAAAATTGACAGCTGTTTTACATAAAACAAACACTACTGTTCTTTTTATTAACCAACTTCGTATGAAAATTGGAATGATGGGTTACGGAAGTCCTGAAACAACAACAGGTGGTAATGCACTTAAATTTTACGCATCTGTAAGAATCGATGTAAGAAGAATAGCAACACTTAAACAGGGTGAATCACAAATTGGTAACCGTGTCAAAGCAAAAGTTATTAAAAACAAAGTTGCCCCTCCATTTAGACAAGCAGAGTTTGACATTATGTTTGGCGAAGGTATCTCTATGGAAGGTGAATTGGTTGACTATGGTGTAAAACTTGACATCGTTGACAAGTCAGGTGCTTGGTTCTCATATGGTGAAATGAAACTAGGTCAAGGTAAAGAAAATGTTAAACTCAAATTCAAAGAAGACCATGCCTTACGTGATGAAATAGAAGGAAAGATTAAAGAAGCTCTAGGTATTACAAGTATGCTCACCATGGATACTAACGCTATAAAAGAGAGTGAAGAGGAATAATCTTATGCTTCCCTCACAGTTAGTGGACTTACTCCACTAACGCTAACTTCTCAGACTCCCATTTTTTAAACTCATCAGAGAAGTATTTAATCCGAACCTTTTTAAACTCACGTGTTGAGTATAGAGGTCGTCGTGAGAAGTGTTCTATCTCATCTGCCATCTCTCTTATGATTCCATTGGTCTCTTCTGTAGTTTTACCATGAACCATAGTAAATAGATTGTAGGGCCAATTTGAGTATTTTGGGCGTAAGTAACAGTGGCTTACAGCTGAAAACTCAGCTGCTTTTTTACCTATCTCTTCACCTTTAGCTTCATCAACATCCCAAACCACCATGGCATTGGCATTAAACCCTGCTTTTCTATGGTTAAGTATTCCAGCAAAACGTCGCATAACCCCTGCATCTTTCAGCTCATTTAAAATATAAAAAAACTCATCATAACTTAAACCAAGCTCTTCAATAATCGCTTTAAAAGGTTCAGAAACAATAGGTATATCATTTTGTGCCAAAGCAATAACCTTATGATGCAATGAAGTTAACTCAATGGCTTTTTTGTTTGGCTTTACTACCGTCTCTTTTTTTGCATCTTTTCCTGTAGTATTAAGTTTTACAGAGATTTTAAAAAGCTTCAACGTTGGAAGCATAATATACTCTGTTGCATTTGCCTCTTCTGCTAAAATTTCAACTGTTTTTTTCAAATTAAGTTTAGAATCAGGAGCAACAGCCAAAGTAAACCAAATATTAAAAGGATGCTCCCTTTCATAGTTATGTGAGACTCCAGGGTGAGCGTTAATCACTTCAACAGCGTTATCAATATCTTCACGTCTCACCTTAAATGAGACCAAGGAAGAGCTATAGCCCAAACGTTTGGTATCAAAAATAGGTGAGATTTGTCTAATGATATTATTCTTTTTCTCTTCAGATATAAGTTTTATAATCGTCTCTTCATCTGTCCCCAACTCTTCTGCAATAACTGCAAAAGGCTTGGCAACCAATGGAAATCTTTTTTGAATAATAGAGAGTAGTTCATTCTTCATTGTATTGCCCCTAATATATTTAAGAACAGTATACTAGATTTGTAAGAAACTATATTTGACCAAAATCAAGTGTTTAAAAATATTATTTATTGTTTAAAATTTTCAGCTATAAATTTATCTGTTTTTTCTTCAAAAAACTTCATACGCTCTTTACCTTTAGGCATGGTTTTACGTAGTTTTTTCATCTCTGTTAAAAAATTTTCTATTGAACTCGGTATAAGTTTTGCAATATAAGTACGAAGACGTTTCGCTAAAGCAGGAGAAGCCCCAGAAGTAGAAATAGAGATGGTTAAATCACCTCTTTTAACATAAGATGGAAAGATAAAATCACAATAAGCCGTATCATCAACAGAATTAACTAAAATACGCGAACTTCTACTCTCTTCAAATATCGCTTTATGCAATGTAGCTGTATCAGTAGCAACAATGACAACATCAAAACCATCTATATCTCCCTCAACATAAGGACGCTTTTGCATTTCAATATTATACTTTTTAGCAAAAGAAGAAAAGTCCTCTGAAAACTCTTTAGAAATAACTGTAATATCTTTAGTGAAATCAACAAGTTTTTCTAATTTTTCTAGGGCAATATAACCTCCACCCACTAAAAGAATCTTTTTATAATTTAGGTTAAAATAAGCAGGAAAGAAAGACACTATTTTTTCGCTTCCATCGCTAATTTTGCCTTAAATAGATCTATACAATTGCTACATTCTTTTACTGTATTGGTTTCAACAACCATATAGAGTGCCTCTTCATTAAGAATTTTCAACTCACCATTCACGATATGAACAATACTCTCTTTTTTAAACTTAGTAATCACACGTGAAAAAGTCTCAGGAGTCAAATTTAACATAGCTGCTATTTCATTATTTCTCAAACGATTAAATGTTGCAATGTTTTCAAGCATCAAATCAGCAACTTTTGCTTCGGAGGAGAGTATAGTCTCTTTATGAACAAGGGATGATAAAACCATAACTTTAGAGGTAAGAGAACGAATAAGTCCTAATGAGAACTCTTTATTGTCAAGATAATGATAAACTTTGTCAAAGTGTAGTAGTCCCATTACTCCTTCAGTTAAAAACTCACAACTTGCAGGAAAAGGTTGCTTTTCAAAACAAGCATACTCACCTATGACATTGGGAGCTTTCATACGTTTTATCTGAACCTGTGAACCCTTAGGAGAGGTTTTATAGAGTTGAATGCTACCTTCAAGTAAAATATAAAGATAGTCACTCTCATCACCTTCATAAAAAACAATACTCTTTTTAGTGAACTTTTTTATATGAATGCTATCTTGTAGTTCTTTATGAAACTTTTTATCCAAGTCTGAAAACATTGGAATATCTTGTATATCAACCATATTTATACCTTTTTACTATAAAAAATATCATTTATTATTATATAATCTTATAATACTCAATGAATCTTCAACTCATCTTAAGTATACGCTATAAAAAAGTATAAAGCTTAAATCGTGAGAAATTAGAACACACTCTATTTTTGCTCAAACCAGCTTAACTGTTCTCTTAACTCAACAACTTTTCCAACGACAATAAGAGCAGGAGTGGGTAACTCTTTAGCCAATTCCCATATGGTATCTAGTGTTCCTACTATTGTCTTTTCGTCTTTTGTTGTACCTTTACTAATCACTGCCACTGGATAATCTTTTGGCTTACCTATCTCCATTAGTTTTTTACTAATGTGCTTTAAACGATGAAGACCCATTAAAAAGATAATGGTATCGTCACTTTTAAAGTTTTCCCATGTTATTTGAGACTGCTCTTTATTTTTACTCTCATGCCCTGTTACGACCCTAAACGAAACAGTAATACCACGATGCGTTACAGGGATTCCTGCATATTCAGGAACAGCTATAGCAGAAGTAATCCCAGGAATAAACTCAAAATCTATATCTCGTTCACGCAAGTAAATTCCCTCTTCTCCACCTCGTCCAAAGACTAATGGGTCACCCCCTTTTAGACGTACCACATTTTTATATTTTAAAGCATTTTGATAAATGGTCTCATTAATCTGCTCTTGTGGCATGGAGTGATGGGAATCTTTTTTCCCCACATAGACAAACTCACAACCATCTTTTGCCTCTGCTAAAATATCTGGATTTGCCAATCTATCGTAAATAATCACATCAGCTTCACGTACTACACGTAAAGCTTTAATGGTTAACAACTCCATATCTCCAGGTCCTGCTCCTGTTAAGTAAACCATCACTTGCTCCTAATAATTTTATTTTTTATCTTCTACTTTTTGCTCATAAATAAAAATCCCTGATGGATGTTTTACCTGAAAAATTTCACGCTCTAAAAACCACTCTTTGGTATTGATAACATTGACTTGATTGGCATCATTAACAGATACATAAAGAGACTCATCCACATTTGACCAACGCAGATGCAGTACTTTACCTTTAAATGTAAAGGTTTTCATAATTTTTAATGTTTTAGTGTCAATTATCTGAATGGTTGGGAAATCTTTTCCCGAAAAAGTCACTGCTAAGTACTTTTTATCTGGACTAAGTGCTGTAAATACAGGTAGACCTTGTACCTCTATATTTTTAATAAATTTGAAATTTTTATCATAAACCATGACAGCATTGTCACCTACAGCAGGTATAAAAGTTTTATCATCACTAAGCGACCAAAAACCAAAGTGTGGGACTTTGAGTACAGGCTTATTGTCTTTGGCTGTTACGGCTATCTCATTAAATTTCATGGTATCTAAATCTATAACGCCAAAGGCTTTAGTTAAAAAGAATCCAACGATATACGTGTTATCTTTTATCATCGCATCAAAGGGCATCTCACCTACTTTAAACTCTTTAAAAACCTCAAATTTTGGAGTAGCTTTTCCAAAGTTTTTATCTTTTAAAATTGTTACTTTATCATTGTCCATCTGAGCAAAGATTATCATATCTTTATAGATCTTAATCCCCACATTTTTAGAACCCGTTTTTATTTTATCTATTGGTTTTAGGTCACGAGTTAAAATATCTACCGATTTATCATCATAGTTAGCAACAGCCACATAGTTTGTACCAATAACAAACCCAATAGCAGATTTAGAGGTTTTATACTCATTGAGTACTTTTTCACTCTTAGGGTCAAAATGTACCACATAGCCATCACGAGAAATCAAATAGGCATCATCACCATCAAATTTGATAATTCCATGGTTCATATTGTGCATCTTTTTCATATATCTTTTAGTAAGACCATCTTCAATAATTGCCAACGATTCGCTCTCTCGTTCTACTACAAATACCTTCTCTTTAACCGTTAGGTTTCCTGCAAACAGTGTAGTGGTTAACGTTGCACAGGTTAGCATTCCTAAAATTATTCTTTTCATTGTCTAAACTCCTATTTTATATTGTCGGGAAGAGGACATCCCGACCTACAAATAACATGACGGGTCTTCTGCCCATATGTCACCATGTATGGCGTAGGCTCTGCTTCGTGAACCACCATTACAAATTTCTAGATACTTACACTCTGCACACTTACCACCCAAAACTCTAGGGTGAACCCGTAACTTTTGTAGCAACTCTATGGGTTTGTCTGTCCAAATATCTGTAAAATCTTGATTAAAGATATTGCCTATGATACTTGGGAAGAATGGGTCAGGTTTTACATTTCCCTCAGCATCTATGTTGAGCAGTTTTCGACCTGCTGAGTTTCCACCCCATGTAACAAGTCTCTCTTTCATCTCCTTAGAGAGTTCAGGGTATTTTTCTATAAATCTGTCATAAAACAGTATGGCATCCATCTCCATATTACCTGTGACTATCTCTATGTCACGATTGGTTTCGTGATAGTCAAAAGCTTTATCTAAAATGTAGTTAACAGCCGTAATTCTCTGCTCTTTGCTTAAGTCCATCTCTAGGTTATCTAGCCCACGACCCGAGTAGACCAAGTGCGAGATGTAGACTTTGGGGATGTTATGCTTCTCTGCCAAGTCAAATATAAATGCCAAATCATCATAGGTATCTTTCGTAATAGTAAAACGAATACCAACTTTGGTTTTACCATAAGAATTAAGCAGGTCAACAGCTTTCATAGAGGCTTCAAACGAACCCTCTAGCCCACGAAAAGCATCATGTACTTTTTGACTACCATCAATACTTATACCAATGTAGTTAAACGTATCTAAAATTTTCTCTGCATTGCTCTTTTTTACATAGAGTCCATTCGTAGAGAGGTAAGTAACAATCCCAAGCTCTTTACAACGCCCTGCTATCTCATAAATATCATGACGGGTCAAAGGTTCACCACCTGAAAATATAAGAAACTTCACCCCATTTTCCTTTAGTTTTGGTAAGGTATCCATAATTTTTTCAGTGCTTAGAGTATCTACTGAATCAAGCTCTGCTTTAGAATAGCAGTGCAAACATGAAAGATTACAACGGTTAGTAAAGTTCCAAATGGCAATGCTCCCATCGAGAGAACGAGCAGGTTTCCCTTCGGTCACGGTTTTCAAAAGGTTTGAGAGTCTAAACATTATTTTAACTCCTTTAAAGAGGCTATATTTGAGTGAACATCCTCTATGATTGTTTTATTTACCTCTTGTGTACTATTGGTTTCAACCGTTACATTACTCTCAGCCTTATAAGACAAAATGTAATCTGTAATTGCCGTTAAGTTATTATCAGAAAGGGTAAATGCAGGCATAGCATTTCGTTTATAGCCAAAAACCTTAGAAACCGATGTAGGATCAGTAATCATCGCTTTTATCTCTTCGGCACTTCGTTTAGAAGCTATCTCTTCAAATGGAGGCCCAAAAGCCACAGCTGTCTGATGATGACACCCCCAACAGTACGTTTCAAATACTTTTTTACCACTTGCTGCACAAAGTAGAGAAGAGTTTAACCCAAAAATAACAATAGATAAAAAAATTATATTTTTTCTCATAATGCACCTTTATATTTTACTTAAGAGTATCATAACACTCTTTAATTTTTTTATACTTGATTTGAAACAAGTTATAAAATGTTAATTTTTATTTAAGCAATAGCTCTTAATCTATATCAAACATCAACTCTTTCAAATTGGTTAAAATGAGCAAAATAAAAAAGGAGTAATTAGATGCATAAATTACTATTATCGGCTATAAGTCTTATTCTATTAGGGCAATCTATCTACGCCACCGATGTGATAAAAAAGGGTCAAGAGTACCCTGTTGAAAAACTACGTGAACAGAACAAAGAGATTATTAAAATGGTAGTAGAAGAGATAAGTAAAACACTCCCTCAAAAAGTTGACAAATACACAGAGATGACAAAAATAAGAGATGAGAACTTAACACTTATTTATACTTTTGAAATCAACACAGGTGTAAAAAGTGATGAAGCTGTTCAAAAAGAAGACAAACCAAGAATGGAAAAAGCTGTAACTAAAGGAGTTTGTCAATCTTCAAAACGCTTTATAGATGCAGGTGTAAGCCTGACCTATGAGTACTTAAGTGCAACAACTAAAAAAGAGCTCTTCTCTTTCCACATGAATGATACGATATGTAAAGAGTTAAAAAATGACTAAATTTTTACTACTATTCACTACTCTTTTTTCACTATTAACTATTGTGGGTTGTGAAGAACGCTCCAAAACGGATGTAGTCAAAGTTCACTGGGACAGAGACATGTGTGCCAGATGCGTTATGGTAGTTAGTGACCGAAAAAACACCACCCAAGTAAGAGACCCAAAAACAGGTAAGAAATATATGTTTGACGACATAGGTTGTACCATCTTATGGTTTCAAGATGAAAATATAGAGTGGAAAGACCAAGCCATCATATGGATAACAGACAGCCAAACAGGAGAGTGGATAAACGCCAGAACAGCGTTTTATGATACAGAAAATATCACCCCTATGGCATATGGTTTCTCTGCACATAGAACCAAAGAGTCCATTAAAGAAGGTCAAGAGGTTATTGATTATAAAGAGTTATCTCGTCGAGTCATTAAGATAGGGAAGTAACTTTTTTATAAATAAGAGAAAAAAACTCTTATTTATCTTTTAATTAAGAGTGATTTTATCCGATTTAGATTATTATGCTTTAACTTATAAAAATTATAATGGAGAATAATATGAAGAAATTAATATTTTCACTAATACTTTTAGCAGGAACAGTATTAATGGCTGATGTCAAAACAGGAGAAAAAGTTTACAAAGAGAACTGTGCCATCTGTCATACTATTAATGGTGGTTCAGCCCTTGGACCAGATTTTAACATGGTCGCTTATACACGACATGCTGAAGAGATAGAACATTATGCAAAAAACCCTTACGCTCATTTTAAAGAGTTTGGATACACTGCCAATGCAATGCCGACCCTACCCCTAGAAGAACAACAATTTAAAGATGTAGCTCAGTATATTTCCTCTTTACAACCCTTTAAAAAATGGATGATAAAAAAGAAGGTAGCTGTTACAACTAACGAAGCTAACATAACCAAAGAGAACAAACAAAGCAAAAAACAAAAATAGAGATTATTCCCAATCTAACAATCTCTGCTCTCCCTCTAGTCCACGAACATGGGTTACATCTTGGCTCATTTCAATGACTCCACGGTAAGTACCATCGGGGTCACGTACGGCAAAGTATTGAATATGTATAAACTGCCCCTTAAAGTTTATCCAAAACTCAGCTAAGTCTTGGGTTCCAGCTTTAAATGCTTCAAGTATTTTAATGACTTGATCAACACTTTTTGGTGGGTGACAAAACTTAACTTCACGACCAATTATCCCTGAACTTCGGGGGAATACTCTATCGTCACCACGGTTATAAAACACCACTTGGTCATGTTCGTTTACATAGGTAATATCTACTGGCAAAATCCTAAATATGGAGTTAACCTGTTCAGGGGTTAAATAACCCTCATCATAATGAGTTTTGTCCTCTATACCAAAAGGGAGTTTTCTCTTCTTGGTGTCTTGGCTTGGGTGAATATACTCATCAGCGGGGTAAGGAGTTGGGTCTTTATCAAACATCCATCCTATCTCTTTGTCACCCTCTTTAAACTCTTTCCACTCATCTTCAGAAAGCATACCCATTGCACGTGGCAAAAGTCTCTGCTCTTCTACATTCATAATCTGTTCTAAAAACTTGAAAAGCTGTTGAGACTCCATTAAAATAGTCGTTACATTCCCACCTGCTATCTCTTTTCGTACCAGTTTTACTTGGTCACGTATCTGGTCATGAAACGTCCACATACCTTGTGATGGGCTAGTCCAACCATACTTTTCAAGATAAGGAAAAAGCTGGTTCTCTTTCCGTGTAAAGTGTAGGTCAACCTTGGCTAACTTTTCAAATACTTCAGAAAAATACTCTAAACCTTTTGAAGTATTCACACTCTCTAACTCAAGCATTAAAGAGCGAATAAGTATGTTCTCTTCTAGATAGGTACGAACAGGATGCCCATCGGGAAACTTCCCCTCAAATGGAGATGTTTCACTGTTTAAAAATTCACTCATATAGGTTAATCCTTGTTTTTTAGTATAGAGTATAGTTAAATAACAAAAAAATTTATTGAGCTGAGTCAAAAATAGTATAAACTTAATCATAAAGTAGCTATATTAAAACAGATAATTAAAGGAAGAAGAGTTATTTTGCAAAATAAAGACCATAACATACAAAAAGCACTCAAAGAGTATTTAACTCTACTTGAACAAGAGCAATACTTCGATGCTCATGAAGTACTAGAAGAGGCATGGCACCCTTTGCGTAAGGCAAACCATCCTCTAAAAAACTTAGTAAAAGGGCTTATTAACGGAGCTGTTTCCTTTGAGCATATTAAACGTGACAGAGTAGATGCACAAAGAAAAGCTGCTACCGTTTATAAATCATTTGAAAAACATAAACATCTACTTGTCGAAGGCATAGAAGAGTATGAACTTTTTAAAAAGGCTTGTAAAAAAATCGAGCATTTACATCAAACTAATAAAACTTATGAATCTCTTCCATAATATTAGCAAACTCTATATCATCACCTTTCTCTTTTAGAAAAGCAATAAGATACTTCTCACTTGCCTCAACTCCATCTTTTTGCTCTATTTTAAGTAACTCTGCATAGAGGTCTGCTATAACTTCTAACACATGTTTAGAGATACTTTTTCTATCAGCATGGTAACCAATAATCTCACCTGTCTCAGCATCTTTAATGCTCTCAAACTCTGTAAATATCCAGTAGTATCGCCCATCTTTTGCCAAGTTTTTTACCACAGCATTGATGTTTCTACCTTTAGATATAGTCTCCCATAAGAGTTTAAACACCACCTTAGGCATATCAGGATGACGAACAATATTGTGTGATTTTCCTATTAACTCCTCTAAAGAGTAGCCTGAAACTTCCATAAAATAGTCATTTGCAAAAGTAATCTTCCCTTTTGCATCAGTCTCACTGATAATGTAACGTCTTGGGTCTAACTTTATCTCTTCATCTATCGGTGTTGGCTTTATCATCTTATATCCTTCCATTTAAAAGTCGTATTAATGCAGCAGATACTTTGTCAAAAGTAAATATACGTTTGCCATTGTACTTCTGTGAGAATGCTTCAGCAGCCTCTTTGGTCTCAAGTGCCACCAAATCATCACCAGCAGGGGAAATAGCACGGCTACCATAAACATAAAAAGCTTTCTCTGCATCGATAGCTTTTAACGTCTCATAGTCTGTTACCACTATTTTAGAAAAATCTCGCTCACTTTTTACACCCACATCAAACCATTTTCCTGGTTGATGATAAAATTCAAATAGTGACTTAGGACTGGAAAAATAAACTGTTTTTCCAGCTCTGGTCTCTATTTTACCTATCCACTTAGGCTCTTTATATACTTTTAAATTTCGAATGAGACAGGTCGTATTTTTATCATAATCTAATCTATAAGCTTTTTCAAGAGGTTTAGGATTCCAAGTAGTAGTATTTGTGGTATTTTTATCTGTTTCGTTATTATCTGTTGTAGCAAAAGTAACCGATATAAGTAAAAGTAGTACTATAAATATTTTTCTCATATAAAATTCCTTAAGAGAATATTTTTGAGTCTAAAGTATAGTTAAATTAAGAACTGATTTAATTGAGGTGAGTCAAGTTATTGTACCAAAATCAAATAGTACAATAACTTCTTTTTTAACGTCTTCCCTCAGCTGTATCAATAATATGATAGCCCTTATCCCAATGTTTAGAAATATTTTTTGAAAAGAGTTGAATCCCCTCACTTTGACTATATGACTCCCCTTTTTTATGCTCATCTTTTACAAAAAGACAAAACCATTTCCCATCACCATACTCTATGTTTGAGAGTCTAAAGCCATTTTCCCAACGTTTTTTTATATTGGCATTTACCCCATCCCAATCATCTAAGGCATCGTAGCCTTGCTCTGTATATCCTGTATTTTTAGCAAACACACCTACCCACATGCCATCTGCAGGTTCAACATCTATAAGAAAGTAACCCTCTTTCCATCGTTTATCTACAGTAACTAAGAAGTCATCCCAGTAGCGTACAGCATCATATTGTGTATCAGTATATTTTGTACCTTTTACCAACACTGCTGCCCATGTTCCATCTCCATACTCTACATTGACCAGTGCAAAACCATCTTTTAAGTACATTGCAAGAGCTGCTTCAAACTTTTTCCATGCTCTCTTTTTTACATAGACTTGATTGGTATATTCTGTACCTTTTGAAAGTGTTGCTGTCCAAATGTTATCTCCATACTGAAGGTCAGTAATCAAAAATCCATTGTCCCACTCTTTTTCAATCAGTCTGTTTAGGTTTTTAATCTTCTTGTTAGAGACAAATGTTTGCTTAGTATAAGGTGTTTCCTTCGAATAAAGCCCCACCCAAATGTGTTCTGCCATACTGAGTGTAGGTAAAAGTAAAAAGGTAAAAGCTAACCCCATAATATATTTTTTCATCTGTGCCATATAAAATCCTTTTGTATAATAAATTATTATAACATAAGGATAAGTAATTAAACTAAATCTTTTTGAGTAAAGATTTTAAACCCTAAAAAGGCAAAAAGTAAGCCCACTAAGATAGGGTAAAGAATAGAAAGCAACACAAACATCGTCTGCGAAATTGTATCTAAAATATAAAATGCCACAGGTCCCATTACCGTCAACTCTGGGTCAAAAAGTGAAATGGCAGCCACTCTAAAGATTTCCATCGGGTTCATAAGCGAAATTCCTATTATCAACTCCTCATTAAAACGCTGTTGCATCATAAGTGATATAAGGGCTATATCTATAAATGCCAAAAGAAATATCCATATAAAAAAGGCTATACCCAATGCTACCTCTGATGACTTTACAAAAGAGGAAATAAAAAAAGCTATGCCTAAAAAAGCAGAACTCAAAGCAAAAAGAAGCCCTGTATACAAGAAAAAAATAGCCCAAGGAATATCAGCACCCTTAAAAGCCCCATAGATAATAGCAATAATCATCGCAACAATTACAGGCAGATAAACCGTTATAAATCGCCCTATTACCTTACCCCAATAGTACTCTTTTAGCGAGATAGGAAACGACAACATGTACTCTAAAACATGGCTGTCTCTATCACCTGAAATCGACCTTACTGTGGTAATCAAAATAAATATAGGCAAAATAATAATAGTAATCTGTATATACATCAAAAGCAGACGACTAAGCCCTGAAAAACCCATTACTTGTGACTCGGTTACCCCTGCTATAAAAAAGAGGGCTATAAGCCCCCCAAAGACCAAAGAGTAGACTAAAAACCACTTGGCTCTGATGGACTCTTTTAAATCTAAAAAAGCAATTAATCGTAAATTTTTCATCTACTCTCCTAATATCTGTTTTCGTATTTTTGGGTTTGCCATATGCTCACCCCTTAACATTCTAAGTTTCATCTCTTCAAACTTGATACTCTTAGGTTGTTCTTTCTCATAAGCTGTAAAACCATAGCCCATTGGGGTTCGCTCTTTAATGGTATAAAAAGCATCAGTAGCTTTAATATACTGCTTAGTATCTTTAGTAAAAACCATTGCCAAACTAGGGTCTTTTGACTCTTTCTTTGTCCACAAAATAAGACAACCCATATCATCAAAATAGACTTTGTCTAAGTGGGAACTGTACTCTTTAGACTTAATAGGCATGTTACATTGAGGGCAGATGTTTTTATGGTTTGAGCTTGATGATTCACAACCCATAAAAAAAAGTCCAAAAAACAAAACCAACCCTAGGGTCGATTTTATCGACCACACTCTAAATCTTCTCATCTGAAACAACTCTCCCCATATCCATATAAACCTCACGATTTACCAACGACTCCACCTCTTCAAGTCTATGGGTTACAAAAAGCAGAACTTTATCTTTCTGTTTCCCCTCCAAGAGCCTATAAAAATCATCTCTAGCTTTAGGGTCAAGGTTCGCCGTAGGCTCATCAAAGATAATAATCTCACTCTTTTGTGCCAAAGCTATAGCAATAAGCAACTTCTGCTTCATTCCACCACTTAGTTTAAAAAATGACTTGTGCATATTGGTTTTTATGTCCAGTTTCATCTCATTGGCATACTCTATAATGCTATCTCTTTTAACATCTGCACTCACTTCTATGTACTGTATAAGCTCAGATATACTAAGTTTTATGGGTGGTGGAAGTTGAGGTACAAAAGAGATGTTTTTCAAAACATTTTGACGCTCTTTAATAGGGTTTAACCCATTAACACTAACCGACCCACCATCAGGATGATAGTAACCCAAAATAGAACGAATAAGTGTCGTTTTCCCTGCCCCATTTGCACCCATTAGAGCGATAGAGTCATTTTGATTAAACTCTATGCTCACATCATCAAGCGAGATGGTCGAGCCAAACTTTTTGGTTAGATTTTTAATCTCTATCATGGGTTTCCTTGATAATTTATATAATGTTGAATTATACTAGGGTTGAGGGTTTTAATTTATGATTTGTATCAAGGGTTGAAAGTATTGATTAAAGCCAAGTTGTAGCACATATTGGCTACTTTTTATTATAAAAATTGATGTAATGAAAAATCTGTGAGGCTGAATCATAGCTTTTTCATTACGTCTAATATTTATTATTAGTATACGATAGTATCGTATAAAAAATGCTTATTTTAGAAGATAGGAAGCTGTACTTGGTCTTATTGGTGTGATTTTC
The DNA here is from genome assembly GCA_027056485.1 of Campylobacteraceae bacterium. Lineage (GTDB taxonomy): Bacteria > Campylobacterota > Campylobacteria > Campylobacterales > Sulfurovaceae > UBA1140. The sequence goes on along the minus strand of JALUKQ010000040.1, from coordinate 17,779 downwards.
TTTTTAGTGATAAGCTAAGCCTTTCGGCGAGGATTTATTTTATGAGAGTTTAGTTAAATGGTGGGTTGAAAACCCACCCTACGGTATCTTAGCCTTTAGACTAAATCTTTCAATCTAAAATCAAACTTCAATGCATCTACATGACAAACATCTACACATCTTCCACAAAGTGTACAGTCTGCTCCTGTAATGTATTGAGTTTTTATATCTTTTTCATCTATCTGTTTTTTATATTTTGCTTTGGTTATCTCTAACACTTGTGGTTCAAAACATACATCGTGGCAGACCATACAGCTGTCACAGTTGTCATTCCATTGAATACGTAGTGCAGATATTTTTCCTATCATTCCATAGGTGGTTCCAATCGGACAGACATAAGAACACCAAGCACGACGTGAAAAGAAGACCTCTATGGCAAAGATCATCGCCACCCATAGAAGTGAGACTGTCCAACCATAAGCCATCATACGACTTAAGATTCCTACTACAGATATGGTCTCAAATACTAGGTAACCACTGACAAATGCCATGACTAAAAAACCTACCCAGAAAACATATTTAACTCGGTGGTCAAACTTTCTATTTTTAATAATTTTCTTAGCCACCAATGTGTTATGTAATTTCTCACCATACTCACTCAAAATCCCATAAGGACAAACCCATGCACAGTAAGTTCTACCACCAACTAGCATATAAACTATGATTATGGTACTTACTCCAATAATAATATTAACAGGTATATGATAGGTAGCCAACCATACCTCTAGTGTAGCAAAGGGGTCAATCATATGAAAACCTAAGAAACGTGAACCGTTTAGTGTTCCTTCTAAAACTTGCAAGTCAATAAAAAACGATAGGAAAAAGAGCAGATGGATAGAGATAACCAAAATCCATCGTTTCATTCTATATGAGAACCTCTTTTTCCCCTCTTTATCGGTAGCCCAAAAGGTTGACCAAAAGGTGCTGTTTTTTATCGTCTCGCGATTGTTATACTTGTCCATTATTTCTCCTCCCTATCATTAGGTAGTAATATTGCTCTACCCTTACAAACAAAGGGCAGACACGGAGGTCGCCCCTACGGTTTATCTGTTTTTTGCCTCTTTGGCTCTTGCTGGGAACTCACCTATCTCATCAGCTAAAGTTCTGAGGTCATCTTCACTTAACTTAATGAGAAGACCTTTCATAATCATGTTCTCTTTACGTCCAGATTTAAAGTCTGTTAAATCTTTATAGAGTTTATCAGCACTCTGACCAAAGAGTTTTGGTCCCATAAGCTTTTTACCATTTTGTTCACCTGAACCATTAACACCATGACAAGAAGAACATTTACTTTTATAGGCTTGACTCACCTCAAATGCACCTGCATTTCCAGCTTTTTCTCTTAGGGCATTAAGTTTTTCATCCTCTTTTTCTCTATCACTTTTCTCTTCTACTTTGGTTGATGCTGCATTATTCATACTGTCACCAAAATCTTTAATAACTTTCCCATGCTCTCCACCATGGTATGCTGGTCCATTCATAAATGTAAATACCATCAATCCAATTATTACTAAAGTTAAAATCCCAACTATAATATTTTTCATCTACTCACTCCTCATCTCTTTGATTTTTTGATTAAATTTATAAATTTCATCTGCTAGTTCTCGAATCTCACTATCTTCCATGTGGTCTATGAGTCCATCCATAAGAGGATTACTCTTTTTTCCACTTTTAAAGTCAGCAATAGCATTAAAAATTTCATCAGAATTTTTACCTAAGAGTGATGGTCCTATAACTCCATTGGCATAATCACTGTGACAAGCTGAACACTTGACTCTAAAGTTTTTGCTAAGATCATCAACAATTAATGACACCTGAACCTGTTCATAAGGACTACGTATATGCATGTTTGCATCTACCTCTGTTCTAGGTCTTATACGTACAGAGGCATCTTTATTGGCTGGTTGACTATTTGGGTCATATCCATGTGTTAAATTACCAGTCATTCCCTGATAGAACGTACCTTTTTCTGAAGCATTGCTATCTTTTTGCTCTACTTTTATCTCTTTGGCATTTTCATTAGCAACGATTTCAATTTTTGGTGCTTGATCGGAAGTAGAAGTTACTGTTTTTGTTTCTTGTTTGGCTTCGTCACCACAGCCTATAAAGGCAAAGACAACAACACTTAATACTATTTTTTTAATCATTAATTTTTCCTTCATACTGCTCTTGATAAGTCACTCGTGGCTTAATCACAATCGACGGTTTGCTAGTTGGACAGACCTCTTCACAAGCTCCACAACCAATACACCCATCATAAATCTCTGGTCGTTTTCCACCATTTTTATCAGGAACCATAACAATAGCTGACATAGGGTTTGGTATGGGACACATATCAGCACAGAGTGTACACTGTTTACCCTCAAAACCTTTTAGTTTTTTCAATATCTCTAGCTCATACTCGGTAACATTGTTCACCCCATCCGTAAACTTTTGTATCTTATTACTAAAACCTTCTGCCAGAGGAGTATTGGTCATGGCAATACAGGTATCAGGAAACTCTAAAACAGCAATCCCCATGTGAATATCTTCTGCCTTCTCACAAGTGTGTGCTAATGCACCTGTTGGACACGCTAATACACAAGGAACAGCCTCACATGCCCAGCACCCACGAACTGTTGCATCTATATAGGGTGTGCCCATACCATGTCCTTTACCCCAATCGGAAAGCTCTATGGCATGGTAAGGACAAACTTGAAGACACTGTCCACACTTAATACAAAGCCCCAAAAACTCATCTTCTGGTACAGCCCCGGGAGGTCGTAGCCGTGTCTCTTCAGCGTGTAAGTAAGGACTTAAGCCCACACCACCTGCTAGAACCAATCCTAAAATACCAAGTGTCGAATACTTAATAAACTCTCTTCTATCTGTCTCTATCTTTGCCATTAACTATCTCCTCAACTTATGATTTGCATAGCTTTTAATTATTATGGATTATTATAGTGTAAAGGAGGAGATGGAAATATGATTTGTATCAAGAGTTAGGGATAGAGTATCCCCTAGTTTAATAATAAAATAGATAATTTATAGCAATAATTTTGAAGCTATAGCACAAACTGCTGACTCACTCTTTAAAATAAGAGGAGTATCTAGTCCCATAATATTTTCTGAGTTAAAACAAGCTACTTCATCGAAAGTAAATCCACCTTCACAGCCTATAACCATAGTAGAGACATCAGAATTCTCATTTAAAATCTGTTCTGAAAAATTTAACATCACGGCATCTTTATGCTCTTCTAAAAAAGTATTCAGATTATTCCCCATAATGAGTTCCATCATAGAACTCCGTCCAGACTGCTGAGAAGAGTTGAGTAAGATTTTCTCTAACCTTTTAAAGTCTGGTTTAAAAGATTTTTGAGAACGTTCACAATAGATAAAAGTGATAGCATCGACACCCATTTCATTGAGGGTTGGTAAAACTTTTTCCACACTCTTTGGGTCTATCACACACCAACCAATATGTAGTTTTCTCTTCGCAACAACCTCTTGAGTTTCTGATTTTTCCAAAAAAAGATGAGCCTCTTTTTTATCCAACGTACTTATGTTATAAAAATAGATAGAGTTATCCGTTAAGTTACGAAGAGTGATTGTCTCACCTTCACGATGACGGCGAACTTTAAAAATATAACGATGCTCATCACCCTTTAAAATAAGTGATGAAGCTCCAGCCTCTTTATGATACAGGTACTGCATTTTTTTGTATCACCATATAAACAACCATACCTGCAATAATAGCTATGTTTATAAGACCAAAAAGTACGGAGTTAATTCTTGCTTTCTTATTACAACTCTCTTTATCGCTAACCCCTTTTAAAATCTTTTTATACTTAAATACTTCTAACATAATCATTATAAAGAAAAACAGTATCATCATTATCATATCTATTGTTAAACTTATTTTTGCAAAAATCAGTGCTATCAACCCTGAAAAAGCTATCATAGAGAGTAAGCCATGAGAAAAAAACATATAAATACGAGCACGACGTATGCTCTTAGCACAGTCAGAACTTAAAAATGGAATGATTATTCCTATAAGCAATAGTAGCAACATGCTCTTTATTAAAAAAGCATGATATAGAATCATCTCATCAAATTCGCCAAACATATAAAATCCTTCTGTAGATTGATATTCATCTACTTTTTTTTTATGAATTATACTATAATATTTTCATAAAATATGAAAGTAGACAATATGATTAGCATTGATGACGCGTTAGAGATTATTTATAACAAAGTGACACAAAAAAGTAGACATATTATCCCCATAGAAGAGAGTATTGGTTGCATCGTTGCCAAAGAGTATAAAGCCTCATTTGACCTACCAAGGTTTGATAACTCTGCAATGGATGGCTATGCTGTGAAAGTTGCCGATGCAGGTAAAGAGGTTAAGGTAAAAGAGATTACCTATGCAGGTGACAAAGCAGAAGATAAATTTACAGAAGGAGAAGTGGTTAAAATAATGACAGGAGCCCCTACTCCTAGTGCATGTGAAGCTATAGTCCCTATAGAAGATGTAGAAATAACAAAAGAGGGAATAGTTCTTCCTAAAAATATTAAAGAAAATGCCATGATTCGCTGGAAAGGTGAAGATATAAAAAGTGAAACGCCTTTTCTCTTTGCCAATACAAAAGTAACTGCCTATACTTTAGCACTTCTTGCCTCACAAGGTATAACCCATATAGAAGTTTTTCGAAAACCAAAAGTGGTTATTTTTAGTACAGGTGAAGAACTAAAGGCACACTATGAACGTATAGAACAACATCAACTCTACAACTCTAATGCCCCTATGTTTTATGCACGAGCCAAAGAGTTGGGTTGTGATGTCTCCTACATTGCTTCATCTGGAGACACTCTAGTATCTCTAAAATCTGCTGTTGCCAATGCTAAAGATGCAGACCTTATTTTAACATCAGGAGGGGTTTCAGTAGGTGACAAAGACTTTACAAAACAAGCGTTTACAGAGCTGGGGATGGAGACCTACTTTTCAGGAGTAAACATTAAACCAGGAAAGCCAACCACTTTTGGAAAACTGGATGAGTGCTTTGTAATTAACCTCCCAGGAAACCCACTAGCTGCTATGGTAAACTTTGAGATGTTTGTCAAACCTACCATTGCTAAACTTTCAGGAACTAAAAGTTTTTACCATGGACTCATTACAACAAAAATGCGTCATGAACATAAACTAAGAGCAGGAAAAAACACTGTCATTTTAGGAGAGTGGGATGGAGATTCATTTAACCCTATAAAAAATCAAAAACCTGGTATGGTCTCACCTCTGGAAAAAGCCGATGGGATGATAGTAACCACAACAGAGATAAACTATTTAGAAAAAGAGCAAGTGCTTAAAATGATACCAATAAAATTAGATTTAAAAAGTGATAAAAGAGAAGATTTTTTTATACGATAATATTCCCGTAAGGGTAGACTAATATATCTACCCGAACTAAGGATAAAAAACTACAGTCCTGAAATATAAGTAGCTACTGCTTTAATATCAGCATCACTGTAAGCTGCAACTTGACCTTTCATCAATGCACCCATACCAGCTGTATTAAGAGTACCAGCTTTGTAACCATGAATTTTTGTCTCTAAATCTGCTGCTGCTTGACCAGCAATAACTGCAGATTTACCAAGAGCAGCTGTTTTACCGTCTGCACCATGACAACCAGCACATTTAGCAAAAAGAGCTTTACCATCAGGTCCTGTAGCTGCTGCTACTGCTTCTGTTGCTTTATCTGCTACTGCAGATGCTGCTTCTTTAGTTTTTTCTACTGCTGCTGTAGCTGTAGCTGCTACTGCTGCTGTAGCTGCTGCTGCTTTTTCTGCAACTGCTTCTTTAACTTCAGTTGCTTTTTCAGCTACTGCTTCTTTAGTTTTTTCTACAGCTGCTGGAGCTTCTACTTTTGTTTCTGCTGCTGCTTTAGCCTCTGCACCTGTTGATGATTCTCCACATCCTACTAATAAAAGTGATGCTGCTACGATTGATAAAACTGTAAGTTTTTTCATGTTCTTCTGTCCTTTTGTTTAAAATATGCGTAAGTATACTACACTTTTTTTGGATTTACCATTAATTTTTCAGCTAGTAACGCTTCCCAAAGATTGTTTTTTGTCCATTTTTGTTGAATCTGTTTTGAAAAAACTATATCTTTCAAATCAATAATTCCCATCAACTCACTATATGCATCCTCTTTAAAACCCTGAGCATAACCCGTTTCTGTTTCATGAACAATTATACTGTGTAAGCTAACATTTTTCTCTCCATTAACCATCCCTGTACAAGATAAAACTCGTTCAACCATTAAATATATAACTCTTGAAAACTGCTCAGCTGAAGGAGAAACAGGGAGTTCTACCCAACGAGCAGAATGCTTCTTCATATCTTTTATGTAAGAAGGGTTATCTTCTGACCATAAAGTGATAGAGTGGTCAAAGGCATCTATTAACTCTTTAATATATAATTTAGTTAACCCAAAATCATAAACCATCTGTCCATGGTCAAGATAGTTAGATTCTAACAATACTTCTACCTTATAAGAGTGTCCATGAATATTTTCAGAACATTTTTGTGTAGAACAACCACGAACAATATGTGCATTTTCAAATTTAAATAGTTTTCTTATTATCAAAAAGGCTCCTTAAAACACAATCTGCCCATCTTGTTGCATACGATGTATAATATCTTTAGCTTTTTGATGTCCTTGAAATGCAGCTTTTCTACACCACTCCAAAGCTTTCTCTGTACTCTCTTCACAACCTAAACCTTGGTCATACATGGCACCTAAATTAAACTGTCCTTGTGGTGAATTTTTCATAGCTGCTTGTTTAAAAAGAACATAAGCTTTTTTATAACTCTGCTCTACCCCCATACCCTCTTTAAAAAGAACTCCTAAGTTATTAAATGCTTCAGCATTCCCTCTTTTTGCTGCCTCTTCATACCAAAATGCTGCTTCTGAATAGTTTTGAGTACACCCTTCACCATTTTCAAACATAAGTGCCACATCAAACTGAGCCTGAGGCATACCTTTAGTTGCTGCTTGAAGATAGTACTCATGTGCTTTTATACTATCTTTTTCAACACCCAAGCCTCTTAAATATAAAAGCCCTAAATTATAGGCAGAAGAGTGTTCACCTGCCTCAGCTGCTTTTTTATAATACTCTATAGCTTTTGCATAGTTCTGCTCTACACTCAAACCATTATGATAAAAATAACCAACGGTTGCAAGAGATGATAAGTCTCCTTGCTTAGCAAGAGTCTGATATAGCTCTAATGATTTAGCATAATCTTTGGCATTAAAAAGTGCTAATGCTTCAGCTTTTAATTCACTGTTTAACATATGTTATTTACCTTAGTATAGTGTTTTTTTGGATTATATAGCTCTAAACTTAATTTATAAAGATTAAAGGGAAGATTTGAAAAAGAAGTTTATGAATAAAGCATAAACTTCTATAAAGAGTAGAAATTATAAAACTATTTTATAATTTCAAATACAACTCGACGATTTTGAACACGTCCTTCTCTTGTATCGTTACTAGAAATAGGTTGAGCCGAACCAAACCCTTCTGTAGATAAAATTCCAGCATCAACACCTTGTGATACCAAATATGCTTTAACTGCATCAGCACGTTTTTTACTAAGTCTTATATTAAAGTTTTCATTTCCTCTATTATCTGTATGCCCTTGAATTTTATAAGAGTAACCTTCATAATTTTTCATAACAGATGCTGCATCTCTTAAACGCTTTTTACTCTCATTAGTTAACTGCATGCTACCTGTTTTAAATTCTACTTTAGTTAATGAAAAAGCATCTACCAATTTTTTCTCTGCCTCTTTCGCTTTAGATTCTGCCTGAGCTTTTGCTGCCTCTTCGGCTGTAATTCTCTCTGCCTCTGCTTTTTCAGCTGCTGCTTTTGCTTCTGCTTCTGCTTTTTCAGCTGCAGCTTTCTCTTCTGCTGCCTTCTCTGCTGCCAATCGATCTGCTTCCTCTTTCGCTTTTGCTTCTGCTTCAGCCTTGGCTGCCTCTTCAGCTGCTACTCTTTCTGCCTCTGCTTTTTCGGCTGCAGCTTTTGCTTCTGCTTCTTTTTCAGCTGCCAATCGTTCTGCTTCTTCTTTGGCTTTGGCTTTTGCTTCTGCTTCTGCTTTAGCTGCCTCTTCGGCTGCAATTCTCTCTGCCTCAGCTTTCTCAGATGCTGCTTTTGCTTCTGCTTCTGCTTTTTCAGCTGCAGCTTTCTCTTCTGCTGCTTTCTTTGCTGCCAATCGTTCTTCTTCCTCTTTCGCTTTTTCTTCTGCCTCTGCTTTTGCTGCCTCTTCGGCTGCTACTCTTTCTGCCTCTGCTTTTTCAGCTGCAGCTTTCTCTTCTAATAGTAATGCTAATTGCTCTTTAAGTTTAGCATTCTCTTCGGATAAAAGCTTTTCACTTTCTAACTCTGCTGTTAAGTTTGCCTCTAAACTCTCTTTTGTTGAAAGTAGCCCTTGGAACTCTTGATTTTTTTGCTCTTGCTTTGATGTTGCTTTTTCTGTAGCCTCTTTAGCAATAGTAAGTAGCTCTGCTATTTTTGCATTAAGCCCTACATTTTCTTCAGCTAAAAGTTTTTCATGCTCTTGTTTGGCTGTTAGGTTTGATTCTAAACTCTCTTTAACTGAAAGTAACTTTTGCATCTCCTCTTTCATCTGCTGTTCATTCTCTAGTTTAGCTGTTAAATTTGCCTCTAAACTCTCTTTTGTTGAAAGTAGCCCTTGTAACTCTTGATTTTTTTGCTCTTGCTCTGATGTTGCTTTTTCTGTAGCCTCTTTAGCAATAGTAAGTAGCTCTGCTATTTTTGCATTAAGCCCTACATTTTCTTCAGCTAAAAGTTTTTCATGCTCTTGTTTGGCTGTTAGGTTTGATTCTAAA
>JALUKQ010000040.1:0-8749 GCA_027056485.1 Campylobacteraceae bacterium | reverse complement strand
CTCTCTTTAACTGAAAGTAACTTTTGCATCTCCTCTTTTAACTGCTGTTCACTCTCTAGCTTAGCTGTTAAATTTGCCTCTAAACTCTCTTTTGTAGAGAGTAAACCTTGAATTTCTTGTTTCTCTGATGCATAGGCTACTTCTGCTTTTTGTGTTCCCTCTTCTGCGATAGAAAGAAGTTCTACTATTTTTCCTGCCAACTCATCATTGGTTGCTTTTAACTTACTTACATTTCCTTCTAAACTCTCTTTTGTTAGAAGCAAGGCTTTCATTTTTTCTTTTTCAGCTTCTTGCTCTGCAGTAGCTTCTTCTGTACCCTCTTTAGCTATATTCAAAAGTTCTGCTATTTTTGCTTGTAGTGCTATATTCTCTTCTGTTAAAAGTTTTTCATGCTCTTGTTTAGCTGTTAAGTTTGCTTCTAAACTCTCTTTGGTAGAGAGTAAACCTTGTATCTCTTGTTGCTCTGCTTTATAGGCAACTTCTGCTTTTTGCGTTCCCTCTTCTGCAATTGTAAGTAACTCTGTAATTTTTATTGATAACTCATCATTAGTCGCTTTTAACTTAGTCATATTAGCTTCTAAACTCTCTTTAGTAAAAAGTAACCCTTGCATTTTAGCAACTGATGCATTATGCTCTGCTTCTGCTTTTGTTGTTCCCTCTTCTGCAATAGCAAGTAGCTCTGTAATTTTTACTGACAACTCATCGTTGGTCGCTTTAAGCTTTTTTTCATTCTCTAACTCAGCTGTCAAATTTTCTTCTAAGCTCTTTTTTATAGAGAGAAGAGACTGCAACTCATCTTTACTCTCTTTATCTTCTAGTTCTGCTTGTTTGGTCGCTTTCTCTGCGATAAGAAGTAACTCATCAATCTTCATACCCAACTCTTGATTTTTTGATTTTAAAAGTTTTTCATTTTCAATCTTCTCTTCAAGTTGTTTAACTAAAAGTGCATTTTTCGCAATCTCTTCATCTTTAGCATTTCTTTGGGCATTTAAATCTTTTTTTACTTGACTATTTGAAGCAAATTCTTCCATACTTTTAGACTTAAGAGCTGTTGGAACAGTTACATTTAACTCAGGAACACTTGGAATAGCTGGTATAGTAATCTCTTGTTGTGTAGTATCTGTTATTGGCTTAACTTTAGCAACAGACTCAGCTGTTACTACAGTCATATTTGCTTCAGGGACAACAATATCAGAAGCTAGTGGAATGACTGTTTCTACTGTTGCTACTTTTGGTGTATCTATTACTTCTGTTTTTTCTATAACTACCACTTCTTCAGCAGGTACATTTTCTTTAGTCTCAATTTCAGTAACAACTACCTCTTCAGCAGGTGTATCTATCACTTCTGTTTTTTCTATAACTACCACTTCTTCAGCAGGTACATTTTCTTTAGTCTCAATTTCAGTAACAATTACCTCTTCTTCAGGTGTATCTGTCACTTCTGTTTTCTCTATAACTACCACTTTTTCAGTAGCTGATTTTGTAACAACTACTTCTTTCTCAGAAGCAACTGTATCTTTTTTAGTTTCTTCTGTTTCAAGTGTCCCTTTTGTACCATAAGAAGCTAATGCAATTTCATCATCTCTTGTTTTATCAGATGTTCCTGTACGGTGACTACCCTCACCTTCCTTTGTTGCTAGGCTATATTTTTCTTTAGGAATGGTACTAGAAATTAAACTCTTCTCTTCTTCTTTCTGTTTTGTATAAGAAGCAGCTGCCATTTCACTATCTCTTTCATCATAAGATTTATCGTGACTTTTTTCTGTAACATACTTAGGTATCCCCTCTTTATCAACCTCAATACTTGCTACTTCCTTTGTTTCGTTATTCCCACATTCAGTAAATATAAACATAGCCCCTATTAATAAAAAAGCTATTATTGCTGTTTGTATCATAAATTCATCCTTCCAATTTTTCTTTTCATTATATGAAAATTTGGTTAATATTTCACTTGATAATAAGATTTCATCAAAAAAATATATCTAAACACTTAATAATAAATCAAAAAGGAAAAGACATCAAATATTATGAATTAATTTCTATTGCTAAACATATTTCAAGATTTACCTTTGTTAGTCGAGTTAGAAGAGTTGACAATAATACGATAGAGTTAACTTTTGATCGAGAAAACTCTTACTTTTTCCATATGACAAGAGGTGAAAGTTTTATCTACAAGAGTGATTCAATCAGACCTTTACAAGGCTATAATGCACCCTTTGATACACTACTACACTCCCTCTTATCTGGCTCAAAATTGCTAAGTGTAGATGTTCCTAACGAAGATAGGATTATTCGTTTTACCTTAGCACCTAAAAGTTCTTATAAAGACAAACGTGTTGTTTTACAATTTGAGTTTACAGGTCGCCATACAAATGCTATTTTATTGGATGAAAATGAAGTTATTATAGAAGCATTAAGACATATTGATGCTGACAGCTCCTTTAGAATTATTCGCCCAGGAGTTGAACTTTTAGCCATTCCTCCTTTTAAAAGAGAAGAAAGAAAAGAAGAGATCCCTGACATTGACAACTATTTAAAGCAAAAATTTTTAGACTTTGAGAGAAAAAAAGTTAATGGTTTAAAAAAACAAAAACTTCTTACTGTTTCAAAACAGAAAGAGAAACTTCAAAAACTATTAGATAAGTTGGCTAATCCAAAAACCCTTGCAGAAGATGAAAAAAAGTTTCAAAACTATGGAAACATCATTTTAGCAAATCTCTATCAGATAAAACCTTACGACAAAAAATTAGATACTTATGATTTTGAAGGTAAGCAAATAACCATAAAGCTCCCAGCAAAAACTGTTCCCAACAGAATGAGTGAATACTTTTTTAATCTCGCAAAAAAAACACGTAAAAAAGCCAAAAACATTCATATAGAAGAAGAAAACCTCTCAAGTAAAATAAGTTTTTATAATAATATGTATAACTCTATAAAACAAGCAAAAGATAGCTATGAATTAGAACTATTGGTTCCCAAAAGAGCCAAAGCACAACGAAAAAAAGAGAAAATCAAAGAGTGTGAACTATTTTGGATTGATGACCATAAAGTACTTATAGGTCGTAACTCTAAAGAGAATCAACTCTTACTAAAAATTGCTAAATCCAATGATATTTGGATGCATATAAGAGACATCCCCTCTTCTCACCTCATCATCAAAACAGATAAGCAAAACCTTCCTGACTCTGTCATAGAAAAAGCTGCCAAACTCTGTGTGGACTTTTCACTAAGTCAAGCAGGAGATTATGATGTAGACTATACCAAACGAAAATTTGTAAAAATACAAGAAGGCTCAAATGTTGAATATGACAAGTATAAGACCATAAGAGTAAGAAAAGAAGGAATTGAGATACGTGAGTAAAAATGGAAATACGAGAATAAGTCCATTAATGATATAATATGAATTATTAAAAAAGGAATATATTATGAAATTTATAACAGACAACAAAGAACGTTGGCTTACAGGTATTGCACTTATCATGTCAGCTTTAGTTGTGGGGTATATTGATAACAAAATAGTTATGTGGCTCTACTTAGGGGCTTTTTATATTGTAGGGTTTAATGAAGCTGTTAAACTTTTTGACGTAAAACAGAAGTCACCTTATATTTATGCTGTCATTATTTGGATAATTGCATACTTCTATCCTAATCCAGATGATTTATTTTTCTTAATGGCTATCTTTTTTGGTGCTAAACTCGCTTACACCCAAGAGCATGTTAAGAAAAAGCTTATACTACCATTCCTATACCCTGCTGTAGGGTTCCTCTTTATGTTTATGCTTTATACCACTTATGGTATAGACTGGATTATTTGGTTACTTGTTATTGTTGCATTTACTGATGTGGGTGCTTTTTTTGTGGGGAAAAGTATTGGGAAAACACCATTCTCACCAAGCTCACCAAATAAAACTCTAGAAGGTGTTATAGGTGGTATATTTTTTGCAACCATCGCTGGTTCAGCCTATGCATTCTACATGGATTTAGATACACCATTTATTATTATATTTGTCTCTTGTATTACAGCTATTACTTCTATATTTGGTGATTTATTTGAGAGTTATCTAAAACGTGAAGCTGGAGTAAAAGACTCTGGAAATATCTTCCCTGGTCACGGTGGAGTACTCGACCGACTCGATGGATACTTATTTGGCTCGATTATCATGCTTATCTCTCTGCGAGCTCTATAGTCTATGTCATCTATCGTTCTTTTAGGCTCAACAGGCTCTATTGGTGTCAACACACTGATAGTTGCAAAACGCTATAACTTAACCATAGAAGCTTTAGTTGCAGGTCGAAGTATTGACCTACTTAACAAGCAGATAGTTGAGTTTAAACCTAAGTATGTAGCCATAGCCAATGAGTCTGACAGAGCAAAAGTCAATCATCCTCATGTCTTCTGTGGTGATTCTGGAATAGTAGAACTTCTTGAACATACCTCAAGTCATACAGTAGTCAATGCTCTAGTAGGTTATACTGGCTTAGCTCCAACATTAAAAGCCATAGAGCTAGGACGAAAAGTTGCCCTTGCCAATAAAGAGTCTTTGGTCGTTGCAGGTGAATTTATAGATATGAGTAAAATCGTTCCCATAGACTCAGAACATTTTGGGCTATGGTATTTAATGAATGAGCGACCTTTTTCAAAACTTTATGTGACAGCTTCTGGTGGTGCATTTAGAGACTGGGAGTTAAAAGATATGCAAACAGCTACTTTTTCTCAAGCACTCAAACACCCCAACTGGTCCATGGGGAATAAAATCACCATAGACTCTGCCACCATGACCAACAAACTCTTTGAACTTTTAGAAGCTAAATGGCTCTTTAACACTTCAAATATAGATGCTGTTATAGAAAAGAAGTCCATTATTCACGCATTGGCTGAGTTTAAAGATGGTTCAACCACGGCTCATTTTGCAGGAGTAGACATGAAACTTCCTATCTCCTTTGCCCTACGAGGAAAAGTAGAAGAGGAGATTTTACCTCCTGTAGACCTACTTAAAATAGGTTCAATAGAGTTTCTACCTATCACAGCAGAACGTTACCCTATTTGGGAAATCAAAGAGCATATTTTAAAGAACCCACACCTTGGCGTAGTGGTCAACGCAGCCAATGAAGAAGCCATTAAAAAATTTGAAAAAGATAAGTGTGATTTCTTTGGAATGGGAAAAATGGTTTTAGATGCCTATAAAAAGTTTGAAGATGTTAAAGCTAAAAATATTGCAGAGATTATTGAGATAGACAAAGAGGTTAGAAATTATGTACAATAACCGTAGGGTGCCGTTTTCCAACGCACCAAAAAATGACATACATACTTGTTTTCCACCTTTTTTAAAAGGTGCATTGGAAAACAGCACCCTACGGAAACCAATATGAAAACCCTAATATTACATGGCTGGGGTGGAAGTGATTTTCCCCATTGGCAATCACACCTAGCATCAGAAATCGCCAAAAACTACGGAACTGTCTCGTTTCCTCTACTTGACAACTGCCACTTCCCCTCAAAAAACAGATGGCTAAAACAAGTTAAAAAATTACTAGAAGAGTTTAAACCTGACACCGTTGTCTGTCACTCTCTTGCCAACACCTTATGGTTTTGGCTCTGTCAAGAAGAGATAGCTACAGTTGAAAAGCTCTTTATGGTTTCTCCTCCAAGCCTTAGCACTACAGAAGCTACCATTAAAACCTTTTTTCCTTGTAAAATTCATAATGATATTCACGCCAGAGAGGTTCACCTAATTGTTTCAGATAATGACCCATGGATTAAGCTTGAAGAGGCTGAGAGTATGGCTGAAAAAATTAGTGCTACTTATAAAGTTATAGAGAATGGTGGACATATCAATGCTGATAGTGGTTATGGAAAATGGAAACTTATAGAAGAGATGGTACTAGGAAAAAAATGATACTAAGTATAGAGAGTAGCTGTGATGACAGTTCAATAGCAATTACCAAAATAGAAAACAATGAACTCATCTTTCATAAAAAGATAAGTCAAGAGAAAGAACACGCTTGTTATGGAGGTGTGGTGCCTGAATTGGCATCACGGCTTCATGCCATCGATTTGCCCAATATTTTAGAAGAGACAAAACCCTATTTTAGTGAACTAAAAGCAGTAGCTGTCACCAACCAACCTGGTCTTTCAGTAACTCTTTTAGAAGGGATAGCTATGGCAAAAACCATTGCTATAACCAAAAAGATTCCTCTTCTAGCTGTGCATCACTTAAAAGGTCACATCTATTCACTCTTTATAGAAAGAGAGGAGATTTTACCTCTTTTGGTTCTACTTATTTCTGGTGGACATACACAGGTTATTCGTGTGGAAAGTTTAGAAAAAATGACCATCTTAGCCACCAGTATTGATGACTCAGTTGGTGAGAGTTTTGATAAAACTGCTAAAATGATGGGCTTAGGCTACCCTGGTGGTCCCATTATTGAACAGTTGGCTCTAAAGGGTAATGAAAATGCTTTTGATTTACCCATTCCACTTCGAAACTCCCCTCTTCTAGCATTCTCATTATCTGGACTTAAAAATGCTGTACGTTTAGCTATAGAGTCTGTAGGTGGAGCTGAAAATATGACAGAACAAAACCGTTGTGATATTGCAGCCTCTTTTCAAAAAGCAGTGAAACTTCATCTTCTTCAAAAAAGTAAAAAAATCTTTGCAGCAGAACCTATACAAAATTTTGCCATAGTAGGTGGTGCTTCAGCAAATATTTATATAAGAAAAGCCTATGAAAAGCTCTGCAAAGAGTATGGAAAAACTCTACATACTGCACCGTTAGAATTTTGTTCAGATAACGCTGCTATGATAGGTCGTTACGCTGTTGAAGCCTATAAACAAGAGCTCTTTACAGACCCTTATAAGATAGATGTTGTCCATACAAAAAAACGTCAATCTGGAACCTTATTATAATTAACGGATTTTAACCAAAATTACGATAAAATAAACGCGATTGTAATAAAGAATTAATGGAGATATCAATGGCAGAATATGGTGCTAGTAATATTAAGGTCCTTAAAGGACTAGAAGCAGTTAGAAAAAGACCGGGAATGTATATTGGTGATACCTCAACAAAAGGGCTTCACCACCTTGTTTACGAAGTTGTTGATAACTCTATTGATGAGGCAATGGCAGGGTTTTGTGACACTATCAAAGTTACTCTAACTAAAGAGGGTTCAGCGATTGTTGAAGATAATGGTCGTGGTATCCCTGTAGCGATGCACCCAACAGAGAAAATCTCTGCTGCAACCGTTGTTTTAACCGTACTTCATGCAGGGGGTAAATTTGACAAAGACACCTACAAAGTCTCTGGTGGACTTCATGGGGTTGGGGTTTCAGTTGTAAATGCTCTTTCAAAAGATCTTCATTTAACTGTTTTTAAAGATGGTGAGATTCATGAGCAAAGCTTTAAAGAGGGTATTCCTCAAGAGGTTTTAGCTGTTACAGGAACAACCCGTAAAAAAGGAACCAAGATTGAATTTTGGGCAGATGGTACCATCTTTACAGAGAGTACAACTTTCCAAAAAGAGATTTTAATGAAGAGGTTCAAAGAACTTGCCTACTTGAACCCAAAAATCACCATTGACTTTAGAGATGAACGTGATGGAACAAAAGAGGTATTTCACTTTGAAGGAGGAATCAAGCAGTTTGTTGAAGACATGAACACAAAAACTCCTCTCTCAACAGCTCAATTTTTCCAAGGAAAAGCTGATGATATTGAGATTGATATTGCGTTAATGTATTGTGATGCTGACTCAGAAAAGTCTCTCTCTTTTGTAAACAACATTAAAACAGCAGATGGTGGTACACACGAAGCTGGTTTTAGAGCTGGACTAACCCGTTCTATGTCAAGTTACATTAGCAAAAATGCCAATGCTAAAGAGAAAGGAACAAAGATTACAGGAGATGACTGTAAAGAGGGGCTTATTGCCATTATCTCTGTGCGTGTTCCTGAACCACAATTTGAGGGGCAAACCAAAGGTAAACTTGGTTCTTCATATGTTCGTCCATTGGTTCAAAAATTCTTCTCTGAAAGCTTCAATAAGTATTTAGAAGAGAACCCTATAGAAGCCAAAGCTATTATGGCTCAAATTCTCCTTGCTGCTCGTGGTCGTGATGCTGCTAAACGTGCGAAAGACTTAGTTAAACGTAAAGATTCTATGAGTATTGGTACACTTCCAGGTAAACTGGCTGACTGTCAAAGTAAAGACCCAGCATTATCCGAGATTTATCTGGTGGAAGGGGATTCTGCAGGAGGTTCAGCAAAACAGGGTCGTGACCGTGTATTCCAAGCGATTTTACCACTAAAAGGTAAGATTTTAAACGTTGAAAAAGCCCGTTTAGAGAAGATTTTAAAATCTGACGAAATCAAAAACATGATCACAGCACTTGGTTGTGGAATTGGCGATGAGTTTAACGAAGACAAATTACGTTACCATAAAGTCATCATCATGACCGATGCCGATGTTGATGGTTCTCACATTCAGACTCTACTTATGACCTTCTTCTTTAGATTTTTAAAACCTATTATTGAAAAAGGTTACTTATACTTGGCTCAACCACCTCTTTACCGTTATAAAAAAGGTAAAAATGAGACCTACCTAAAAGATGATACAGCACTGAATGATTTCTTGATTGAAAATGGTATTGGTGTTTTAGAGTCTGAAACCATGGGAAGACAAGACTTAACCGAACTTTTTAAACTTGTGGCATACTACAAAAGTTCATTAGCAGAGATAGAAAAACGCTTTGCAC
>JALUKQ010000039.1 GCA_027056485.1 Campylobacteraceae bacterium | reverse complement strand
GGAGGGGTTCTATGATTATGAAAGCTATTGAGCAGTTCTTACGTGACATTTTATGGTCAGAGTTAGATGTACTAGTTATCGACATGCCACCAGGAACAGGTGATGCACAGTTAACACTTGCTCAGTCTGTACCTGTAACGGCTGGTATTGTTGTAACAACTCCACAACAAGTAAGTCTTGACGATTCTAAACGTTCATTAGATATGTTTGAAAAACTTCATATTCCTATTGCAGGTGTGGTTGAGAACATGTCAGGGTTTATCTGTCCTTCATGTGAAACTGAGTCAGATATTTTTGGAATGGGAACAAGTAAAGAGGTAGCAGCAGCATACAAGGCAGAGCTTATAGCACAAATACCAATTGAACCAGCAATCAGAATTGGTGGTGATACAGGTAAACCAGTGACTTTTCATAATCCAGATAGCGAAACTGCAAAGCGTTATCAGACAGCAGCGTCTAACTTGTTAGCGTTTATTGAGAAAGTAAATGCAGAGGGTGGGGCAGATAATTCAGCTG
This sequence comes from Campylobacteraceae bacterium, assembly GCA_027056485.1. GTDB lineage: Bacteria > Campylobacterota > Campylobacteria > Campylobacterales > Sulfurovaceae > UBA1140. Next base: position 13,694 of record JALUKQ010000039.1, on the reverse strand, counting down.
TTCAGCCAACAACACCTCCAGGTGTTTCTGCTTGTAGTACAAAGTAGAGAAGTTAAGTAAAGCATATATACTCGTCTATACATGCTTTACTGTAGGAATGATTACTGTTTATGCTACTCTTGTGAGTTGCATATACCAATCTTCCTCTACGTCTTCGACAACTACTGTAAGTTCTAATCCTACTGAACTCATAGATGCGTCGAGAATATGCTCCTCTGGAATATCAAGTATCTGTTCACAATAATCGATTGCATTATTGGGTAGATGTAGGTCACTTAAGTTCCAAGTCTTATCTAGCTTTGTCTTTCTTATAACGAAAAATTCCTCCATATCGAACTCCTTTAAAATTGATATGTTAAATATTAATATAGTTTTAAAAAAAAATCAATAGAATTCTATAAAATAACTGTAGTTTTACTTAATTTATAAAAATAATAAGTATATTTAATAATATTAAGTTTGAAAATAATATAAAAAATTTTTTAATACTTTAATATATTTATAAATATTATTTTATATGTATGATTAATAGAAATAGATATTTCTTTGTGATATCTAATATAGAATTTATTAGCAAAGGAGTTATTACATATGGCTTTTTAATTTATTTATTTTAAAAAGGTAAAGTAAATTTAGAAGATGGGTTAAATGAGAGTTTAAGAGACTAAATAATGTAGTAAAACGTTACAGTCTCTTTTTTATTTTTATTTATTTTTAATAAAGTAATCACTTTTATTGTCTCTTTGAGAGAGTGAAAAAAAGTACTTTATCATAAGTTTGGTATGTAAAATAAATGCAAAGATATATTTTATAGTTTTTAAAGCGTAAAGTATAACCAGTAAAAAGATATTAATAATAAATTGCATTAATTTTGCTCTTTTCTATGAAAAAAATCATATTTGTATTGTTGTATATATTGAGTAGACATTTTATTTCCTTTATTTTTTTATGTTTAAATAATAGTTAAAAATTGTAAGAAAAAAGTTAAAATAGATAAAAAATTTCATATTTATGACTATATATTTTTACTATGTTACATTTTTAACTATAAAGATGTGATAAATTTGATAATATTCGGTTATATTTATATTAAGGTAGCAGAATGAACAGCAATGAAAAATTAAAAAACTTTTTAACACAAGAGATTATTCCTGATTTAGAAGAGGCGATTGATGAGATGTTCTCTATGATAGAGAAAGCAAAAATGGCTTCAATAGCAGATAAAGAAGAGTTGCAAGATTTGCAAGAGATGCATGCTGAGTGTAAAGATATTGTCTCAGAAATAGAAGCAGGTGAGATGCCAGAAGAGGAAGCAGAAAGTATTTTAAAAGAGTTTGTAGAGATGAAAACGGCTGATGAAGAGTAAAACTCTTTTTCATAAAGCACTTTTTTTAGACCGTGACGGTGTTATTAATATTGACCATGGGTATGTCTCTAAAATAGAAGATTTTGAGTTTAATGATGGAATCTTTGAACTGCTTCATCTCTTTATAAAAAAAGAGTATAAACTTTTTATAGTGACCAATCAGTCTGGAATAGGGCGTGGGTACTACAGTCAAAACGATTTTGAAACTTTGACTACTTGGATGTTGGCTGAGTTGAAAAAACAAAACATTAACATAGAGTCTGTGCATTACTGTAATCATGCACCAGAAGAGAACTGTGCTTGTCGTAAACCTGCAACAGGTATGGTCGATGAGATTTTAGCTCAACAGAACATTGACCTGAAAAACTCATGGCTTATTGGTGACAAACAAAGCGACATTGACCTTGCGAAGAACAGTGGTATAGGTTCTACTATTGCCATAGGTGAACGAGATATTGAAAATGCAACCCATTCTTTTTCTACTATAGTAGAGGCTAAAGAATTTTTTCTAAAAAATAGTCTGCTATAGTCTCTTCTAGCCAATACTTTGGCTGAAAACAGTTTCCTTCTACAAACCCTACATGACCTCCATTTTTTGAGAGTTTAAACTCAATGGTTTTAGAGACTTTATCTTCTTCTGATGGTAAAATATCTTCAGTCATAAATGGGTCATCTAGGGCATGAATAATCAGTGTTGGTATCGTTATGTCTTTTAAGAACTGTTTAGCAGAACACTTCTTGTAATAGTCTGCTGCTGATACATAGCCATTGATTGGTGCTGTATAAAGCTCATCAAACTCCTCTATGGTTTTTATCTCTTTTACTCTGTTTTGCTCTATATTTAAAAGTGACTTCATGTCAAATTTTTTGAACTTTTTTAATAACTCCATCTTTAATGGTTTAAGTAGATGTTGTTGATAGAGTTTTGAAAAACCTCTATTGATGGTTTTTGCAGTAATGGCTAAGTCCATAGGAGCAGAGACTGATACAGCAGATTTAAGTGGGGTCTCTTTACCCTCTTCACCAAGAAGTTTTAAAAGCATATTTCCACCTATAGAGTAACCAACAGCATAAAGAGGAGAGTTTGGATAATTTTCATGCAAATAGCCTATCCAAGCTTTAGCATCAGCAGTATCTCCACTATGGTAAGAGCGTGGAAGCCTATTTTCTTTTCCTGAACATCCACGAAAATGCATCAACACAGAAGCAAATCCTCTCTTATCTAATGCCCTCATAATACCTTGAATATAGGGTGAGTTAAAAGAACCAGCTAAGCCATGAAAGAGTGTAACTATGGGTCTATTATCGTTTGTTTTTTGCCTGTGCCAATAGCAGTCCACAAAGTCACCATCGTTTAGCTCAAAACGTTCCAGTTCTACTTGTGGAGTTGCTTGTTTACGAAATAGGGGTGCATAGAGGGTTTGAATATGTCTGTTTTTTAGTATCCCTTGGGTCTTGAACATGTTTATATTTCCTTGGAGCAGCCTAAACCTTCAATATAAGCCAAAACCTCATCAGCACTTCCTTCAAAGACAATAGGCATTGCACTCTTTTCTATCTGATAGTCATACATAGGGTCATAATACTCTTTTAAGAGCATCTCTATCCACTCTTTGTGCTGTTCCAGTTTTGCTGTACGCTCTTGTTCCAAAAATGCCTCGGTAAATGCTGTTGTTATCATAATATAACGCTCTAACCCCAAACGCTTTTTGATACGCTCTAGCCCTTTGTTTGCATCGTTAAACCACATCTGTTCAGACGCGTCACCGTAACTTATTTTATAACTCTTTAGTGCTTCTGTTACATACTCATGAAAAGTTATCTCTACACGCTCTTTCATGGGCGTATGAAGTAGAATGAGTTTGCCTTTTCTAAAGTTATCATACAGTGGTTTTGGAATGTTTATCTTTCCTATGTTACGGCTCTCATCTTCTATAATAAGATGTTGATGCTTCTGTTCTGCGTGTTTAATGAGTGCAAAACCCAGTGCATCTTCAAAGTCTATCTGTGCAGGTTGTGCTGAGATAAAGTTACCAAAAGAAGAGCCTCTATGGTTTGCCAGTCCCTCTAGGTCGATGCTGTTGGAGAGTTTTTGTAGTAAAATCGTTTTACCACTTCCCGTACGACCCCCTATGATGAGTGTGTTAGACTCATTGGTTATCTTCTCACTCTCTTGCATCAAAAAGCCACGAAAGGCTTTGTATCCACCTTTTAGGCGAGGTATGGTGATACCTGCTTCTTTTAGCCATGCTTGGGCAATTTGAGAACGCTGTCCTCCTCTAAAGCAGTAGAGGTAAGCATTTGGGTGTTTTTTTACAAACTCTAGCCACGCTTGAACACGCTCATGTTTTACAGGTTCTACCAACTTTTTACCAAGCTGTACAGCAGAGGCATTTCCCTGCTCTTTGTAGCGTATGCCTATGAGATGACGCTCTTCGTCGTTCATAAGTGGAAGGTTTATGGCAGTGGGGAATGCTCCTTTTAAAAACTCGACAGAAGCACGAATATCTATGAGGGGTCTGTTTTCAAGCACCATACTACGAAAATCATCGCTCAAAGGTAAGTCCAGTTTGTTAATGGCTTCTATCTCAGCTACTGTACCTATTTCTATGAACTCTTCTGTGCTAGACAACTTCAATAACATGCTCTCCACGCACAACGGTTTTACCTATGCTTTTAAGTTCAAGTCCTGCTTCTTTTGTAAGTGTTAAAAATGCATCTATACTCTCTTTTCTCACGGCACAAAGCAGTCCACCAGAAGTTTGAGCATCACAAAGGATGTCTTGTTGCTCTGCTGTCATAGGGCTTATCTTGTGACCATAACTTTCAAAGTTACGTTTTGTACCTCCTGGCACACACTCCATTGCCCAGTACTCCTTGACTTTAGGAAGTAGTGGCACATCTTCAAAACGCACTTGTGCCGAGATATTGCTACCCTCACATATCTCCGTTAAGTGTCCAAGCAGACCAAAACCTGTTACATCGGTAATGGCAGTTACGCCCTCTAGTACAGAGATTTCTGCTCCTATTTTGTTAAGTTCACACATGGCTTTTACGGCAGGGTCTATGTCGCCCACGGCTATCTTGTTGTTTTTTTGTGCTGTGGTTAAGATACCAATGCCCAGAGGTTTGGTTAAAAAGAGTTCACAGTTTACTTCTGCTGTGTCGTTTTGTTTAAGGTTCTTGTTCTCTACCAAGCCTGTAACAGCCAGACCAAAAATAGGTTCAGGAGAGTCGATACTATGCCCACCTGCTAGTGGTATACCTGCCTCTTCACACACCGAACGCCCACCATCAATAACCAAACGTGCTACGTCATCACTAAGCTTTTTTACAGGCCAACCAAAGATTGCTATCGCCATTAAAGGCTTACCACCCATAGCATATATATCGCTAATGGCATTGGTCGCAGCTATGCGTCCAAAGGTAAAAGGGTCATCGACAATGGGCATAAAAAAATCTGTTGTCGAGAGTACCGAAGTACCGTTACCCAAGTCAAAGGCGGCTGCATCATCTTTGGTGGAGTTACCCACAAGTAGGTTGGGGTAGCTGATGGTTTCTCTAGCAGATTTAAGCATGTTGTCAAGTTGCTTGGGTGATATTTTACAACCACACCCTGCCCCGTGGCTATATTGTGTTAATTTTATATTTTCCATATGTATATTCCTAATTTTAATCCAATCATACTAATCCTCTTTCCCTAAAAAGTAGTTTATTAATGTTAAAATAGTGAAAAAGGAAATTCAAGAGGAGATGTTGAAGTTTTTGTAATTTGGTAAAAGTCTAAATTATATTTTATGATTTGTATACAAAATACCTAATCGTATTTAGGTATTTAAAGAATTAAACAGTATAATAGTTAAAAAGACTTAGGTATTTTATGAATATTAACTATTTTTTACGAAAACAAAATCTTCTTATTGCCAAAGTTTCAACAGAGTTCATCCGAATAGATTATATTGAGTATCTAAAAGAAGATGAAAAATTGGTAGGGATAATTGGTCCTCGTGGTGTGGGTAAGACTACCTTACTTTTACAGTTTCTCAAACACTCCTCACAAAAGTACCTCTACTTCTCGGCTGATGATGTAGTATTTCAAGATTTAAAACTCTATGACCTTGTAGATGAAGCCTATACTTTAGGTAGAAAATTGGTGGTGATAGATGAGATTCATAAGTACAAAAACTGGGCAGGGGAGATAAAAAACATCTATGACTCTTTTCCTGATATACAGATACGTATTTCGGGTAGCTCTATGATAAACATACTCTTTGAAAAGTATGATTTAAGTAGGCGTTTGGTGCTTTATAAAGTTCCTCATTTGTCATTTAGAGAGTTTTTTTCCATGCAAAAGGGTGAGCAGTTTAAGAGGTTAGAACTAAAAGAGATTTTAACAGATGCAGAGCAGTTAAGCTCTGACTTGGTTTTTAAACATGATGACCTCTATGCCTTGTTTAGAGAGTACTTGGAGTATGGAGCTTATCCATTTTTTATAGAGGGTAAAAAGAACTTTCCTAAAAAACTTTTTAACGCTTTGGACAAAGTAATAAATGAAGACATTCCCTCGTTAAATAAGATAGATTATGCTCATATAGTAATATTTAAGAAGTTAATTTTTAGGCTTGTAGAGGCTGAAAAACCATTTCAAGTCAATGTGGCGAAGCTCTCTCGTGAGTTTGGCATTAGTGAACCAACACTCTATACCTATTTTGAGATTTTAGAGAAGAGTAGAATCTTTACACCCATTAAAAAGTACTCTAAAAAAATTTCTAAAAAACCTGAAAAGTTGCTCTTTTCAAATAGCAATATTCTCTACAGTTACGCCAATGAGTTTGACCAAGAGGTCGAGATAGGAACAGTACGTGAGGCTTTTTTTGTGAACTGTTTTGAGAAGATTTTCTACAGTGATATAGGTGACTTTAGAGTCGGTGAATATCTGTTTGAAGTTGGTGGAAAAAACAAGAGTTTTAAACAGATAAAAGATATAGAAAACTCTTTTGTAGTAGCCGATATAGACTACACGGTTAACGACAAAAAGATACCTTTGTGGCTGTTTGGGTTTTTAGGGTAAGATAGGATGGGGAGCGTTTTTTACAGTCCCTGATTATAGCTTAGTTTAAAATAGATATACATCTAACATAAGAATAATTAAGTTTATTATATCGGAAGTATTGATTACCAATATGAAAATTTATATTCCATGCACTAGATGGAGCTTCAAGATGAACCGTAGATGACCAATAATAGTTCTCTGAAATAAAACCTTGCTTTTTATAACAAGACTGATACGAAATATTCTTTTTATTTTTATCCCATTCAGAATGATTTTCTTTTATATAAACTTGAGTCACTAAATCTACTCCACAATCTATTGCAACTTTTCTTAATTCATGTATATTTGCTAATTTACCATTTACATTTTTACAAATTTTTTTAGCATCTTCCCAATTAGCTTCACATCCATATATAAATCTCCCACCATTATCTTCACAAGTATTTTTAGATAATGTTATCCACTTAGTACCTGTTTGATTTAAAGCTTTTTTCTTATTTTCATTAGAAGTTTTATTTTCACATCCAATACTAAAGTTTACTACCACTAACAATACTATAAAAAACCAAATCTTCATTTCATACCCTAACTTTAAATATAATTAATTATACCAAGGTTTATGAACCAATACATCCACATTTTTTAACTTGTACCATCTTACATTGGTTACCCATATTTACAAACTAAGAGAGTGATAATTTGACTATTTTTTCATACGTCATACTTGAAAATCATTTACATCTTGTAGCTCAAAGCCTCATCAATCAAATCTAACTTAATCAACGAAACTAAAACAGCCTTTTTGCATATATTCACGAAGTAGATTATTGATAAGTGTTTGATAAGCTATCTTTTTTTCACTTGCTTGTTTTTTTAGAAAAATTAAAATGTCATTATCTAGTCTCATTGAGGTAGGAATTTTTTTAGGTTCATAAAAACGTCCTCTAACTCCATCTGAAAAATCATACTCATCTAACATTTCATAGTCATCATATTTAGCTCTGTCTATGATGTAGCCCAAAACCTAAACACCTAAATCCTGAAATGATTATCAATCGTTCATCTATTGGTTATAAATTAAACTTCTCCTAAAATATCTTTTCTTGTTTCCATCGTCTAGGTAGGAATAGATATGAGAATATGTATAGTTTAATTGAAATTAAGAGATTTTAGTAAATTTGGCTTCCGTAGGTTCGATTTCATCGAACACCATATTAAAATTTAAATTTCAAAAAAACATCATTTCCTTTCTCATATTTGGTTTTGACGTTCGATGAAATCGAACCTACTAAATTTGAATATTTTAAACAAAATAAATTATTTTATGTTAAAATATAAAATGCCAAATTACAGACGAATATTTCAAAATGGACATAGCTATTTTTTGACTATGACTACTCATGGGCGTAATCCTATTTTGATAGAAAACATAGAATTGTTACGAAAAAGCTTTTGGGTTAGTAAACAAAATTATGATTATGAAATAGATGCCATTGTCATTTTACCTGACCATATTCACATGATATTGACGCTTGATAATGCAAAAAATTATCCTAAAATTATACGCAGTATCAAACAATATTTCTCAAAACGATGTGATGCAAAATATTATGTTCATTATCCACAATCAAAAAGCAGAGATGCTGAGGGATATTTCCCAATATGGCAAAAGAGATTTTTTGAACATACCATACGCAATGAAAAAGATTTAGCCATGATTTTGGAATATATGGTAAATAATCCACTTAAACATGGATTAGTAGAAAATAGAGAAGATTGGAGATATTCATCATTTTATAAACGGTTGTATTCGTAGGTTCGATTTTATCGAACGCGTTATTAAAATTCAAATTTCAAAAAAATATTATTATATCTGCTTTTCTTGAGTGGTTTTTGATTATATAAACGAGTAAAGCCCTTTTACCTCTCCAAGTGATACTATAATGTTTTAGTATCTAATCTTTCCCTAAAAAGTAGTTTATTAATGTTAAAATAGTGAAAAAGGTATAGAAATTATGATGAAAATTGAGATTCCCAACTACAAGAGCATAGAATTAGAACATATTATTTTAGACTACAACGGTACCATTGCCAAAGATGGAGAACTTAAAGAGGTGGTCAAAACCTTACTTCCTAAGCTATGTGAAACCTACACCGTACACGTGATTACAGCCGATACCTTTGGTAGTGTGAAGTCACAGATGGAAGGTTCTCCTGTTGTGGTCAATGTACTTAAAACAGACGACCATACAGCAGAAAAAGCAGATTATGTTGAGCATCTACAAAGAGAGACTTGCATCGCAATAGGCAATGGAAACAATGACAACGAGATGCTTAAAAATGCCATACTGGGCATTGCTGTCATTGGCGATGAAGGGTGTGCGACAGCCACGCTACTACAGAGCGATATATCTTGTACTTGCATAGACGATGCTTTGATGCTTTTGCTTAATGAGAAACGATTGATAGCTACTTTACGGAGATAAAACTACCCTAAAACAAAAAGTACCAACTCATCAGCAATAAAATAGTTTTCATTATAGTAGGTATTGTTTACTATAATGAGCTTCTCTTTCTCCACTAAAAAATCAGCCTGTTTTTGCATGGCTTCATCTAAAATAGTTCTATCTACACCAATGTTGGAACGCCAACCTAAAAAGAGTTTTTCTGTAAGTAGCTCCTCTTTTGTCAGAGGCTCTTCTTGTATATTTAAAGGGTTATTTATATAGCTTTCTATATCAGTAACAGGGTAGTAACGGGTATCGGTTAAAAAGCCTACAGCACCAGCTCCTACACCCATGTAATCTTTTAGTTTCCAGTAGCCTTTGTTATGTTCACTTTGATAGGTTCCAAAGTTGGAAATTTCGTATTGTTTGAAACCTTTTTCTTTTATATTTTTGGCTACAAAAAATGCCAGTTCATCATCCTCTTGTCGGACTGTTGGTGTGGAGGCAAACTTAGTCCCACCTTCTATTGTTAACTCATAAGCTGAAATGTGATTTATAGGTAGTGAAAAGGCTTTTTCTATATCTGATTTTAGTAGTTCAACTGTATCCCCTTGATAGTTGTAAATAAGGTCTAATGATAAGTTTTTATATCCAATATCATGAGCATGATTTATAGCTTCTATGGCTTGTTTTGTAGAATGGGCTCGGTTAAGAGCTTTTAATTTGACCATGTCAAAGCTTTGAACCCCAAATGAGACCCTATTTACTCCCAAGTCATACATGCCTTTTAACCATGCTTTGGTAGCTGAATTTGGGTTGGCTTCGGTGGTGATTTCAGCTCCATTTTTAATGAGAGGTTTTAGTAACTTAAATATAGGTTCATAAAGTTCAGGAGAAACCGTAGAGGGGGTTCCTCCTCCTATAAAAATAGTCTCTATTTGTTGAGCTTTTACTTTGAACCTTTCTAGTTCAAAAGTAAGCTGTATCTCTAAGGCTAACATGTAGTTTTTACGGGTGTCAAACTTATCCACGTAGGAGTTAAAGGCACAGTAGTGACACTTGGAGTCACAGTAAGGAATGTGTATATAAAGTAGCATTTTTTCACCCATGATTAATCAGATTTTGGATAAAATTCTACCCAAATAATGATGAAAGATGAGTAACGGGTAATGCAGACAAAAAAGCGATATCGCCCAAATGTCGCAGCTGTTATACTCTCTTCAGATTATCCACAGAGATGTGAATTTTTTTTAGGTAAACGTTGTGATGTAAAGAATACGTGGCAGTTTCCACAAGGTGGAATAGATGAGGGTGAAACTCCAAGAGAGGCACTGCTACGAGAGTTACAAGAGGAGATAGGGTGTTGTCAAGTGGATATTATAGCTGAGTATCCAGAGTGGATTACCTATGACTTTCCTGTTGGTGCAAAAGCTCGTAAGATGTACCCTTTTGACGGTCAAACCCAGAAGTATTTTTTAGTACGACTACATGATTGTGCTGAGATTGATCTTGAGGATTATCACGAACCTGAATTTGAAGAATACAGATATGTAGAGTATAAACAGTTGCTTAAAAAGGCGACTTATTTTAAACGGCGTGTCTATCGTCGTGTAATAGAACATTTTATAAAAGAGGGGCATATAGTTAATGTTAATAGTGCATAAATATGGGGGAACAAGTGTCGGAAGCTTGGAGCGAATAGCTTCTGTAGCTGACCGTGTAGAGAGAGCCAAAAAAGAGGGTAATGATATAGTAGTAGTGGTTTCAGCCATGAGTGGTGAGACCAACAAACTAACAGAGTATGCACAACACTTTTCTAACACACCAGCTAAAAGAGAGATGGATATGTTGTTAAGTTCAGGAGAGCGTGTTACAGCAGCTCTTTTGGCTATTGCGTTACAAGAGAAGGGTGTAGATGCTGTTGCAATGACAGGTCGTCAAGCAGGGATAGTTACAGATAACTCACATACTTATGCGAGAATAGAGTCTATCGATCCAAGCCATATGGAAAGTGAAATTACTGAAGGAAAGGTGGTCATTGTTGCTGGTTTTCAAGGTATTAACAGTGCAGGTTCTGTAACCACTTTGGGACGTGGAGGTTCAGACCTTTCAGCCGTAGCCATAGCAGGTGCTTTAAAAGCAGATGCTTGTGAGATTTACTCTGATGTAGATGGTATTTATACCACTGACCCACGTATAGAGCCAAAAGCTAAAAAGATGGACTTTATCTCTTATGATGAGATGTTGGAACTGGCTTCTTTAGGAGCAAAAGTTCTACAAAATCGTTCAGTAGAGTTGGCAAAAAAATTAAAAGTTAAAATGGTAGCAAAGAGTTCTTTTTCAGATGCAGAGGGAACAGTTATAGGAGAGGAAGAGAGTATGGAAGCAGTATTGGTAAGTGGAATAGCTTTAGATAGAAATCAAGCAAGAGTAACAGTAAGAGAGGTTGCAGATAGACCTGGCATTGCAGCTGAAATTTTTACAAAACTAGCAGATGAGCAGATAAATGTAGACATGATTATTCAAAATGCAAGTGCAGATGGTACAACAAACTTAGGTTTTACTGTAGCTCAAAGTCAACTAAATCAAGCAAAAGCTGTTATAGAAGCTTTTGACCATGACATAGGTGGTATGGATTTAGATGATTCTGTCTGTAAGGTATCGGTAGTTGGTGTAGGTATGAAGTCACATGCTGGTGTAGCAGCTTCTGCATTTTCTGCTTTGGCAGCTGAAAATATTAACATAGAGATGATTTCAACTTCAGAGATTAAAGTATCTATGATTGTGGCTGAAAAGTATGCAGAACTTGCAGTAAGAACATTGCATTCAGTTTATAATTTAGATAAGTAACCGATGACATCTTTATTAAACTGGACACTGGATGCTATTCGTGAAGAGGACTCTTCATTTTCATGGATGGAGGAGTGCCGTTATGACTGGGTTCCTGTAGTTCAAAATGCAGTATCTAAGATTGTTGAGGGTCAGAGTATACTCATACTAACCGATGAGTCTAGAGGTTGGTTTGCACGTTATGTAGCCAATAAAATCAACAACTTACAGAATGAGAGACCTTTTTTACCTGTATATACTTTAAAATCTATGTTTCCCAACTTAGATAAAATGAATAATACTCAAGAGTTGGATTTATTAGAAGATATGCTCGATATTTCTTACCCTAATGGATATTTTATTTGGTACATAGGTTCTGCTGACAGCTCTTACACCAAGTTTGTATTTAGAAATGATGAGAATCTTTTATGGATTATCGACGGAGATGTTCCAAACAGTTTTTACCTAAGAGCAGGAAACACTTCTTTAGATATAAAGATGATACAGCTGTTTAAACTTTTTAACAAAAGTATAGATGCTGCACTCTTTGGCGAAATAACATTGGATTAAGTATGCATTTGTCTTCAGGGATTATCATTACACATCAAGCCGATAACGTAATGGCAGAACTAGAAGCACAACGTTCTAATGAACTTTTTACAGTTATACGAAGCTTAGATGCTAAAGATAAACCTAAAGAGTTTTTAGTAGAACATGCCCAAGAGGCTATTGCCAAAGCCTATATAGCAAGTGAGAGGTTAAACTATATTATACTCATTGCTCCTAGGTTCTCAGATATAGCTCAAAACAGACTCCTTAAAGTCATAGAAGAGCCTCCTAAAAACAAAGCCTTCATTCTCATAACAGAATCAAAATCAGCTCTCTTGGACACTATACAGTCACGTATGCCTGTAACTGTATTAAATGACATACAGAGTGAGAAACCATTTAATTTAGATATAAACAATCTAAATTTAGCCAAGGTTTATGAGTTCGTACAAGAGAACTCAAGAATCTCTGCTGTAGAGTGTAAATCTCTGGTTGAAAAAATCTCCCTAAACGCTATGAAGTCTCAAAAGTATAACTTAGATGAGGGGACACTAAAACTCTTTTCAGACTCTATAAAAGCTTTAGAAGTAGGGTCACCAACGATATTTATACTGAATACTTTGCTTTTAAAGTTATTGGCTAAGAAGAAGAAAAATCGCTAAAATCTTCTTTTCACTTCCATCGTATTATTGCGTGGAAGTGTATATAACTCTCTATTTCCTATCAAAAACATAAGCATAAACAGGAACATAAATCAGAGTAAGCAAAGTCCCAACCAAAAGCCCACCAATAGCCACATCAGCCAAAGGGCTTAATCTCTCCAATCCAACAGCTTGTTCAAGAGCAATAGGAACCATACCTGCAATTGTTCCAAAGGCAGTCATCATAACAGGTCTAAATCTAACTCTAACAGCCTCTTTTGCACTCTCAAATGGGCTTTCTCCTTTTGCTCTATACTCTTGATAGAAGTCAATAAGCAAAACAGCATTTTTAATAATAATCCCAAATAGAAGTAAAATTCCCAACAGACTTGGCATACAGCTAGGTTTTCCAAAGAGTAGCATTCCCCAACTAGCACCAATAAGTGAGAGAGGTAAAACAACAATCATAATAAACGCCATTCTAACCGATTTATAGATAGCAATTAGAGCCATAATTAAGATAATAACTCCAAGTCCAATCGCTTTTAACATTCGCTTAAAGCTATCATGGATTTGTGCAATATCTCCAGATTGCTCCATCTGAATACCACTAATATTTGCATCATTTAGTGCTTTTAGTGTGTCATCTGTTAGGTGGGTTACTGGTCGTTTTGCTCTATAGCCATTAATATCTAAAGAGTAGAGAAGTTTGTCTCTCTCTATCTTTGCAAAGGTTAGGTGTCGTTTTAGTTTAGCAATAGATGAGAGTGGAATCTCTCCAAACTTTGAGCTAATTGGTAGTAGTTTTA
>JALUKQ010000038.1 GCA_027056485.1 Campylobacteraceae bacterium | reverse complement strand
CTGTACTTTTGGCGAACAACTTCTCAGAAGCAGAGGGGCTTGAGATGAGTTCTATGTACTTTTTAGCACTTATTTTATTTGTTGTGAGTTTTGCCATTATCTCCATAGCAAAATTCTACTTCTTAGGGAAAAAGGTTAAGTAATGAACAGACTACTCTTAAATAAAATCATCTTAGTACTCTCAACACTTTCAGCAATTATTGGGATAAGCTTTCTCTTTTGGATACTAGCCACCTTGACCTACAAAGGGGTCTCTAGTCTTCATCTTAGCACCTTTACAGAAGACTTGGTTAATGGTGGTATCAGAAACCTACTTGTTGGGCAGTTTACCATGGCACTTATCGCCTCGGCTATTGCTGTGCCTATTGGAATGTTTGCAGGTATTTGGCTTCGTGAGTACTCAAACCAAAGTAAACTCGCCTCCGTCATTAGAAACTTAAGCGATGTCATGATGTCTGCTCCCTCGATTGTTATTGGGGTTTTTGTTTACGCTCTGTTTGTTGCTCCTTTTGGTAGCTACAACGGTTTTGCAGGGATTGTTGCTCTAACCATTATGATGATACCAATTATCATCAGCACCACCGACAACATGTTAGCCCTCGTACCCAAAGAGCTAAGAGAAGCAGGGATTGCACTTGGTGGAAGCAAACACAAGATTATTGTTCAGATTATTATCAAAGCTGCCAAAGTGGGGATAACCACAGGGGTTTTACTCTCGTTTGCTAGAATCATCGGAGAGACAGCACCCTTGCTCTTTACCTCGGCAAACAACCAATTCTTTACCATGGATTTAACAGGACAGTTTCCGTCACTTACGGTCAGTATCTACAACCTAGCAACCTATCCCGATGAAGCAAGTCGTGAGTTGGCTTGGGCTGCGTCGTTTGTTTTGACGGCGATTGTTTTGATTATCAATTTAACAGGTCGATATATGACCAGAAATAAAAAATAAGGAGTCGCAATGAGCAACTTAATAATGGAAACCAAAGATTTTAGCTTTACCTATGCAGGGGTTGATGCTCCTTCTTTAAAAAAGATAAATCTACCAATAGAGAAAAATAAAATTACAGCCATGATAGGCCCATCGGGGTGTGGTAAATCTACACTGCTTCGTGCCATGAACCGTATTCATGACCTTTACCCAGGGAACAAGTATGAGGGTGAGATTAACCTTTATGGGGCAGAGGGTAAAGAGAATATTTTAAACCTCAAAAAAGAGAATGACCTTATTCGTCTGCGTCAAGATGTGGGAATGATTTTCCAAAAGCCAACCCCTTTTCCAATGAGTATTTATGATAATGTAGCTTATGGAATGCGACTAGCAGGAGTTAAAGATAAATCTGAACTTGATGATAGAGTAGAAAAGGCTCTACAAGATTCAGCGATTTGGAAAGAGACCAAAGACAGACTTAATACCTCGGCTCTTGGTATGAGTGGTGGGCAACAACAGCGTTTGTGTATTGCTAGAGCAGTTGCACTAAAGCCTGATGTTATGCTTTTTGATGAACCAACCTCGGCACTTGACCCAATCTCTACAGGGGCTATTGAAGAGCTTATTGCTGAAATTAAAAAAGATGTTTCTGTAGTTATTGTGACGCATAATATGCAACAAGCTTCACGACTTAGTGACTATACGGCATTTATGTATTTAGGGGATTTGATTGAGTACGATAAGACCGATACAATTTTTATGAATCCTAATGAGAAACTAACAGAAGATTATATTACAGGGAGATTTGGATAATGTTACCACAATACCACGATTCACGACACGCAGTAAGAGACACCGTTATAGATTTGGTTGAGAACCTTCAAAATGCCAATAAAATGGCAGTAGATGCTGTAAAAAATTGGAATGCCCAAGAGCTAGAAGAGGCTCGAAAATCTATTAAAGATTTTAAAACTATTACCGAAAAAGTAGATAATGATGTGGTTGTTATCTTTGCCAAATATACCCCAAGTGCTAAAGATTTACGAGAGCTTGTCTCCTACTTTAAAATCACTTCAGCACTTAATCGTATTCAGAACAATACAAACAGCTATCTAAAAAACATGCAAACCGTTATTATGGAAGACAACAGAGATATTCGTGAGTTTGTTGATGACTCTTTGCGTATTAACAAGTGTACTTTAGATGCTTTTGAGTACACACTAGAGATGTTAAATACTTTTGACGATGATGATAAAATTAAAAAACTTAACTCTAAAATTACCGTTGAGCAGAGCAAAACAGAAGACATCTACTCACTACTTGAAAAAGAGATTGTTCAAAAAATGAGTGATGCAGATGTTAATGTGCAAGAGTACTTTAACCTACTTAAATATTTTAGAAAAAATCTGAAAATTGTAGATAGATTAGAGACTATTGCTCAAAGGGTTATTTTTGCGAGAATGGGTGGGAAGCTTTAAGCTAAGAATCTATCCATAGACTTCTTTAAAAATTAAAGAAGTTTACTCTTTACTGACATTTTTCTCGTGATATGTTTGACTACTTATTGACTCTTGAGTCGGTTCCGTGTCAAAAATAATTATAGAAAAAGAGATGATGATAACCAACAGAAATAATATCTCTACAATTGTGAACCCTTTTTTCATCTTTAAAACCTTTCTTTCTCAGTTATATTACTTATAGTTTATCAGAATAAAATTAGATATATATAAAGGTTGTTACTTTTTAATTTTTAATGTATAATCCACGTTAAGAAAAAATAGGACAAAACAGGAATGAAAAATGGATAAAATCAAAATAGGTGTAGTTACCACGAGTGACAGAGCAAGTCAGGGAATATATGAAGATATATCGGGTGTAGCCATAATGGATACCATGAAAGAGTACCTTTTAAATGAGTGTGAATATGAGTACAGATGTATTCCTGATGAACAAGCCATTATAGAAGAGACACTTATAAAACTTTCTCGTGAGATGAACTGTGATCTTATAGTAACAACAGGTGGAACAGGTCCTGCACCTCGTGATGTGACTACTGAAGCGACTGAGAATGTTTGTCAAAAGCTACTTCCTGGTTTTGGAGAACAGATGAGAGCTGTCAGTTTACAGTATGTGCCAACTGCCATTTTGTCTCGCCAGACGGCTGGGATTTGTGATGGTTCACTTATTATAAACCTTCCAGGCAAGCCAAAGTCTATACGTGAGTGTCTAGATGCTGTTTTCCCTGCTGTACCTTACTGTGTTGACCTTATTGGTGGTTCATTTATGGAAGCCAATGAAGAGGTTATTAAAATATTTAGACCTAAGCAGAAGTAGGACGTGGTAATGAATGTTGAATTTATAGAGAGTAAAATACAAGAGATAATCGTAGAGTTAGAAAAAGAGGTGATGGAAGTACTGATGGATGAGTCTTTGGACAAAGGGCGAACCAACTTACATATGAAACCTCTTAGCTCAACTAAGCAGATTTTAGAAAATGCATTAGAGAGTATAAGAATGGTTGACCGACTTGCCAAGGAGGATTTGGAAAAATGAGAAAAGCATTAATAATTTCACTTTTAAGTAATCTTTCTCTATTTGCCCAAGGGGCTAGCGATACAACAGCAGAACCTATGAGTATTTCACTTATATGGCTTATTTTATCGCTATTTATAGTGGTACTATTTTTTTGGGGAATATATAAATTAATGACAACAAAAAATCCAAAATATGGTTATGTACTTTTGTTAGCAGGAGTTTTAATGTTGGCTTCTGTTTTTATTTAGTCCACAATTTTTTGGCAAGATTTTAAATATATTTAACAGTAACAAGGATAAAACCAATGAAATTATTATTAACACTTTTAACACTAGCTATGGCTCTTCATGCAGAGATAACACTTCCAGATAATTTTGAAGCAGAATTCAAACAGAGTATTACAAACGATCAAGGGAAAGTAATAAAGTATGATGGAAATGTTCTATTTAAAAAAACGACAGAAAGTTTTTTTGACAATACGGGCATAGAGCAGAGCTATAGTAGAAGTTTGTTTAAGTGGAATTACACCTCTCCTACTAAAAAAGAGGTTTGTACTGATGGTGTGCAACTGATAGTAATAGACCATGATTTAGAACAAGTTTCAAACTATATGGTAGATGAAGGTATAGATTTAGAAGCTATCTTGAAAGTTGCACAAAAGATAACAAATGTAGATTATAAAGCAACATATAAAGAGACAGAGTATATTATTACATTAGATAACAAGCAACAATTGAGTAAAATAGTTTATGTTGATAATCTAGACAATGGTGTCAAGATTATATTTAACAATATTAACTACAATAATACTTCATTTGATGTAAAAAAACTAGAATGTCAATCACCTCAAGAGTACGATATCATACAAGGCTAAACATTGGATAAACTATTTGCTAATTTTGAAATGAACAATGAATTTTTTATAATATTGGGACTCTTTCTCCTAATTACATTTATAATCTCGACTATTATAGTTATATTTTTAAGTAAAATAAAAAGTTTATCAGCCATTTTAGAACGAGCAAAAGAGATAGACAATGCTAAAGATGCAAGAATCACATCTTTAGATGAATCATTAACAGAAGAGAAAATCTCTAATTCAAACTTAAAACGTGAACTTGAGTTTTTCTCTAAAAGTAAAGAACAACTCCAACGTTCTGAAGGTATAATCAACAATCTAAAAGAGCAGATAAGCGTACAAGAGAAAGAGCATTTAGAAGCTGTTCTGATTCAAAAAAACTCCATAGACCAATTAAATATTCATTTTGAATTACTTGAAAAGAACTATCATGAGTTATTAGAGAAATATGAACTTTCTAAAAAACGTAATGAGAGTTTAGTAGATGATAATAATCGTTTAAATATGCAAATAAGAGAGAGTGTTGTAGAAGTTCGTGAACAGAAAAAACAGAACAGAGAAAAAATGCAGATGATGCAGGAGCATAGAGGAGAACTCAAAGAGGAGTTTAGCCAACTTGCAGCCAAAATATTTGAAGGAAATTCAAAAGACTTTTCAAAACTTAGTCAAGAGAATCTTAGTGCCATTATAAAGCCGATGGAGAGTCAAATAAATGAGTTTAAAAAAGAGATAAACGTACTTTATAATACTGAATCTAAAGATAGAGCCATGTTAAAACAGGAGATTATCTCTTTGAAAGAGCTCAATCAGCAGATTAGTCAAGATGCTATAAACTTGACCAATGCATTAAAGGGTGGTAAAAAGCAACAAGGTGTTTGGGGTGAGATGATTCTTGAAAAAGTTTTAGAGTCATCGGGTCTACGAAAAGGGATAGAGTATACCAGAGAAGTTGCGTTAAGAAATGATGATGGTAAAAATTATAGACCAGATGTTTTGGTTCATTTACCAGATAAAAGAGACTTAATTATAGATGCAAAAACTTCACTTAATGCCTATGAAAAGTTTATCTCTGCAGAACATTCTAAAACAAAAGAGCTCTATTTGACAGAGCATATTAAAGCTATACGAAGTCATATTAAAGATTTGTCATCTAAGAACTATGAAAAGCTTTTAGGTATTAATAGTTTAGATTTTATCTTTATGTTTGTACCTATAGAGGGTGCATTGGCATTAGCACTAGAAAATGACCCGACACTTTATGACGATGCCTTTAAGAAGCAGATACTGCTTGTAGGTCCAACTACGTTGCTTATTGGTCTTCGTGCCATAGAGAATGTATGGAAATATGAAAAGCAGAATCAAAATGCAAAAGAGATAGCAAAAAGAGCAGGTGCTTTATATGATAAGTTTGTAAACTTTTCAGATGATATGGTAAAAATATCTAAACAGTTTGATACCCTTCAGGGAACATTTGAGACTGCAAAAAGACGTCTTTCTGATGGAAAAGGAAATATTGTTAAACAGGTTGAACAGCTTAAAGAGTTGGGTGCTAAGACAAGTAAAAAAATCCCTGCAGAACTAAGAGGAGAGTAGTATGAGAGTTGAGTATACAAAAAAACTTCCAGAGTATGAAGAAAAGCCTAAAAAAGTATATAAAAAAAATGGAAACATAGAGACAAAGTTTTATAATGAAGAGCTCTTAAAACTTCACTTAGAACTGGTTAAGCTTCAAAAGTGGATTATAGAAAATGATAAACGACTACTCATTATATTTGAGGGTATGGATACAGGTGGAAAAAGTTCTTCTATAAAGTCTCTTAATCGTTTTTGGAATCCTCGTGAAGCTCGTTCTGTTGCTTTATCTAAGCCTAATTCTAAAGAGCTAGGGCAGTGGTATTTTCAGCGTCATCTTAAGCAGATACCCAATGCTGGAGAGATAGTCTGTTTTGATAGATCTTGGTATAACAGAGCAGGGATAGAAGAGGTTTTTGCTTTTTGTACAGAGGAGCAACATAAGCTTTTTTATAGTCAGGTAAATGATGTAGAGAAGATGTTGGTCGATGATGGTGTTATGGTATTTAAATTTTATTTAAATATTTCAAAAGAGACACAAGCAAAAAGAATAAAAGATAGAGAAAATGACCCATTGAAGTCTTGGAAACTATCGGACCTGGATTATAAGTCACACCAAGAGTATGATAGATATATTGAACTTAGAGATAAAATGTTCTCTAAATCAGGAAGTAAAGCTGCTCCATGGTGTATGCTCGATGCCAATGATAAAAAGAGGGCAAGGTTGAACTTAATTCGTTTTATACTGCTTAATATAGAGTATGAGAATAGAGATAATGAATTGATAACAGGGGTAGATGAGAAGGTTTTGACTTTTTTTGAGTAGGTTTTACTTTATGACTTCATAAGAGATTATTTTTGAATGTTCATGTATATACCAAAAAGCCTCTTCTGTTAAAAAGAACCCAGTTAATGAATAACGTAAATTTATATCATAACCTTCAAAGAGTGGATTTTCTAAAATAAACTTATCACGCTGATTTTCAAACTCTTTTAAATTATGAGTAGTAACGTTTATGGTAGATAGATGACAATGAATAAGTATAATTTCTTTGTTTTTTTTCACAATTATATTAATACCTTTATCATTTTCACCAGTATCATCAGTATGGTTCCAGACTTTATAACCTTGCTTCTCATAAAACTTCACAACGTATTCTCTAAAGAATTTCTCTTCTTCTGCTGTGGTTGATTCATTTGATAAAATATTTATATTATCAATAGGTTGTGACTTAAATAAATTTGACATTATAAAATATCCTTAGTTTAAATATTTAATATTAGTAAGTTTTTCTTAAAAGAAAATGATAATAGATGAGATTTATCAATAGAATTATAAAGGAGTAATATTTTAAAATAATTAAACATAATTGGGTAAATAAGTTGTTTTTTAATATTAAATTTTAAATTTAAGAAAAAAAATAGCATATTGCTCTATATAAAATGTTAAAATATTTATATAATCATAAGGGGGATTAGATATTTTGTTTAAAAAATTATCTATTATTTTACTATTTTTTATTTTTTCTCAAACGCTTTTTGCACAAGCAAATAATTACTTACGAAACACATCTTTAGTCAATAATAAACTGATTTTGACCTTTAAGTACAACATAGATAATGTGAAACCTTTAGCATTAGAGGGTAATGGATTGGTTAAGTATATTTATGATATTAAAAATGGTGTATTACCAAAAAGTAAGAAGATATCTCACTATCAATATAAAGGCATAAAGACCTTTAGAATGGGACAATTCAATAAAGATTATCTACGTATAGTAATTGAGTCTTACTCTAGAAATAAAAGAAATTATTCTATTGTAGGTAAGGTACTCACTATATATTTAAATACATCTTCAAGTATACAACAAAAAGTTTATCCTAAAAAGATAATTAAGAGTAAAAAAAGTTATGCAAAAAACAGTCATAATGGAAAAACTATTATTATTGACCCTGGTCATGGAGGACGTGATGTAGGTGCTTTAGGTAAAGGTATTTATGAAAAAGCCATTACTCTACAGATATCTAAGAGGTTAAGAAAAGAGCTACAAAAACGTGGTTATAAGGTTTTTATGACCAGAACATATGATAAGTATATGTCTTTAAAAGATAGAACAGAATATGCCAATGCACGAAATGGTAATATGTTTATCTCCATACATGCAAATGCAGCACCAAAGGGAAAACCTAAAAAGAATTATCAAGGTTTTGAAGTATTTCATCTATCTTTAGAAAATTCAGATAGAGAGAGAAATAACCGAGCCTATTATAAAGGTAAGTATTACTACTCTGTAGCTGCCTATAAGAAGATGACAAGTTCATGGAAAATTGCCACATCACGTAAGTTAGCAAAAAAAATAAGTAGTGCTGTTTTAACTAAGGTAAGAAGAGGATATACACTCAACGATAAAGGAATTAGACGTTCTGATTTTTGGGTCTTATTGGCATCGAAAATGCCAGCAGTTTTAATAGAAACAGGCTACTTGACACACGATAAAGAGTTACAAAAATTAAGAAGTAAACGTTATCAAGAGCGTTTTTCTAAAGGTATTGCAGATGGAATTGATGCTTATTTTAAATAGTTAGTTTTTTAATTAATAAATATATTTATCTAAAAAGTATACAATATAGTAAAAAAGGATGAATAATGAGTGATTTATCTAATATAGGCTTTAATATAGATACAGAAGAAGAGTTTGTAACTTTGATTGAAAAATCATTTGAGACTGCCAGTCAAATAGAAGTCCCTTGGGGTTTCTATATTCACTTTGTAGATTCATCAGGTGCTGAACTTTGGACTCAGTTGAATTTAGATGGAGAGTTTATAGGTTTTCATCCACATTTTCATGGTATGAGTCGAAGAGTAGTTGCTATCACCAGACAGATTGAGGGTGAAGATAGTGAGTTAGATGGTATGTTCCATGCGTGGGCAAATCCTGCAGAACTGACAGAACCTGAAAGTGGAGATTACCCTTTTGTTTTTAATGTACCCGATATGAAGGTTCTTGATGAGATGGATTACCCTCAAAATGTTGAAATTCAACTTACAGCTTTTGCATCAGATTTGGAGTTTTACCCAAATGAAGATGACTATTATGGTTCTCAAGATGAAGAGTTACAGTTTGCAGTAGAGTCATTTATGCCTATAGGACTTTTTGATGAAGATGAAGATGAAAATGAAGAGGCTCCTGAACCATTTGCAGTTTTCTCGGGAGTAGTAAAGCAGTCAGAAGTACGAACCAATGAGATGACAGGAGAAGAGTTTTACTGGATGTTGGTAGATACACTAGGTGGAGAAGTAGATGTGGTAGCGAGTACTGATTTATGTGAGAGTTTACCAAACCCATTGAGTATCATTCAAGGACAATTCTGGCTATCAGGGCGTATATTGGATTAAATAGGAGTAAAATACTCCTATTTATAAAAAACTTTCTATTTCTCTTTAATTTTACTTATTTTTATGATAAACTTATCCTTATAATTTTACTATTAATCCTCTTTTAGACTTAATTAGTAAAGCACATAAAATAAGGAAAAAATATGACAGAACAGATATTTAACCCAAACCCAGAATACGCAAAAGATGCAAAAATAAACTCTATGGAAGCCTATTGGGAGCTTCAAAACAAAGCCATTTCAGACTATGAAGGTTTTTGGAAAGGTTTCGCAGACGAAAAAATCGATTGGATAGAACCATACTCTTCAGTACTAGACGAGTCAGATGCACCATTTTACAAATGGTTTAGTGATGGGAAGCTAAATGTATCTAACCAATGTATTGACCGTCATTTGGCTACAAAAGCTGACCAAAATGCTATTATTTTCGAAGGTGACAAAGGTGATGTGCAACATATCACTTATGCACAACTCTCTGAACGTACCAATAAAATGGCAAACTTACTAAAAAACAAGTTTGGTGTAAAAAAAGGTGACAGAGTTGTACTCTATATGCCAATGATTCCAGAAGCAGCTTATGCTATGTTGGCGTGTACAAGAATAGGTGCTATCCACTCCATCGTATTTGGTGGATTCTCTTCAGAAGCTCTAAAAGATAGAATTGAAGATGCAGAAGCAAAAGTAGTTATTACAGCTGATGGAGCGTTCCGTAAAGGAAAGCCATATATGCTTAAAAATGTAGTAGATGATGCTTTAGAAAATGGTGGAGAGTCTATAGAAGCTGTTTTAGTTGTTAAAAGAAACAACGAAGAGATAACTTGGGTAGAGGGTCGTGACTATAATTACAATGAGTTAATAGAAGAAGAGTCAGCAGAGTGTCCATTTGAGCCAATGGAGAGTGAAGACCCACTATTTTTACTCTATACATCAGGTTCAACAGGTAAACCAAAAGGAGTTCAACACTCAACGGCTGGTTACATTCTTTGGGCTCAAATGACTATGGAATGGGTATTTGACCTTAGAGACAATGATGTCTATTGGTGTACAGCCGATATCGGTTGGATAACAGGGCATACTTACATAGTTTATGGTCCACTAGCAGCTGGTGGAACAACAGTTATGTTTGAAGGTGTACCAACCTATCCAGACGCAGGACGAGCATGGAAAATGGTTCAAGACCATAACATTACTCAGTTCTACACAGCACCTACAGCTATTAGATTACTTCATAAAACAGGTGAAGATGAACCAAAAAAATATGACCTATCTAAACTAAGAGTTCTAGGAACAGTTGGAGAGCCAATAGACCCACCAGCATGGAAATGGTACTACGAAGTTGTTGGAAATAGTAAATGTGCCATCGTCGATACCTACTGGCAAACAGAGACAGGTGGACATATGATTAGCCCACTTCCAGGTGCAACTCCTATCAAACCAGCTTGTGCAACATTTGCTTTACCAGGAATTATCGCAGAAATCATCGAAGAAGATGGAACACCAACACCAGTAGGAGAAAAAGGTTTCATGTGTATTACAAGACCTTGGCCTTCAATGATTAGAAACATCTGGAATGATCCTGAAAGATTTAAAAAAGCTTACTTTGGTGACTGTAAAAAAGATGGTGAACCTGTTTACTTTACAGGAGACGGTGCCATGATGGCAGAAGATGGTTACATTACCATTACAGGTCGAACTGATGATGTTATTAATGTTTCAGGTCACCGTATTGGAACGGCTGAGATTGAGTCTGCGATTAAAAATGTAAGCTCTGTTGCTGTTTCAGCAGTGGTTGGAAAACCTCATGAGATAAAAGGTGAGGGTATCTTTGCTTATATTGTTCTAAAAGAAGATGGACTCTCAAAAGATGAAATAAAAACAGAGATTAACGCTGTACTCAAAAAAGAGATTGGTGCTATTGCTCTTTGTGATGATATTGCCATTGTTCCCGATGTTCCTAAAACACGTTCAGGTAAGATTATGAGACGTATTTTGCGTTCTATTGTTAAGGGTGAAGAGATTACTCAAGACACCTCTACCTTAGAAGACCCAAGCATTGTTGGGGTTATAGAAAAAATCGTAAAAGAAGGATAATCCCTTCCCGTATGGTGTAGTCCCCGTCTACACCGTCAAAACCAAATAGCAACCTTCTTTCTTTCAAATATAAATTTTCCGAACTTTTTGATAAAGTATGACAATTTGACATATTTTTTAATAATTTAAAATAAACTACATATAATTATACTATCCAAGATAAAAAGGTATAATTATGTCAAACGTAAATCCAAACTTCAGGCAACTAGAAATGACCTTACAATTTAATAATATAGAGAACAAAACAAAAAATAGTTATAAATTTATAGACCTTTTTGCAGGGGTTGGTGGGATTCGCCTTGGTTTTGAAGAGGTATTTAAAGATAAAAGCTCCTTTGTCTTTGCTTCTGAAATAGATAAGTTTGCACAACAGACCTATGCAAGTAATTATGGTCATCTTCCATCAGGAGATATTACACAAATAGAACCAACTGAGATACCTAAATTTGATATATTGTTAGCAGGATTTCCATGTCAGCCATTTTCTAATGCAGGGCTAAAAAAAGGCTTTGATGATACTCGTGGAACACTATTTTTTGATATTGCACAAATAGCTAAATATCATAAACCAAAAGTACTTTTTTTAGAAAATGTAAAAGGTTTTAAAAATCATGATAAAGGAAATACTTTTAGAGTTGTAAAAGAGACACTTGAAGAGTTGGGATATAGAGTTTTTTCAGAGGTTTTAAATGCTAAACATTTTGGTGTTCCTCAAAATAGAGAGAGAATTTATATTATTGCTTTTTTAGACCATAGTATAGAGTTTGAATTTCCAAAACCCTTAGAAAAAAATGTAAAATTGGGTGATATTTTAGAGAAAAAAGTAGATGAAAAATATACTATTTCAGATAAACTTTGGGCAGGTCATCAACGCCGAAAAATGGAGCATAAAAAGAAAGGAAATGGATTTGGATATTGTATATTTAATGAAACTTCTGAATATACAAGTACCATTAGTGCAAGATACTACAAAGATGGTTCAGAGATTTTAATAGAACAAAAAGATAAAAATCCAAGAAAACTCTCTCCAAGAGAAGCAGGACGACTTCAAGGCTTTCCTGATGATTTCAAGATAGTGGTAAGTGATACACAAGCTTATAAACAGTTTGGAAACTCTGTAGCTGTTCCTGTTATTAGTGCAATTGCTAAAGAGATTTATAAATTTCTTAAATAATCTAAAAGTATTCCTCTTAAATATTCTCTATTATTTGCATAGTGCAAAGCTCTATGACAATTAGGGCATAAAGCTACTGTATTAAAAACACTATCCTCACCACCTTCTGATAAGGGTATTATATGATGAACTTCAATGTATGGTTCATTGCTATTTTTAACAAAAGGAATATAATTACAACTTGGCATTTCACATGAATAATTTGAACGTCTTTTTACATAATTTTTTAAAATATTGTTTCGAGGGTAAGTATTAATTATCTGTTGTACTTGTTGAGGTCTAGGATTTATATTTCTTGCTCTATTTTGTAATGTATCAATATCAATTTGAGAATAAATATTATCTTCAAGCTCATAATTTGTAGCTCTTGATAAATTATAGATATAAATACTATGAGTATCTCGTGTAAAAAGTATTTCATCTCCTCTTGAAATATAAGGTATTATATCTCTACCCATTCTTATTTCAGGGCTTCTACCTGAGCCTTTTCGTTCTGAGGGATAGTATGAAACAGTTAGTTTATTATTTGAAAATAACTCTTTTAACTCTATTAAGTTATCATGTGTTGGTTGAATTCCTATTGATGTTAAAATATCTCTTTGTTGTTTATTTGGAAGATATGCACCTTTTTCTACATCAGTTTTTGAAACCTCTTTAATTGCATGTATTCCAAAGATATTATTCACTGAATTTATTATTTCATCTTTTGTCATTATTTTTCCTCTTTTAAAAGTTCTATCAAATCTATCTCCAATCCTTTACACAATTTTATTAAACTCAAATAAGATGGATTTCTTTTTGCTCTTTCCAATAGACTAATATAGGTTCTATCGAAGTTACATTTTTCAGCCAATTTTTCTTGTGAGATATTTAGTTTTTTCCTTTGTGTTTTGATTTTTTGTGCAAGTTGATTTAAAAGTTCTTGTTCATGATTTTCCATAAGATGAGTTTACTCTTTTGAAGACAAAAACTCAACGGACAATAGTCACATATTTAAATAAGGCAAATACTACTTAAGATGGTATTGACTTAATGAGTCGTGACTCTCCTATTTGGTACATTAGACTTAATGGTAAAAATGGGAGTCTGAATAATTACTTTTTCTTATCTTTAACCAAATAATCATCCACCAATTTTAGCTTTAAAGACTTGCTCAAACTTCTATAGGTTGATACAAGTTTTGCATGTGTATAATTTTTTTTCCTGTAACTTCATTAAGTGTCTTTTCTGTCAAAAAGTCTTTGTATCTTTCATACCAAGTATTTGCTGTATATGGAAAACAACCCTGTAAAACATGGCTTGGTAGAAAAAACAAAAGATTGGAAATACTCATCATTCTAACATTAAGTTTACTTTTATTTCAAATAGACTATTTTATACAAAAAATCTATTAATTAAAGATTATAAAAAGGTTATAAATGTTTAAACCACTTAATGTATATGGAGAACCTCTGAAGGTTTGTAGTAAAGAACCCGTTACTGGGTTTTACCGTGATGGATCATGTAACTCTGGTATGGACAATCCAGCTTTACATACGGTTTGTATTTTGGCATCAGAAGAGTTCTTAGAATACTCAAAAAAAGTAGGAAATGACCTCTCTACACCACTACCTGAGTATGGATTTAAAGGGGTAAAAGCAGGTGAGAAATGGTGTTTGGCATTGGGTAATTTCTATAGAGCTGTAAAGCATGGTAAAGCTCCAAAGGT
>JALUKQ010000037.1 GCA_027056485.1 Campylobacteraceae bacterium | reverse complement strand
AAAAGTTATAGAGCTAAAAGCCCTAAAACTTTACATTAACTCTTTTATGAACCGACACATCTCACATGAGAACTCTGCCAATGAAATTTTTGATGCTTTAAATGAAAATATGAAACCAAAGTGGATAAAAGTGGTTGCAGACTACAACCCTAGAGGAAATGTACATACAGTTATTACAGTGGACAGTAGGGCGTAGACCCCGTCTACACCGTGTTATAACATTTAAAATTGATTAAAATATAGATTTGGTTTTGACGGTGTTGTCAGGGACAACACCCTACTTCATCTTATCATAAAACCAATTCGTAGCCTCAACAAATCCATCTACAGACCCACAATCAAAACGCTTACCTTTAAATTTAAAAGCAATAACTTTGCCCTGTTTTGCTTGTTCCATCAATGCATCGGTAATCTGAATCTCTCCACCTTTTCCGGGTTTGGTATCACGTAAAATATCAAAAATATCAGGTGTTAAAATATAACGACCAATAATTGCCAAGTTACTTGGTGCATCTTTAGGATCTGGTTTTTCAACCATATCTGTAATACGATAAGTATCATCGGTACCATCAACCAACTTACCTGCTATAACACCATACTTTTGTGTTTCATCCATAGGAACTTCTTCTATGGCTACTACTGAACATTGATACTTCTCATACACTTCTATCATCTGTTCAAGTACACCTTTGTTATCGTTATAACACAGGTCATCAGCCAATACAACAGCAAAAGGTTCATTACCAATGAGTGTCTCACCGGTTAAGATAGCATGCCCTAAACCTTTCATTTCTACTTGTCTAGTGTAGGAAAAAGTACATTGTGTAATTAAGGCTCTAATTTCATCTAAAAGAACCTCTTTACTTCCACCTTTAATCTGATGTTCTAACTCATACGATATATCAAAATGGTCTTCTATGGCTCTTTTACCTCGTCCAGATACCACTGCCATGGTTGTGATACCTGCCAAAACTGCCTCTTCAACTCCATATTGAATTAATGGTTTGGTTAATATAGGTAACATCTCTTTTGGAGTTGCTTTTGTTGCAGGAAGAAACCGTGTACCATAACCTGCTGCTGGAAATAGACATTTTTTTATCATTTTTTCACCTTTTTATTCTTTTGTAATTTATTTTTTAAAATAATCTTTCCAGACTCAACGCCAGGTTGATTATATGTGTTGACATTAATCAATTGTCCCACAAGAGATGTCAACAACTCATAATAATAGATAAGCTGTCCTATGCTATCTTCATCAACTTTTTCAATTAATATCTCATCTAATGGTATGTCACCTTGCATTTTCAATGCCTCTAACACCGAATCACTCTGCATAGTAATAAGATCATGAAAAGTTATACCATTTAACATATCAAGTGATTCCAAATGAGGTAGAGTAATATCTGGAACCGTCAACTCATTTTGAAAATCTTCTATTTTTATAAAAGTAATCGATTTATCTCTTGTACCTTCTACGATTAATTGTAAAAATGAGTGCTGATCCTTCGGACCAATCAGTCCAATAGGTGTTACACCCACATGAAAAGCAGAGTTGCACTGCTTTTTACCTAAACTTTCACCCCATAACTGTACATACCACTCAGAGAAGTAACGTAGTGTCTCAGAGTAAGCAAAAAGGCAGTTGATATTGTACGTCGTATGATACTTAGCATAAAATATAGCCTTGTTTAAAAGGGACTCTTTTAGATATCCATCATTAAAGAAACTCTCTTTAACTCTATTTGCTCCAGATAAAAGCTCTTTAATATTCACTCCACAAAGAGCAAGTGGAAGTAATCCCACCACTGAAAGTACAGAAAAACGACCACCTACTCCAGCAGGAAGATAAAATGTTTTAGCTTCTATATCTTTTGCAAACTTATCAAGTGCAGACTCTTTATCTGTAATAAATGTATAGTTTGAGGCACTACTCTGTCTAAGATAAAGATACTTAAAAATAGAGATAGTCTCAACCGTTGTTCCTGACTTAGAAATAACCAAGAAATGAGACTTTTCTAACTCTATCTTAGAGAGTAAATCCATAATATTAAGAGGATCAGTACTCTCAAAAAAGTACAGTTTTCGCAAAGGAGTTTTAACAGGCTTTAAAAACTCATAAACAGCTTTAGCACCTAAAGAGCTTCCTCCTATCCCAAGTACTACAATATTTTCTATATCACTATTAAACTCTTTGACATACTCTAAAATACCATTAATATCTTGTTCTGGTAAATTATAATATCCTATGGTGGTCTTTTCCAACTCTATAGCAGAAAAGAGTCTTGCCTTCTCATCTTCTTGTCTCTCACATATATTAAAATGAATTCTATTTTTCATAAAAGACTACTTTAGCAATGATTTTGCATCTTCTATCAATGCATTAACTCGGTTTTCATACTCTTTTGCCAAAGCTTCATCTGTAGATTCAAAACGGGTAACAAGTACTGGTGTTGTATTACTTGCACGAACCAATCCCCAGCCTTTTTCAAAATTTATTCGTACACCATCTACATCAATAATATTTACTATTTTGGGAAAGTCTGCAGGAGGATTTTCTAACAGCTCTTTTACTTTATCTATAATCAAAAACTTCTGCTCTTCACTTGTCTCTACTTTTATCTCTTCTGTTGAGTATACCAAAGGTAAAGCATCAAGTTCGGCATCAAGGTCGATACCATCTTGAAGCAGTTCTAACATACGCAATGTTGCATAGATAGCATCATCATAACCAAAATAGCGATGCTTGAAGAAAATATGCCCACTCACTTCACATGCCAAGTCTGCATTGGTCTCTTTCATTTTTACTTTTAAATTTGAGTGACCCGTCTTATACATAATGGCTTTTGCTCCACGACGTTCCAACTCATCATACATCACTTGTGAACATTTCACTTCACCTATTACTGTAGGGTTTTCCATTTTCATAGAGTACAGCAGTGCCATCTGGTCACCTTTTATGTTGTACTTATGGGTCAATACTGCTATTCTATCTGCATCTCCATCATAAGCAAAGGCTATATCTCCATCTTTTTCTAAAAGTGCTTTTACATCTACCAAGTTCTCTTCTACAGAAGGGTCGGGATGGTGGTTAGGGAAAGTTCCATTTGGCTCCATGTAAAGCCCCTCATAGTTAAACTCTAATGCATCAAAAATATCAGTAATAACTGTATCAACCACACCATTACCACCATCCATCACTATCTTTTTATCAAAACCTTTCAAGTGTGAAAAGTTTTCAACCATATAATCAATATACTGTCTTTTAGTATCTATCTCTATACACTCTGTATTATCAGGAATTTTCATCTCTGCATTGGCAATTATTTCATCGCCTAAAGCATAAATGTCATCACCAAAAAAGGGAGCTTTATCTAAGGTCATTTTAAATCCATTATATTCACTTGGATTATGAGAACCTGTAATCATTACCGAAGCAACTACTTGCTCTTCAACATTTACTGGCTGGACATAGTTTGAAAAATAATTTACAGGAGTTGCTACCATTCCCATGTCTAGCACTTTACACCCTGCAAAATTAAGCCCAGAAGCCAAATAATTTCGTAATATAGGAGAGTGTGTTCTAGCATCATAACCAATAGAAACTACCCCACCTAAAGCTTTAATTTTCTTACCTAAAAAATAACCTATAAGTTTTACACTCTGCTCATTTAGCTCTTTTTCAAAAATTCCACGTATATCATATTCTCTAAAAATTGTTTTTGTCATATTTTATTACCTTATTTTTAATTAAATATTATACTTAAAATCAAGTTAAGTATAATCTATTTTGAATGATTTTCTATGGCTTTCTTTATTCTATTTACTGTCTCATCTACCCCTAAAATTGCCATAATTTCGTCAAGTCCAGAACCTGTCATAGAACCTAAAAGGCTTACACGTAAAGGCATACCAATTTTACCAAAACCTATCTCTTTTTTCTCAACCACAGCTTCAATAACTTTATGATAATCTGCCACTTCATTAAGCTCTGCCTCTTTTAAAAGATTCATAAAAGTATTTAATATCTCAGGAGTATCCTCTTTGAATGCTTTTTTAAAGTTCTTTGCATTATACTCTGTCGGTGCATTAAGTATCAAATTAACCTGTTCTGCTAACTCAACCATGGTCTTACCACGTTCTTTAGTAGCGTTTAAAATCAAATCTTTTTTCTCATGAGTTCTAATATCAACACCATACTCAACCAACAGTTCAGCTAATTTCTCATGTTCCATATTTTTAATATAGTGTGCATTTAACCAAAGTAGTTTATCAAGATTATAATTTGAAGAACTCTTATTAATATCTTTAGGGTCAAACAGTTCTATCATCTCTTCCACTGAAAATATCTCTTGGTCGCCATAACTCCACCCCAAACGCACCAAAAAGTTTAAAAGTGCTTCAGGTAAGTAACCTAATGTTTTATACTCCATAACATCAGTAGCACCATCACGTTTTGAAAGCTTTTTACCCTGTTCATTATTTATCATCGCTACATGATAAAAGTTTGGTATCTTAAAACCTAACGCTTCATAGACTACCAACTGTTTTGGCGTATTATAAAGGTGGTCATCACCACGAATCACATCAGTTAAACCCATCTGGGCATCATCAATAGCCACTACAAAGTTATAGGTAGGAACTCCACCTGCACGAGCAATAACAAAGTCATCAACCTCTGAAGCTGCTATGTTTATCTCTCCCTTTACACCATCGTTAAAACTTATCATCCCCTCTTGTGGAGCTTTAATTCGTATAACAGGTTCTACTCCTTCAGGTGGAGTACCAGTAAAGTCACGATAACGACCATCATAACGTGTACGTTCACCCTTTGCCATCTGCTCTTCACGTAGTGCTGTTAGCTCATCTTTAGACATATAACACTTGTACGCCTTACCCTCTTCAAGTAACTGCTCTATATACTTAG
>JALUKQ010000036.1 GCA_027056485.1 Campylobacteraceae bacterium | reverse complement strand
TGTTAATCTCTTTATCTTCTATGTGTATTGTACTTTTTGTGTTGAAAAGTTTAAAAATAGATTTTTTATTTAGGGGTGCTCCATAAATACAGTGTGGATGTGTAGGTAGAAAAGCACGCATAAGTCCTACTTCATCATCTAGTACCTCTTCACAAACATGACAAAAACCATGGTCATAAAGTCTTCCTTCATGCTCAAGAATCTCTATATAAGCTTCTATAACCAAACGTTTTGGATTTTGTTTCTCCCATCGGTTTGCAATTTTCAAGAGTAAATTAAAATAGAAACTATCTATTTCAGTAGTCTCTTTAAAGTGTGGCTCGAAGAGTTTAAGAAAGTTTTGCCAAATTAAAAGGTGATTTGCTGAAAAAATCCAAGGAAAAGAGAGTTGAGAAAGACTTCTCATTTGAGGCATAAAATTGTTTTGTGACTCTTTCTCCTCAAAGTCTATTAAATTACCTATTTGTAAAATAGAGTGCCTTGCTCCAAAGAATCTCCAATAGCTTTGGACAGAGTTATTGGTAAGAACGGTAACAACTACATCTTCATTTTTTGCTTTTCTTATGTTAATTATGAAACCACGCATTCCTCTACCTAAGCTTAAACTTTTTTTAGATATTATCGACCCCATTTGGGGAAAATATTTTTACTAACCCTAACAGATATTAATTAAAGGTTGGCTTATGCAAGATCTCTTTACGTCGTTTAAAGATAATTGTGGTTTTGGTCTATTGGCATCAATTGACAACAAACCCACTCACAAAAATTTGGAAGATGCTATTACTTCACTAGAGAGAATGATGCACAGAGGTGCAGTCGCAGCAGATGGTAAGAGTGGAGATGGTTCAGGTCTTCTTTTATCTATTCCAAAAACTTTTATGGCACAAGAAGCAAAAAAACAGAATGTTGAGCTTCCTGAGCAGTATGCTATTGCTATGGTTTTTAATAAAGATGAAAAAGATTTTGAACTGTTTGATAAATATTGTAATACAAATGATTTAAGAATAATCATGAAGAGAGAAGTACCCGTAAATACGGATGCTCTTGGAGAGTATGCCTTAAATCTTTTACCAAATATTACACAAGTGTTTGTTGTACCAAACTCTATTATGTCTTATAAAAGATTTGATGCAATGGTCTACTTAACACGTAAAGAGATAGAACATGAATTAAAAGGAAGTGACCTCTATATAACCTCTTTCTCTAGTTCTACACTCTCTTATAAGGGCTTGGTAATGCCAACTCATATTAAAGAGTTTTATGTAGATTTACAAGATGAAGCATTTCAGATTTCATTTGCACTCTTTCACCAACGATTCTCAACTAACACACTTCCAGAGTGGAGATTGGCTCAACCATTTAGAACCATTGCCCATAATGGTGAGATAAACTCTGTAACGGCTAACAGATTTAATGTTGCTATTAAAACAGGTTCTTTAAAATCAGAA
Organism: Campylobacteraceae bacterium; assembly: GCA_027056485.1. Taxonomy (GTDB): domain Bacteria; phylum Campylobacterota; class Campylobacteria; order Campylobacterales; family Sulfurovaceae; genus UBA1140. The sequence goes on along the minus strand of JALUKQ010000036.1, from coordinate 3,508 downwards.
GTTTTTTCAGATGAAGAGTTAAAAAGAATTTCAGCGATTATTCAAGACAACATGAGTGACTCTGCTAGTCTTGATAACTTTTTAGAGTTTTTACATGCAAATGGTATGGACTTTTTTAAGTCTGCTAGAGCATTATTACCTGCACCATGGCATAATTCGCCACATATGGATGCTGAACTAAAAGCATTTTATGAATATACAAGTGCATGTTATGAACCTTGGGATGGACCAGCTGCTGTAAGTATGACTAATGGTAGATTTATTGGTTGTGTTATTGATAGAAATGGACTTAGACCATCGAAGTATATTATTACAAAAGATAATAGACTTTTAATCTCTTCTGAGTATGGTGTACTTAAGATACCTGATGAGGATATTTTAGAGAGAGGTAAGTTAAATTCTGGTGAGATGATGGGGCTTGACCTAAAAACAGGAGAAGTACTTAAAAATTCTGATATCAATGATTATATTAAAACAGGTACACCTTATTCCAAATGGCTGAATAAGCATATGACCTATCTTCAAGAGTATGAGTTTGATGGTGAGTTAGATGCCGTTGAGCATAAAGATATGGAGTCTAAACAGCGTTACTTTAACTATACTTTAGAGCTTATGAGAGAAGTGATTCGCCCGATGATAAAAGAGGGTAAAGAGACTACAGCAGCGATGGGTGATGATACACCTTTAGCAGCTTTTTCTAATGAGCAGAGAAACTTTACTGATTTCTTTAGACAAAAATTTGCACAAGTAACCAATCCTCCTATTGACCCAATACGTGAGAAGAGTGTTATGAGTCTTAATACTGGTTTTGGACCGATTACTAACGTACTTGAAGAGTGTGAAAATAATGCTAAACGTATTAAAACAACACTGCCTATTATGTCTGAGCAACGTCTTAAATTACTTTTAGAGTTTGGTGATGAGTCTCATCCTAAATATAATGAGAGATATAAAGCTAAAAATTACAGTACTGTTTTTGAATCTGACTTAGAGAATAGTCTTAAAAGTTTAGTAGATATTATTGTCAATGATGTTAAAGAGAATGGCATAAGAACTATTATACTTGATGATAGAGATATAAGTGAGAATAAAAAAGTAATTCCTATATTAATGGTTATTGGGCGTTTAAATCAAGAGTTAGTTAATACTCAATTACGACATTTAACCAATATTATTCCTATTACAGGTGAGATGTTTGACCCACATTCAGCTGCTCTGATGTTGGGTTATGGTGCAACAGCTATTCACCCATACCTCTTTTTCTATACGATTGCAGAGTTACTCGAAGATGGTGAAGATGTAGAAGCAGCACTCAAAAAAGCTAGAAGAGCAATTGGTGCTGGTATTCTTAAAATTATGTCTAAAATGGGTATCTCAACTTTGGCAAGTTATAGAAACTCAAAACTTTTTGATGTTCTTGGACTTAGCGATAAAATCGTAGCTGATTGTTTTGATGGTTCTCATGCTTTCTTATCTGGACTCTGTTATGCAGACATAGAAGAGAGACTAAACTCTAACCATGCTAAAGCATTTACTGATGCATTTGATGGTAAATCAAAAGCTCTTTATAAAGGTGGATTCTACAAGTACAGAAGTGGTGAAGAGTTCCATGACTTTTCACGTGCTACCATTGTAGCTATTCAAGCTTCGGCTGACAGTGGAGATAAAGTTGAGTATGAAAAACTAAAAGTTTTAGTAAATAAAAGAGATAAAAAGTTTATTCGTGACTTCTTTGAGCTTACAAGTGATAGAGAAGCCATAGCTGTTGATGAGGTTGAGTCGAAAGAGAAAATTTTTAAAAGATTTTCATCTGCTGCTATGTCTATGGGGTCTATTTCACAGGAGGCACATGAGACATTGGCTATAGCTATGAACCGTATAGGGGCTAAATCTAACTCAGGTGAGGGTGGAGAAGATAAGAGAAGACTTCATGACCCTGAATTAAATTCCAAAATTAAACAGATAGCATCTGGACGATTTGGAATTACACCTGAGTACCTACGTTCTGCTGAAGAGATTCAGATAAAAGTAGCACAAGGTGCAAAACCAGGTGAGGGTGGACAGCTTCCAGGAGCAAAAGTTACACCACTGATTGCAAAGTTAAGATATACCAAACCTGGTGTAACACTGATTTCACCTCCACCTCACCATGATATTTACTCTATTGAGGATTTAGCACAGCTTATCTTTGATATGAAGCAGATAAATCCAAAAGCTAAAGTTGCTGTTAAATTGGTATCTACAGCAGGTGTTGGTACCATTGCAGCTGGTGTGGCAAAATGTTATGCAGATAAGATTATTATCTCTGGTGCAGATGGTGGTACAGGTGCTGCACCTATTGGGTCTATTAGATTTACAGGTAACCCTTGGGAGCTTGGGCTTATAGAAGCACACAATGCACTAAAAGCAAATGGACTAAGAGAAAAAGTTACTATAGAGACTGATGGTGGACTAAAAACTGGGCTAGATGTTGTAAAAGCAGCGATATTTGGAGCAGAAGAGTATGCTTTTGGTACAGGTGCTTTGGTAGTTGTAGGTTGTAGAATGTTCCGTGTTTGTCACCTTAACACATGTAGCGTAGGTGTTGCAACTCAAGATCCAAAACTTAGAGCAAAATTCTCAGGTAACGTTGAAAAAGTTGTTAATTACTTTACACTACTTGCAGAAGAGGTTCGTGAGATTCTTGCATCACTTGGTTATAAATCACTTGAAGAGATAATTGGTAAGAATCATCTGTTAAAAGTAATTGATGATGAGTTTGCACAAAAATTCTCACTAGACAAATTACTTTATAAATTAGATGGTATCGATACTTGTCAAGAACCATTTAATGAGCCTTATGATAAAAATGAGTTTGAGATAGAGTTAGTAGAAAAACTAATGCCAACTATTAAAGACCCATCAACACCTATTACTTTAGATTTAGAGATAGATAACCTCAAAAGAAGTTTTGGTACTAGAATTTCAGGAGAGATAGCAGCTATATATGGAGACAAAGGTCTACCAAGAGATACCATTAATTTGAATTTAACAGGTAAAGCAGGACAGTCACTTGGAACACTTCTTGCTGAGGGTATCAATATTAAATTGGTTGGTGCAGGAAATGATTATGTAGGAAAAGGCATGAGTGGTGGTTCTATCTCTATTACTTCTCCACTTCAAAATGCCTCATTGGCAGGAAATACTTGTCTTTATGGTGCAACAGGTGGACGACTCTATGTAACAGGTTCGGTAGGTGAAAGATTTGCTGTACGTAATTCAGGTGCAAATGCAGTTGTAGAGGGTACAGGTGACCACCCTTGTGAATATATGACAGGTGGTACAGTTCTTATTCTTGGTAGAACAGGAACCAACTTTGGTGCTGGTATGACAGGTGGTTTAGCATTTGTTTATGATGAGACCAATGACTTCTTCGATAAAGTAAATAGAGAATTGGTAGAGGCTGTTCGTATAGATACAGATGATAGAGACCAAGAGATGTTTATGATGAAAAGACTTTTACAGAAAT
>JALUKQ010000035.1 GCA_027056485.1 Campylobacteraceae bacterium | reverse complement strand
TATGGTTATAAAGCATATAAGATTCCATATACTACAACAGATGAAGAGGGAGAGCAGGTAAAAGTTTCAGGTGTATTGGTAGTCCCTACAGAGTTACCTGAGATAGTTACAGAAACATTAGGTTTATCTATGGTTTCAGATGACCACGGAACTATTTTTGCAAATAGGGAAGCACCAACTCTTCTAAACAGTATGGTAGGTTCACCACCAGTGAGTTCGGCTCTTATTTTAGCTTCTATCGGTGGATTTGCTACTTTACAACCAGATTATATAGGTTTTGGTGATTCAAATGACCATTATCATCCTTTTATATTGAAAAAATCTTTAGCCAATGCAACAGTAGACTTTATAAAAACTGTTAAAACATTTGCAACAGAAAATGATATAAAATTAAATAACCAACTCTTCTTAACGGGGTATTCTGAAGGTGGTTATGCTGCTATGGCTACACTTAAGAAGATAGAAGATGAGAATCTAACTGACTTGAAGGTAGCTATGGCTGCACCAATGGCTGGACCTTATGCTTTGCAGCCTATGTCTGACATTGTTTTACATAGTGATACCTTGGGTGGAGTTCCATCATTTATGGCAAATGTAGGTTATGCTTATGCAAAAGCTTATAATCAAGATATAGAAACAGTGATTAACGAGCCATATGCTTCTAAACTTCCTACACTTTTTAATGGTGATTTAAATCGTACGCAAATTGATCCACAATTGGTTAATGGAACGAAAGGAGATACAGGACTTTTTGTTGGAAATTTTGTAACAAATTATTTTTCAGATGATAATCATTGGTTTAAAAGAGCTGTAACTGAAAACAATCTTCATGATTGGGCTCCAAAAACACCTGTTCGTTTAGTTCATTGTAAAGGAGATAATGTCATTCCTTATGGAATATCAGAATTTACATATGGAACAATGAAGTTTATAGATTCAGAAACGAATGTGACAGTGGTACCTGTTGAAGCAACACTTATTGCGACTAATCCGGGCAAATATCCATCTGATCTAAATGTAAGTCATGGAGCTTGTGGAAGCTTAGCGTATGGTATAGCAACAGGTCTTTTTGCAAAACAGCGAAAATTAACCATTGGTTATTAGGAGATAATGATGAAAAAAACAATATTACTAAGTATAACAGCAAGCTCTTTTCTGATAGCAGGTGCCTATAAGATACCTGAGCAGTCAGTAAACTCAATGGCATTGGGTGCAGCTTATGTTGCTCATACGGATGGAGCCGATACAGCTTATTTTAACCCAGCAAACATGGCATTTATGGAAGATAAACAGTTTACTGAAGTAGGTTTAACTTGGGCTCATTTACCTCGTAATGAATTTGAAGGTTTTCAAGCTTACTCTGCTACTGAAATATACCCTGCTTCTAATAAGTCTGAAATAGAAAATTTACAACTTCCTTTTATGCACTATGTGGCTAAGCCAATGGGTCAATTTAGATGGGGTGCTAGTTTAACGGTTCCTGGAGGTTTAACCAAACGTTGGGAGAGTGGACAGCAGAAGCTTTTTGCTGAGGAGTTTACGCTAAAAGTTGTAGAGGTAAACCCTGTAGCTTCCTATAAAGTCTCTGATAATTTTGCAGTAGGTGGTGGGTTACGTTTTATCTACTCTGAGGGGGTTGTCAATGGAGATGGAGCAGAGACAACCAAGCCTATCAAGCGTGAGATGGAGGGGGACACTGTTGAGTTTGGATATAACCTAGCGATGACCTATAGACCAACTTCTGATATAAATATGGCTGCAACCTACCGTTCAAATGTTGATTTAAAAGAGGAGGGAAAAGCAAACTTATATTTAGCAAATATGGGAAATCAATATGATGCCTCAGTTACAGTTCCTCTTCCTGCAGCGTTAAACTTAGCAGTTAGTAAAACTTGGCAAGATAAATATACGGTTGAGTTAAATTATGAAAGAACTTATTGGTCAGCATATGAAAAGTTAGATTTTGAATATGGTTCAGCATTACCAAATGCTATTTTAACAGCTGCTTTTGATGACCCAAAAGATAGAAACTGGAAAGATACAGATACCTTTAGAATAGGTGTGACAGCAGAGCTTACCCCAACTGTAACACTTATGGCAGGATATGCAAAAGATGAGACACCTGTTAATAAGAAAAATCTATCTTATGAATTACCTGATTCAGATGCTGATATTTATACAGTAGGTGTTCGTGTTAAACATAATGATAATCTCTCTTATGGTGTAGCATATTTACATGATGCAAAAGAGTCCTTCTCTTTAGCAGCTGGAGAGAATAAATCTGGAATTACAGGTAAATTTTCAGGAGGTGGTGCTGATCTATTAAGTGTAGGTGTAGCATACACATTCTAATATGAGATACCCATTTAGTAGTTTTTATGACTTAATTTTTACACAAGCAAAAAAACGAGGTCGAAAAACAGCTCTGTTTGTAGGAGATGAAAAAATCTCTTATAGACAGATACAGCAACAAGCAGATATTTTAGCTGCATACCTATCTAGTAGAGGCGTTGAAAGAGGAGACAAAGTTGCTCTTTTTATGCGTAACTCTGCAGAGTTTGTATATGCTGTTTTTGCTATCTCAAAACTTGGTGCTGTCTCTGTTCCTATTAACACTTTTTTAAAAGAGGGTGAGCTTGCTTATATTTTAGAAGATTCAGATGCTAAAGTACTTATATCTTCTGTTGTTCATGATGAGGTAGTTTCATCAGATGAGGTACAAAAACTTTTAGATTTTACCATTTGGGAAGGTGCTTACCGAGGTGATAGCCCACGGCATGTAGCTTTTGAAAAAGTGTTAACTTTTCCAGAGAGTGTTGATTTTCGTCTTATGGATTTGGATGATTTGGCTGTTATTATTTACACTTCTGGAACAACAGGAAAACCAAAAGGAGCCATGCTCTCGGCTAAAAATATCTTCTCTAATGCTCATGGAGGAAGCTTACATGTTAAGGCAAGTTCAAAAGATAGAATTATAGTTTTTTTACCTATGTTTCACTCTTTTACTTTCTCTATAGGGGTTATTATGCCTCTCTATAAAGGTGGAAGTATTGTTGTTATTAAATCGTTAAAACCTTTTGCCAATATCTTCAAACAAGTACTTGTAAAACGAGTAACTATCTTTTTAGGTATTCCAGATGTTTATAATGCTTTAATTAAAGCAAAATTACCGTGGTATTTTATGTGGTTTAACAGGGTTCGTATTTTTGTCTCTGGGGCAGCTGCCTTACAACCAAAAACATTAGATGCAATGAAAGAGAAGTTTAAAAGGGGTGTTCTTTTAGAAGGTTACGGGCTAAGTGAAGCTTCTCCTGCAATTTGTATTAATCCTATTACTCAACAAAAACCTAAGTCTGTCGGTACAGCACTATATGGATATGAGATGAAGATTGTCGATGACAATTTACTTGAACTACCAAGAGGTGAGGTAGGTGATATTATTGCAAGAGGTGAAAACGTTATGTTGGGTTATCTTAACCGTCCTGAAGCGACTGATGAGACCATTGTAAAAGGTTGGTTACTTACAGGTGACATGGGTTATATGGATGAAGATGACTTTCTTTATATCGTTGATAGAAAAAAAGATTTGGTTATATCCAAAGGAATTAACATTTACCCTAGAGAGTTAGAAGAGGTTATAGACAGCTTTAAAGGTGTTGCCTCTTCTGCTGTGATAGGTATAGCCGATGAGAAGAGTGGAGAGATACCTATTGCTTATATAGAACTAGAAGAGGGTCTTGATGAGATAGATGTGAGTGCGCTACGTAAGCATCTCCGTGATAATTTGGCAAACTATAAAGTACCAAAGCAGTTACATTTTATAGATGAATTACCTAAAAATGCTACAGGTAAAGTTTTGAAACGTGAGCTGAAAGTTAATTTACTTAATCTCGATAATTAATGTAAAGTTCATTTTGGTATGATAAAATCATGCCAAATGGAGATAAAATGCACAAAAAACTAGAAAATCTAATGGGTCGCTTTGGCTCATTTATTCATGATAATCCTTTTAAAGTCCTATTGGTGTTAGTACTGCTGTTAGCTTTCCCAATTTCTCATGTACCTCAAATAAAGATGGATACTTCAACAGAAGGTTTTATGCATGAAGATGATCCTGTTCTCTTAACATATAACGATTTCCGTGAGCAGTTTGGACGTGATGAACGGATTGTATTGGCTATTGAAAACGATAATATTTTTTCAATAGAGTTCTTAACAAAACTTAAAAATATGCACAAAGAGATAGAGACAAATGTTCCTTTTGTAGAAGATGTAACCTCTTTGTATATGGAGTGGACCAATTTTTTAAATATGTAGCAGAGAATATGAAAAAGTCAAATGCTGAAAAAACTGCACCTATATTTTTACAATTATATAAATATAGAAATCAGTTATCATATAAAGATGAATTAAATAGACCGTTTGCGAAATCTTATTGTGTTGAGGAATTTGTAAATACTTTTTATCCAAGTAATATCGAAAATAATTATGAAGCACTATATAAAGAATGGTTTTTAGACAATAATTATAATATTCTTTCAACGGGTAATAGAGATAATTTTGGAAGAAGATTAGACCCAGGTAATAGATTAGCAAAACTTTTATTAAATCAATTCCCAACTGATAGGAAGTGGTGTCCTGGAGGTGATTTTTATCATGAAGGTAAAGACCATGGTCACATAAGTGATGTAGAGAGAGGATTAGCATTTGCTTTATTAAAATATTCATTTGGAGATAATGAGGCAAAAAAAATATTTAATGAATTAGAATTAACTAAAAGTTATTATGCAGTACTTGATATTTTAAATAAAGTATATTTTATGAGTGATGATGCTGTACAAGAATCAGTAAGAACAGTAACATATGATTTTTTTGGTAATTCTATTATTGAACGACATACAGAAATACAATCAAAGTATACTGGTGGTCATACTTTAAAAAATATTTGAAGAAAAAGAAATAATAAA
>JALUKQ010000034.1 GCA_027056485.1 Campylobacteraceae bacterium | reverse complement strand
AGTAAGTCTTCTTCTCCATAGCCTTTGGTTTTTAGAGTAATATCCTTTTTACTTGTAATTGTTTTTAGAATTTCTTTTTGTAAGATAGACTCGACATAACTTGCTTGGTTGAACGATGTTTGGATATTTTCTTCTCTTACTCCTACTGTATCAGTACGACCAATAACATCGACTATACATGGAACTCTATTAATTATAGATGCCACTATTTCAGTAATTTTTTTTTCGGAAGAGCTTGTAAGTTCCATTTTACCTTTTTTAAAATAGAGCATATAACTTAATGGTTTTGGAACTGATATGGATAATACTGATCCCATACGTCTTTTTAACTCTTTTTTAGACATTATTTTAGGAGGGGTTGGTGCTTGATTTTTGTTAATTAAATCAGAATATGCTCTTACTTTGTCAAGTGATATAGCTCCTTTATCTGTTGAAACTTGAACAGCATTGTGTGTTTTACCATTATTTAATAAAACAACAGTTGCTGCTGCTTTTTCAGTTTTTGTTCTACAAATAGAGTATGCACAACCTTGAAATATAAATATAGCTAATATGCTGAAGTATTTCATTTTAAGTATCCTTATGTCAAAATATTTGTAGAAAGTTTAGATATTTATATGAAAAGATAGAATGATACTCAAAAATAGTTTATAAATCTACTTATTTTAATAAAAGATTCTTTTTGCGATATAATAATTTAAAAATTTAAAGTGGGCTATGAATGTATGATATCATAATTGTTGGTGCTGGACCAGCAGGTGCAATGGCAGGTAAATATTTGGCAGAGTCTGATAAAAAAGTTTTATTGATACAAAAAGATTTTTCTTTTAAGAAGCCTTGTGGGGGTGGACTAAGAGTAGATGCATTTGATGAGTTTTCTATTGATAAGTCTTTAATCAGAAACTTAGTAGATGTTATTTCTATGGAGACTAAAAAAAGAAAAATAGAGTTTGATATTTCTCATATACCTTTAGCTATAGTTGATAGGGTAGAGTTTGATAAAGCATTACGGCAAGATGCAAAGGATGCAGGAGCAGAGTTAGTAGAAACAAAAGTTGTAGATGTAGAAATTTTAAAAGATGTAGTTGAAGTGACAACAGACAGCAATAAAGAGAAAAAGAAGTATAGAGCAAAATACTTAGTTGCTGCAGATGGTGTATTGTCGATAGTACGTAAAAAATTAAGAGCCGAGAGTGTACCTAAGAAGTTGACACACTATAGCGATGTTAGTGGATTGATTACTAATAAATGTCATTTCTATTTTGGAACAGAGTTAACAGATAGAGCCTATGCATGGCGTTTTCCTTATGGTTCGGGGAGTGATGTTGGAACTTTCGCACCTATTAATGGTAAAAAATATATCCATAATCTTTTTAAGTTTTTAGATATTTCATCTAAAGATGAGAAGGTAAAAGGGTATAATATTCCTCAATGGGAAAAACCTCTTTTTTATGAGAATAGAGTATTTTATGTTGGAGATGCTGCTGGGCAAGTTCTTCCTTTTACCTATGAAGGAATCTATTATGCAATGAAGAGTGCAAAAATATTGTCAGAAGTTATTGTTGAAGATGTTTCTTTTTTGGAATATGAAGTACGTTGGAAAAGACTATACTTAAAAAAGTTTAGAGCTTTAAAACATCTGCAAAAGATTTTTCTTAAGAGTGATTTGACCATTTATATCATGATGAAAACACTAGAAAAGCCAAAAGTTAAAAATAAAGTTTTATTATTGTGGATGGATCAATATGAAATGAAAATAGATTTGGCATTTATTTTCAGGACATTTAAACGTATGCTTACCTAGACAAATAGTTTTTAACAGTGTAGAGAATCGTTATAAATTAGAAGAAAAAGTTATATACTATTTACTCCCATTAGCTAGTACATAAAATAGAACACCATAATATACTTAAATATAGTATTAATTATGAAATTAAGTATTTTTTTTTATTTAAACATTATAATATTTTAAAAATATATATATTGGAGAGATAAAGTGAAACAGTATTTAATAGCAATAACTCTTATGTTAGTAGTGAATGGTTGTGGTTCAGAAAGTGGAGGAAGTAGTAGTATTGATATAGCAGAATATCTACCAAGTACGAGTTTAAATAAACAATATACGGATGTTATAAAATTAAATGGAGATTTAAATAGTACTCCTTATATTGAAAGTATTGTTGTAGAACCCAATAGGATAATGACTAAGGAAGATGCTATTTTAAAAAGTATAGCAACAATTGATAATGATGAGATTGATATGATATTAATAGGAGATGTTAATAGCAGTAAGGTTTACAAGAGAAATGTTTTTAAAGGAGATGAAGTCTCTCACTATAAATCAGTTAATGAAAGTGTAGAGTTAAGTGTGGGTACACAAGTAGTTGGTGAAAAACATACAGAAGTAGTAGAAAGTTGTACATTAGATTCAATTTTAAATAATTATGAAATCTATTTTTATGAGTATAAAAACTATGATGGTCAACATGATATTATAAAACTTAAATGTGTTTCCAATAAAAGTGTCAATACCATTATCGATGCAGAGTATATCAATACAGTTGCTTATGAGAATGGACTTGTAACTTCTAAAGACAATATCTCTTATGTCTATCTTCAAAAAGGTCTAGGTATTATTGCAACCATTGATAATGACTGTCTTGTTGATATTACGGATAATATTATAGATGATACAGCAAATGAGAATAAATGTATTGGAGAGCAGTACCACCATATCTTGTATTACCCTGAATATTAAACAATGTTTACTCTAGATAATATGTCAAATTGTATGACAATTTGACATATTTTTCACTAAAATTATTATTTCATGTTAAAATACTCCTATGAAACAGATAACAGCACTTAACATACTAAAATCAGGACAGAATGTTTTTATAACTGGCTCAGCAGGAACAGGTAAAACCTATCTTCTGAATCAATATATTCAATACCTTAAAGAGCGACAAATTTACCCCACCATTGTGGCTCCTACAGGTATAGCTGCTTCACATCTAAAAGGACAAACTATTCACTCATTTTTTGCTTTGGGTATACGTGACAGCGTAGTAGATAACGGATATGTAGAGTTTCTCTTAGAGAAGAGTTACTTGAAAAGTCGTTTTAAAAAATTGAAAATTTTGATTATTGATGAAATCTCCATGGTCTCTCCAGAGATTTTTGCTTCGATGGATAAAGTTTTAAGAGCTTTTAAAAATTCTCCTAAACCTTTTGGTGGGGTGCAAGTTGTAATATCTGGAGACTTTTTTCAGTTGCCTCCTGTGAGTCGTGAGTTTAAAGAGAAACGTTTTGCTTGGCAGAGTCCTGTTTGGAAAAGTTTAGAGTTAAAAAGTTGTTATCTACAAGAGAAGTTTAGACAAAGTGATGAACGACTTATAGAGGTTTTGGATGATATACGAACAGGGAGTGTCTCCGAAAAATCTCGTGAACTGTTGGACGCTTGTTATAAAAAAGAGTTAAACACCGACTTTACCCCTACAAAACTTTATACACATAATATTGATGTAGATAGAATCAATTTAGAAGAGCTTGATAAATTAGATGGAAAGCTACAGATCTTTAAATACACTTCAAAAGGCTCTGCCAAAAATATAGAGAAGATTTTTAAAACATCTTTAGTATTAGAAGAGTTAACACTAAAGAAAGATGCTATTGTTATTTTTATAAAAAACAATCCTGAAAAAGGTTATGTAAACGGTACTACAGGTGTGGTGGTAGGTTTTGAAGCCGATATACCCATTGTTAAAATTGTTTCAGGTCAAAAGATACGAGTGATTGCTGAAGATTGGACGATAGAGAATGAAGCAGGTGAGAGTATAGCGACAGTTTCACAGCTTCCTTTACGTTTGGCATGGGCGATGACCATTCATAAGTCCCAAGGTATGACTCTAGATGCTGCTGAGATAGATTTGAGCAAAACCTTTGAAGTAGGGCAGGGGTATGTGGCCTTGTCTCGGATTAGAAGCATAGATGGTTTACGCTTAATGGGTCTAAATGAGATGGCACTAAGAGTAGAGCCTTTAACTTTACGGATAGATGAACCCATTAAAAAAGCATCACAAAAAGCAAGTGATGAAATAGCGACTTATAGTGAAGAAGAGCTTGAAAAAAGGCAGATGAACTGCATAAAAAGTTTGGGTGGCTTAACAAATTTTTTACAGATAGAAGAGGAGAAAAAACTACTACGTCTAGGAAAAACAGCCAAAATGAAAAATGATACTCCAACTCATATGAAAACAAAAGCCCTCATAGAGAGTTGTGACACCATTAAGCAGATAGCCAAAACGCGTGGAGTTACAGAGGGGACAATTATAAATCATTTAGCAACTTTAAAGAAAGAGGAACCCCATATTGATTTGAGTAAATTTAGACCCAAAGGAGAGCTTGTAAAATCTATAGAAGATATAATCATTCAATTAGAAAATAAAAAAGATGAAGAGAACTTTTCAGATGATGGTCGATTACGGTTAAAACCTGTTTTCGAGGCTTTAGATCGTGAGGTTTCTTATGATAAAATACGGGAAGTGATGTTATTTATATAGGAATTAATTATATATAAACTCTACTTTACATGAACTATAATATAATTTAAAACTTTAATATTTTTTTAAAGTTATATAAATAATGGATTATAAATATGCTTATAAATAAACTTTTTGACACAGCCATTGTAGGTGGTGGTGTTGCTGGAACTTCTTTGCTTTTTACACTGGCTCGATATACAGATATTAAAAATATTATTCTTTTTGAAAAGTATGATGAGGTCTCAGAGCTTAACTCTAACCCTAAAGCAAACTCTCAAACTTTGCATGTGGGAGACATAGAGAGTAACTACACTTATGAAAAAGCTCAAACTGTAAAACGTTCTTCTTCTATGGTGGCTAATTACATTCAAAATTTTGATGAAGTAGATAAAGTAGGATTTAGAAAAGACAAAATGCTTTTGGCAGTGGGTGAAGAGGAGGTTGCTAAACTAAAAGA
>JALUKQ010000033.1:1339-14459 GCA_027056485.1 Campylobacteraceae bacterium | reverse complement strand
TAAAGTTTCATAACTGCTTAACTCATATGACAAAAGAGACCATAGAGGCTAGTAAGTATATTGCCGAAGTAACACTGGCGATGATTTATAACTTAGATGTAGAAAACACACTTATTGAACGAGCAAAGTTTTATGGTGAAGTTGTTGAAACAGAAGTAGAGAAAGCCTTAGCACTCAGAGACAAACCTACCAATGTTGCCATGAAAACTTTGGGAACATCTTCCAATATGGAGGGGGCTCTAGCCTCAACCATATATCTCTTACTCAATTATCACAATGATTTTAACAGACTATTAGAAGTTAATTTAGAAGCTGGAGGAGATAGCTCTGCACGTGCTATGGTAGCTGGTATGGTAGTAGGAGCTAGATTCGGATTTGAAAAAATTCGACCTAGCTGGATAATAGAACTAAAAGAGTATGAAAGAGTAAATAGACTTATAAACTAGCTATTTAAAAAAACTTAAGGTAAGCTACAATTAAAAACACAGCACCTAAAATATAAAAAATATGCTCTTTAGGATTTGACTCTATATAATATAAATCCATTGCTTTTTTATTTGAGAAAGCATAAATAGCTAAAAGAGTAAACAGTACTGAGAAAAGTGCTACTTTTATATCAAGAGGTGTCGCTGTCATGAATGCTGTTAAAAAAGGTAAAAGCATTAACATATATATGCCCAGTAAAGTAAATCCTCTTCCAATTTTACAACGTAACAAAATCGCTGCAATCACTATAAAACCTACAAGTGAAGGAACAAACAATACGCCTAAAGATATATCTGTATTAATAAGAAAATTTACTAAGGAATAAAACATAGAGATAGCTACTAACCAAATAACTACTACCGAAAACTTCTTTTTAAAACTGCTATTTTTATTATATATTGTTAACATAGATTATTCCTTAATTATTTATGTTAAAATTATAGCACCATTTTTACAATTCATTCTTAATATAAATTAAAAATTATTTAATTACATAATTAAAACTAATGTATAGTTTTAATTAGTAATGGTATAGATATATAGTATGTATAAAGAGTAATTAAAATAATAGCCCAAAAGAATAAATATATTTGTTCTTTTATACGTGCTTTTCTATCTTTTATTAGAGCATATAATCTCAATGATATTCTATTACTCAAAAGGGTAATGATAAAAATTGACATAATTATATTGGGGATGATAAAAGTTTCCCAAAAACCTTCCTGTGCATCTGGTACAAACAGATGTAACATTATATAGGTAACAAATGGACTTAGTAGTGCTATATATGCAATTAATATTATTATCCAACGTGCTGTTTTAGATTTTAAGAGTAGACCACTTATAAGTAAAACACCAATTGCCACTCCAACTAAAATTTCAACAACTGAACCTGTACTTTGGAACTGCTCAGCAATAAGCTCTTGATAAGTTACAACCAAAAGTAGTGCTAACGTAACCAATGCAAATATCCATATTATGCTAACAATAATTTTTTTATTTATAATATTATTTTTTTCAAACTGTATTAATACCTTTTTCATTTTGCATCCTTTATTCCTAGAATAATATTATTATACTCTGTTTTTCAACAAAACAAAATAAAACATTTTAAAATATTAATATAGATAATTAAGAATTGATTAGAGCCAACATAGGAATTAAGGGGGAAAAAGAAGAATATAAATGAATTAAGGAGTTTTCATTGACATACAATTAAATTACACTTTTAAAAGTAATTTTAATATTTATAATTCCCTATGTTAGGCTTGAATCGATTATAACTATATACTGTGTACTTTACGTGTAGAGAAGTAGTTTTACGACATGATTATAAGACAAAAGATAATAAATAAAAATAAAATGGTATAATATTTCATATTAATAAATAGGGGATTTTTATGAAAGATATCTTTAATGAAATAACAAATTGGTTATGACCTTTTTTAGGCAATATATTTACTACAATTTGGAATTTTTTAGGAAGTCTACTTCACTCTTTTTTTGAAAACCAAAATAGCATAATGTCTATTATAGGCTTTATTTTTCTGGCACTACTTGGACTTTTTATACTTGATAAAATGTTACGTTTTATCATTGATTACTTTTCTAAGTTTAGTAAAAATGATGTATTAGGTATTACAAAAAAAGCTTTTATATTTATAGTGATAATACTTATTCTTGCTTCTTTTATCAGCTACCAAACACGTACCTGTGCTTAAAAATATCTAGAACTTTCATCTAGCATATCTTTTAGATGTTAGTTCTTTAAGAATTTTATATTTTAAATAAACAATATTTTTATAAGTTATTTCTCGTTACAAGAGTGTTTCTTAAAGTTAAAAACATTAATCAAATCTAGCAAATATAGGCTTCTCTAAAGATTTTTTTTACTACTATTAAGTATATATACTTTCTAAGGAAAATCATGAAAAAACTTATATTTTTATTTTTTACTCTACTCTTTTCACTCCAACTTTTAGCACGTTCTGTCCCTAATGATTTAGCACAAGAGTTAAGTTCAATTCCTTTAAATAAAAATAATTATAGTATTCATATAGAAGCAGTCAATTCATCTTATCCTTTGGTTTCATGGAAAAGTCATACTAAACGTTCACCTGCTTCGGTTATCAAACTCCTTACTACCTACTCTGCTCTACTTGCATTAGGCTATGACTATAGCTGGGAGACCAAATTTTACCATACAGGACGAATCAAAAATGGTGTTTTGCGTGGTAATCTAATAATAAAAGCTTCTGGAGACCCTACACTTAAAACTGAAGATTTAGACTCAATTGTCTCTCAAATTAAAGATAGTGGGATTAGACGTATTATTGGAAATATTGTTATAGATAGAACACGTTTTAAAGTTCCAACTAAAAATAATTCTGGTTTTGATAAAAATAGATACAGTCCATATAATGCTATGCCTGATGCCATGATGTTCAATGAACGAAAAAGTACTGTTTGTGTCTCATTTAGAGGAAGAAAAGCAAAAATTTCAAAAGATGTACCAGATAGAAGTTATAAAGTTGTCAATAAATTAAAAGTTATTAATGGTTCATGTAGAGGTAAACGTGCTTGGCCTAGGGTAAGTATTAAAGAATCAACACTTACTTTTTCAGGAAAAATATCTCGCCACTGTTCTGAACGTACAGTCTGTAAAGTATTGACAAAACCTTATCTTTCATTCTATTATGCACTAAGAGATAAAATGAAGCAAAAAGGTATTAAAGTCAAAGGTAAGTTCAAACTACAAAAAACACCTAAGAATGCACAATACATCTTTTCTCACTACTCAAAAAGTTTAGAAGAGATTATATCTATTGTTGCAAAAAAAAGTAACAACCTTTATGCTCGTCAGATACTCTTAACTTTAGGTGCAAAAATTTATGGTGAACCAGGAACACCTTATAGTGGTCGAAGAGCTATAGAGAGAATATTGGGACGGTATAACCTTTTAGAAAAAGGAACTACCTTTATTGACAATGGTTCAGGACTCTCAAGAAGATCAAAAGTAACAGCACAATCTTTAGCAAATCTTTTAAAACATGGATATCAAAATTATGGTCAAAGATGGATGAATACACTCTCTATTGCAGGAATAGATGGAACCATAAAGAGACGTTTTGCTAACTCTTCTGTATTTGGTCGAGCATGGATGAAAACAGGTACCATAAAACATGTTGCAAATATTGCTGGTTATGTTGAGGGGGTCTCTGGGCAAATGTATGTAGTGGTCGTAATTGTTAATGATAAATACTCAGTAAAATATGGAAGAAAACTTGCCAACAAAGTTATAGAGTGGGTTGCAAATACAAAATAATATGAAAAAGACTCTAATCATTATGGCTGGAGGCAAGAGCTCTCGCATGAAACAAGATAAAGCTCTTTTACCTTTTGGTAAATATAATAGTTTAGCCCAATACCAGTGTGAACGACTATCAGCATATTTTGATAATATCTATATCTCTGCAAAAAGTAATAAGTTTGATTTTGATATAGATGTTATAGAAGATAAATATAATAACTCATCTCCTCTAATAGCTTTAATTTCTATTTTTGAATCTTTAAATATAGAGGAAGTTTTTATACTTTCTGTTGATGCACCATTTATAAGTAGACAAACCATAGAAAAACTTTACAAAGAAGCTGAAGATAAAAATAGTGTTATTGTTGCCCAGTCTAATAATGGAGTAGAACCTCTTTGTGGTATCTACAGACGTAGTATACTGGATAACGCAAAAAAGTTTTTAAATGAAGACAATCACCGTTTACAAGCACTATTAAAAAGTGTAGATACTCAAAAAGTTAGCATTAATGCTAACGAATTTATGAACTTAAATCATCCATTTGAGTATGAAGAAGCAAAAAGTCAACTAGACTAACCATTCTCATTTAACATTTTAGACATCATTCTTTTTGTAAAATAGACAAACTTTTCAAAGAGTTCACTTCTATATTTATCTTTATGATAAATCATATAGAAATTACGTTTACACTCAAAGTTTTTTAAAGGAATATGAATTAACTTTTTATTCTCAATCTCATTTCTTACAGCAATTTTAGATATACAGGTAAGGCATTGATGGTTCATAAGTAACGACTTTATAGACTCAGTATGTCCTAACTCTAAAAAGATATTAATATGTTCAACTTTATCTTTAACATAATCTAAAAAAACTTCTCGTGTTCCAGATCCCTCTTCTCTAAGTACCCATTTTTTATCTTGTATGGTATCAATAAAGCACTCTTTTGAAAGTGCCTGATCAGTTGTAACTACTATCAACTCATCTACCCCTACTATCTCTTTGATAATATCAGCATCATTAACGATACCTTCTATAAAACCTACATCAAGATTACCCTCTTTAATAAGATTTACAATGTTTTTGGTATTACCTTCTTTTAAAGCAACTTTAACATCAGGATAGTTGGTCATGTAAGAGCAGATAATAGGAGGCATCAAGTAGTCAACAATCGTTGTACTAGCCCCTACTCGAACCATACCTTTATTCACTGTGTTTTTGAACTCATATTCGATATCATTGATTTTTTTAATAATGGGTGAGATTTCTTTCTCAAAGGCACGACCCATCTCATTTAAAATAAGTTTTTTATTAATTCTATCAAAGAGAGGGTTACCTAAGATTTTTTCAAGCTCTTTGATTGCCATGGAAATAGCCGACTGACTAAGTCCCATATTCCTAGCAACATTAGTTAGATGCCCCTCTTTTACAACATTTAAAAATATCTCCATTTGTCGGAGTGTTAGTTTCTCTTTTTTCTCTTTCATAAAATATTATATCAGATAAATAGTTTATATTTAAGATAATCATAAAAAAAATTGCATAATTTTGATTTTAAACCAAAAATATACAATAAAATAATAATTTTTGTTCATAATCAGCTGTTATACTAAATCAACACCCTTTTCACCTTTAACAATAGCACCAATCACATAAGCATCAGTATTGGCACATATAGCATCTACTTTATCAGCATTGACTACCAGAATCATACCTACTCCCATGTTAAATGTTCTAAACATCTCTTCCTCTTCTACATACTGTGACATAAACTCAAAAATAGGAAGAACCCTAATACTCTCTTTAGAAATCTGAGCTCTCATACCTTCAGGTAATACACGGGGTAAGTTTTCTACTATCCCCCCACCTGTAATATGTGCCAATGCTGTGATATTTTCTCTATTGGCTTTAAACTCTTTTACATAAATTCTGGTTGGTTCAAGTAGAGTCTCGATAAGAGGTTTTCCATTAAACTCGGAGTCTAAGCTCATACCCAACTTATCAAAGAAAAGTTTTCTTACTAATGAATAACCATTTGAGTGAACACCAGAACTTGGAAGTGCTAAAATAACTTGCCCCTCTTTTACATTTGAAACGGTATCCATCTCAGAACGCTCTGCAATTCCTACTGCAAAACCAGCCAAGTCAAAATCATCATCAGAGTACATTCCTGGCATTTCTGCTGTTTCACCACCTACCAATGAACACTCTGAACGACGACAACCTTCTGCAATTCCTGCAACTACATCTTTTGCATTTTTGGGAACCAAACAACCTGTCGCATAGTAATCCAAGAAAAACATTGGTGTACCAAAATTACAGATAAGGTCATTCACACACATAGCAACCAAATCAATTCCAACCGTATCAAAAATATTACTCTCAATAGCAAGTTTTAACTTCGTACCCACACCATCTGTTGCTGAGAGAATAACTGGTTCTTTATAGCCTGTTGGAAGAGCATATGCACCTGCAAAAGAACCGATACCCCCTATAACGTTCGCATCAAATGTTGACTTTACATCAGCTTTTATTGCCTCTACAAAATCATTACCAGCATCAATATCTACACCTGCATCTTTATATGAAACTTTTTCCACTACTTTTTCTCCTCGTTACATGATGGAAAAGCTGTGTGTAATACTTTTGTAATATAACAAAAACCTGTTAATCCACTCAAAATTAAAATGATCATAATACCTAACTGCAGTAAAAAAGCTGCCTTTATGGAACCTGAGGCTGCCAACATCATAGCAATACCAAGTGTCAATGCCAATAGAATTTTTTGTAGTTTTTCAACACACATTATACTCTCCAAAAATTTTTAGGTGATTATATCAAAATCTAACTGTTTAATGAGCGTCCAAGTTTTTCTTCTACAGAATTTACTTTTTTTCCTAATCTTCCAACCGGTCCATCCCTATAATCAATTTTAATAGAACTGTAAATACGTCCACAATCTTTCTGCAACTCAATATAGGCTTCATTGATTATAGCTAAAACTTCTGCTACCGTTTCACCCTCTATAATAGTTCCCATAGGTGTTAACTGGTAAGCCAATCCACTTCTATCAACTATATCTAATACTCGTGCAACAAAAATACTTTTACTTTGGGTTTGCTCAGTTGGAAACATTGAAAACTCTACTAATGCACTCATTCTTATCCTTCATATTTAATTTGTGTATCATACAAAAAATGGAGTTTATTTATGGTAAAATCACTCTCTAGATTAATAAAGTGAAGGAAACTTATAATGAACAAAAAAATATTAATATTATCTCTATTTTTGGGTATTTCTTTAACTTTTATTGGATGTGAAGAGAAAAATCAGGCAGACAATAAAACTTCAAAACAATTAAAAAAAGGAAAGCCTAGTCAAAAGAATGCTAAGCTAGCTCAAGAGTTTTTCGAGGAGGGTGATTATAAACAAGCGTTAGCTCATGATTTAAAACAGCTTGAAGAAGATTTACTCTACTATAAAGAGCAGAGTTCTGAAATCTCTCTTGATTACAATAATATTGGCTTAGATTATGATGAACAAGAAGAGTATCATAAAGCATTAGAATATTATAAAAAAGCTATGAAAATAGATAATGTCGTACTTGATCTAAATAGTTCAGAACGTGCTACTACCTACTATAATATTGCTTCCACTTACGATGCACTAAATGATAACAGCAACGCGTTAAAGTATTACTTCAAAGCTTTGGAAATAGACAAATCAATATCCGGTGAGTACAATGAAAATATTTTCACAAGCTATTTAGATATTGCAAAAGTTTATGATAAAACAGAAAAATATTCTGCTGCACTTACTTACTACAAAAAAGCTCTTAAAGTAGAAGAAGAACTTTTAGGAAAAGATGCCCCAGATACAGCTGTTGTACGAAGAACCATAGAGGACATAAAGAAGAAGATTAAGTAGATGATAGATGTTATAATTATAGGAGCAGGAGCGAGTGGGTTGGTCACAGCCATTGTTGCTGCCCGTCGTGGTAAAAAAGTTCTTGTTTTAGAAAAAAATAACAAAGTAGGCAAAAAACTTCTAGCTACAGGTAATGGTAAATGTAATATCACCAACCAAAAACCCTATCTTAACCGTTTTTATTCACAGAACTCATCTTTCATAGAACAATCGCTTGATACTTATAACTACCAAACTATTAAACAGTTTTTTAAGTCTATAGGACTAGAACTTATAGAAGCCAAAGAGGGTAAAGTTTTTCCAATGTCACTTCAAGCCTCTTCTGTTGTTGAGCTTTTACTTTGTGAATGTGAACAGTTAGGTATTAAAATTCTTTGTGATAAAGAAGTTAAAACTATTTTAAAACAAAACAACGGTTATGAAGTAAAACATAACAGTGGAAAAGTTACAGCTTCTAAACTTGTTATTGCTACAGGTCACCTTTCAGCTCCTCAATTAGGTGGAGTTGATGATGGATTAAACTTTGCTAAGAGGCTAGGGCATACTTTTATAAAACCTTTTCCATCTTTGGTACAATTAACTTCTTCACATAAAGAGTCTTACTTAAAACAGATGGCTGGTGTAAAGGTTGAGGGTAGGGTAATTATAGAGACTCAAA
This sequence comes from Campylobacteraceae bacterium, assembly GCA_027056485.1. Classification (GTDB taxonomy): domain Bacteria; phylum Campylobacterota; class Campylobacteria; order Campylobacterales; family Sulfurovaceae; genus UBA1140. Next base: position 6,080 of record JALUKQ010000033.1, on the reverse strand, counting down.
AAGGTATCATAGAGAAGCAAGGTGATGTACTATTTACTAACTATGGTATCTCTGGTTTAGCCATACTTGATATTAGCCGTTTTGTAATGGAAGAACTTTTACAAAAGAAAAGTATTATGTTAATCATTGACCTCATACCAAAAATGAGTCATGGACAGCTACTAGCCCTTATGAAGAAAAGCTTGGTTAAAAAGAGTTCTAAGCCTCTAAAGGTATGGATGCAAGGGTTTATCAATAAAAAGCTCATAAGACCAATCCTAGAGCCATTAAAGCTACAAAATGAAACCGTAGGTTCGATAACATCGAACATTAAAGAGCTAGAAAAAATAGTAGATGGAATTAAAGCATTTAAATTCACTGTCAATGGAAGTAAAGGCTACAAAGGTGCAGAAGTTGCCACAGGTGGCATTAATACAAAAGAGATTAACCCTAAAACAATGGAGTCAAAACTACATAAAGGAGTCTATTTTACAGGGGAAGTGTTAGATGTAGATGGAGACAGGGGAGGTTTTAACCTCCACTTTGCTTGGGTTTGTGGACTAAGAGCAGGGGAGAGTATTTAATTCTCCTCTATTTGGACTATGGAATATCTATGATTTGGTAGAAGTTAAATTTGTCTACAACTGTTGAAGACCAAGATGAATCATAAGAATTTGCTTCATAAAGAACTAAAACTTTATTATTACCTATAAATATAGCATTCTCTACAAAACATCTATAGGCAACTCCTACTTCATCTTGATAATACTGAGGTAAAACTTTTTGAAATTCTACACTATTATCACTACTATTATAAATTCCTAAACGATTTAACATATGATTGTCACTTTCTAATGAGGCATATCGCTTAGATTCCTTGTCTGCTCTAACTATCAGAAATTTACTTCCATCTTCACTTAAAGAGTAATTCACAATTTTTTCAACAAAATAGTTATATTCATTTTTATTCAAACTAACAATTTCACTTGCACCTTGATAGAGCATATCTTGACTTTTTGTATCACTCATACTCAATGTTATTCCACTTGCTGTTAACAATTTATTAGAAGATATGTACCATAAGTTATTAAAAAAAGAGTAATCATTATAATACGGAGAATCATAAAGCTTTGTTGCATTACCTTCAGATATATCAAACTTATGTATATTTGAATAAGAAGAACTATCAATAATATACAAACTATTTAGTATAGGATTTAAACTCATACGGTATGAACTATTATATGTTTTTAATGTGTTTACTGAACCTGTATCTAAGTTTAAACTATAAAGGCTACTCCAAGAATCATCTTTTTCTATAGTATACAGATAATTATTGTATACAACGACATCACCAAGCACAGCAGGTACTACATACTGATTTACTACTGTCTTAGTATTATAATCCACAATAAATACTTTTGCATCAGCTGAAATTGCTAAAGTATTTGTATTTGGGATTAATGTCATATTTGAAGGTTCTAACGGTAAAGAGACAGTGTTATGATTAGAATTCTCATCTATAAAGAGAATCTCTTTATTCTCTTTATTTAAAAATACTGTTGAGCTTATAGATGAAATATAGAGTATATCACTAGATAATTCACCACTAATTTTTGTGTAGTTTGCATCTTCAAAGGAAATATTTTCCTGATAATCAAAAGAAAAATCTTTCTCTATACTTCTATCTCCATCTAAAACTTTAACTCTAAATTTATACTTTCCTCTTGTATCAAATATAATATTTATTTTACCCTCTAGAGCAGTATCATACGAATCTTCACCAAGTGGGTTTAATGGAATCTCTTGATTTAAAATAGATAGCTGACTTTCAGTAGGTTTAGATAGAAGTGTTAATAATAATTTATAGTTACCAAAGTCATCATTATCTGTTACTTTCACAATAACTGTTTGATTTTTATCTAAAACCATATTATACTTAGAGTCATTATAGTTAGAGTCTTCAATAAATGCTTTTGAAAAAGTTAAATTTAAATATGGAGTATATTCATTAGGAAATAATTCTGTACTATCTTCACTCCATGTAAGTTCATTTTTAAGTCGATAAAAAACTTTATCATTTTGAGAAAGTTGATACAGAAAAGAACTATTTATCTTTTTATAAAGAAGTTCACTATTTTTTCCATAAAGGTCTATCTGCCCTCTTTGATTATAGTAATCCAATGCAGAGTCAAATAGATAGTTATCTGCAATACTAAGTATAGGAAGAGTAGTTGACTGTAGATTTTTTGACTCCAACATGAAATAAGTATTATCATTTAACAGATATGTTCCTGTGATTTTTATACTTTCTCCACTAGAGCGTATGGTCATATTAATTCGCGTACGCTCTTCTTTTTCAACATGATAGACATCAACATAATACTCTTTAATACTTGCAGAATTAGTATTATCAAACTTAATATTATAATTGTAAAGATAAGTATTGATACCATCCGTCATTTCAAGGTTTTCTCCTCTATAAAAACCCATTTCTCCACTATCTGTTAATTGTTCAAACTGAACATTCATAACTCCGTTAACAGTAAGCGTACCTATTTTACAATTATCAAAACTAAAAGCAAGTTTATTATCCGAACTATCTGTAACCAAAGTCATAGAGCCTCCATTTGTACACGCTTGCGTCTGTTTATCAGATTTAGATAACAATTGATCATAGTCATATCTACTAAACTCTAAATCAGTAGGAATATAAGATCCACTCATTTTAAAGAACTCATCAATATTTTCTTTAGTTAAAAGAGTTTTCTCTTTATCACTTATATCAATCTTTTCGATATTTTTTGAAGGGTTAACTATAAATAAATTATCCGATGCAAAACTAGTAGCCCCTCCACCTCCACCACAAGCATGAATAAATAATATAGCTATCGTAAATAGTAAACCATGTAACATTCTTTTCATAAAATCTCCTTTATCCATAATAACATAAAGGTTTTACTTACTGTAAAAATATTATTATAAATTAATAAAAAACAAATTATTGGATAATTGGTGACAAATAAGAAAAATATATTGTGAAAAAAATTTATACATTTTAAATAATGAAAAAGTAGACTAAAAGAGTTAAGGAGAGTGATTTTAATGGTGTAGTTAGAGAGCTACACCTTATTTTAACCTTTTCTTCCACTCTTTCTCGAACTTCTTACGTTTTATAAAAGAGAGTTTTTCTATAAAAACTTTACCATCTAGGTGATCTATCTCATGTTGTAAGGCTATAGCTAGAAACTCATTATTATCTATAGTAAATTTTTCACCATGACGGTCTTGGTACTCTAAAACGATATGCTCGGCACGTACTATATCTTCATAAACTTGAGGAATACTCAAACAACCCTCTTGGTGTTTACATGAACCCTCTTTTTTTATAAAAACAGGGTTTATAATCTCTAAGGTATCTTCTTTTACTTGAATTGCATCTTCATTATCATCATCTGGTAAGTTAATGATTAAAGCACGTTTCGCAACACCTATCTGAATAGCTGCAAGACCAACACCATTTTTAGAAACCATAGTATCATACATATCATCAAGTAAGCCATGTAGTTCACTATCAAACTCAGTAACCTCTTTAGAAATCTGTTTTAAACGTTTATCAGGGTAAATTACAATATCACGAATCACAAAAAACCTTAGCTAAAACTCTTAGTTAATACTTGGTCTATAAGTCCATACTCTACAGCTTCAGCTGATGACATGAAGTTGTCTCGCTCAGTATCTTTTTCAAGTTGTTTTGCTTTTTTTCCACAATTCTCAGCCATAATTTCGTTGAGTGAATCTTTCAAACGTTGAATCTCTTCTGCTTGAATCTGAATATCAGTTGACTGACCTTGAGCTCCACCTGATGGCTGGTGAATCATAATTCTTGCATTGGGAAGAGCATAACGCTTACCTTTTGTTCCAGATGAAAGTAAAAATGCACCCATAGATGCTGCTTGACCTATACAAATGGTTACGATATCTGGCTTAATATAGTTCATAGTATCAAACATAGCAAGACCTGAAGTAATAACGCCACCTGGAGAGTTAATATAAAAATAGATATCTTTATCTGGATCTTGAGCTTCTAAGAAAAGAAGTTGTGCTACAATAGTAGATGCTACTTGGTCGTTTACTTCACCACTCATCATGATGATTCTGTCTTTTAACAGTCTCGAATAGATGTCGTAAGATCTTTCACCACGACCTGTTTGTTCTACAACATAAGGGATATAACTCATTAATAATACCTTTTATAATTTGAATATTTAATTGTTAAGAGAATACACTTTTTTTACTTAGAAGTGTATTGGGAGCGTGGGCAATCATGCCCACGAAAAGTACTGGCTTAAGAAATTAGTTATCTATTCCAATAATTTTTGCAAATAGTTTATCTTCAATCATTCCCATTTTAACAGCTGGTAAAAGATTGTTTTGTTGGTAGTACTCAATAACCTGCTGAGGGTCTTGACCAGACATCATCGCTTCATAATAGATAGTTTGAGTAACTTCTTGGTCATTTACCTCAATGTTTTCTTTTCTAGCCAAAGCATCAACAAGGAAAGTTGCTTTTACTGAACGTGTAGCCTCTTCTCTTACAGAATCTCTAAGCTCATCAATTTTCTCATTGTTATTTTTGTAAGTAGCAAGTTCTTCTTCACTCATATCCTTTGCTTTGTTGTTTACCTGTGCATCAATCTCTTGCTCCACAATATTTTCTGGTAAGTCAAAGTCATACTCTTCAACCAATGCTTCGATAAGT
>JALUKQ010000033.1:0-1239 GCA_027056485.1 Campylobacteraceae bacterium | reverse complement strand
CTTTAATGTCGTTTAGAGTTACTGTAAATACTGCTTCTTTACCAGCAAGGTCTGTTGATTGATAATCTTCAGGGAAAGTAACAGTTACATCTTTAGTCTCTTCGATTTTCATTTTAACCATTTGGTCTTCAAAACCAGGGATAAACTGACCAGAACCAATTACAAGCTCAAAGCCTTCTGCTTTTCCACCTTCAAACTCTTCACCATCAATTTTACCAACAAAATCAAAGTTTGCTTGATCGCCCTCTTTTAAAGCTCTTTTTCTTTTAAGTTTTTTAAATGGTGAGTTGTTATCAAGAAGTGTTTGAAGACGCTCTTCAAGCTCTTTATCATCAACAGTTGGCTCATCATATGTAGGTGCTAACTTATCATAACCCTCTGCTTCAACAGTTGGTCTAAGAGAGATAGTAATCTCTACCTCTATACCGTCGTCTACTTTGTCATACTTTTTAAATGAAGGATCTCCAATAATATCAGCTGTATTAATATCTAACTCTTTTTTAGCAGCTTCAACAATATCTTGAATAGCTTGGTTCTCAGCATCTTGTTGAAGTTGCTCTCCATACATTTTTTTAATAGTTGCTACAGGTACTTTACCTTTTCTAAAACCATCTACTGATGCTGTTTTAGCAATATGTTTTGCTGCTTTAACAATATTCTTCTCAATGTCAGAAGCTTCAATCTTTGCTACTACCGATACATTTGCTGCATTGGTTTTTGTTGCTGTAATATTCATTACAATCCTTTTTGTCCATAATAATTTGGGAATTTTAACTAAAATAGGCTAAAAATCTTTATAAAACTATTTAAAAAAGTAAATATTAAAACAGATTGTTCACTTTATTCAATTTTTTATACTTAATTAATATAAAAAAGATAAAGAATCTAAGTTGTTCACATTATCATAATCTTGGTTGTGTCTAAATCATACATTATTACTCTTTTTTTACTTAAAAGCCCTATTTTTCACTACTGAGTACATTTATAGATAAATGAATAAATCAAAACCATTTTTACATTATCATCTTAATAAAAATAATATAGATAATCATATATACAAATGTGATTTTTTTCTTCTCATTCTACTCTAAGATTCTCTATATTTAAATTGTATATTATAGTTCATATAATATTTAAGAAGTACCTTTGGAAAGCCCTAAATTTCTCTATTTAACTATATTTTTTATTTTAACTTTTTTCTATTTTATATTATTCTTATTGAGAGAAATTAATGAGATA
>JALUKQ010000032.1 GCA_027056485.1 Campylobacteraceae bacterium | reverse complement strand
CGCTAAGAACAGCTACGGCATGGCTACAAATGCCACAAGAAGCTCTCATAGATGAACAGCAAGTTCAACTTACAGCCAAACAGACCGACTGTATATTATGTGACTCATGTTACTCCTCTTGCCCTGTACTTGAAGTTAACCCTAACTTCATAGGACCTTTTGCCTTAACACGTGCCTACCGTTACACAGCTGACCCAAGAGAGGGGAACATTCAAAGCATAGTAGACAACATACAGAGTAATGGAATTTGGGATTGTACCTTATGTGGAAACTGTACCGAAGTCTGTCCACAAGGTATAGACCCAAAGATGGACATTACCATGCTACGTGGAACAGCTTCACAGTTTGGCTACACCGACCCTAACTTTCAAACTATGGATTTTGGGTTTGGTGGATTTTAATACTTATATTAAATATAATTAAACATAATATAACAAAAACTTAGATATAGTTATTAGATAAATAATTTTTTAAAAAGAAAAGATATGAAAAAGTTAATATTTGTTGTAGATCCTATGTGCTCATGGAGTTGGGGATTTCATCCCGTTATCAAAGAGTTAAGGTCAAACTATTCTGATGAATTTAATTTATCTTTAGTTATGGGTGGATTACGAACTACAGGTGATATGAAATGGGACAGAGAGAGTAAAGATTATTTACAAAACAATTGGGAGGCTGTCAATAAAAAAACAGGTCAACCATTTTCTGCAAAAATATTAATTAAAGATGACTTTAATTATGATACATATCCCAAAAGCACACTCTATGGGTGCAAATAGTTTTCCATCTATAGTCAAAATAGATAGAGAAGGACATATGGTTTGTCAAAAAGGGTATATGACAATTGACAAAATTTTAAACTCTTTCTAGAATGAATCTGCCAATTCATCTTTAAGAAAGAACGTACCTAATAGTGAAGTAAGTACCAACATATACACCACACTTCCACTCCCAAAAGAGACTTCCACTTCTTCTTTAACTATTTCATTTTTAGCTTTCACAACTTCACCACTATTTTTTTGTATACTATCTTCCACTATAGAAGTATCAGCAAAAAGTAGAGAGTGAAAAACAAAAAGAAAACCTAATATTTTTAATATCATTTTCTATTCCTTTATTTATCTTTAATTAATATATTATATTGAATATATAATATTTACTTTATTAAAGCTTTATGATTATAATAAAAAACCTCTGCTTATGCGTAAAAAACATCACTCTTTAGAAACTTTTTAAATATGATAATTTATTAAAAAACATAAAGTAATTATCTAAAATAAAGATGTTAAAAAATATTAATCATCTTCTTCAGCTAAAAAGAACTCATCAAAATTACCCTCTTGTAAAACTTCTGATAACCCAGCTGAAGTATCTACTCCTAAATACTTTTTTGCATCATTTAATTTATAATAATAACGAAGAGTATTTAACTTCTTTGTATTCATCCATGAAGAGACTAAAAAGTGGTCTTTTCTATGCTCATCAAGGGTTGAGTAAGCTCCATCACTAGAGAAGTTATCTGCAAACATATAGAGCCTATTGTTTTCTATAAGGTAGTTTGCTTGAGTCATCTGCATATCCCCTAACACAGGTTGATAAGTTACGCTATCTGCTCCAAAGCTTACTTTTATGAGTAGGTTGGTTCCACCTTTTTTAGCCTTATAGGTCATGTAGTAGTGATTACCACTCAACATCTGTTTTGTAAAGGACTTGTATGTTTTTTGATCTATATTTTCTGCTGAAGCTATAACAGAACTTGTAGGTAATGCTTCTAGGATAGATGGAATATTTTGACTACTACTGTTATGTACAGGAATATTTAAAGTGTTATCATCTGATGAGATAGCTACATTTTGAAGCGTAACTCTTTTTTTCTTCGTTGAAGCAGATTTTATTTCTTTTGAAGATACTCTTTTAGGAGATGATTTACTAAGACTCTTTCCAAATTTATATATAACTTTATTGCCAAACATTCTATGTCCAGAGCTAACACAAGCATCAGGGAAATACCTCTTATAAGATTTAACCTTTGAAGAGAGTCCTTTTTTACTTTTTTTATAGTATGCAAAAGGAATATACCATCCTTTAACATAAACTATATTGGTATGAGAACGTAAAGATTTTGGCATTTTATCAATACTTTTTTCTACTCCTTGTAAATTTTTAAAACTTCCAAGCTTAATAAAATAACGTGCTCCCCCAGCATGAGAAATATTTACCATGAGTAAAATAACAAATAGAACTCGAATCATATCTTTTCCTTTTTTATCTAATCTAAAAAGTTATAATAGCATAAGAGTACCCCAGTAATCGTGTAGTAAGCTTCTATTTGACACCCATATAGAGTTCTATATCAAAAGAGGGATGATTTGTTCCATCACTCTCTTTAAAAGCACCATCTAACTTAACTTGTACATTGGTAACAGCCATATCAAAACCTTCTGCATCAGCTGTCGGAGTATAGGTAAAATCTGAACCTCCATTATCTGAATATTTTACAGTACCTAGTGTTAATTCTGAACTTGTTGTTCCATCTACAAACGTTACCTCTTTACATTGACTTACTGTACTCACACACATTTTCATTTTTGCAGGAACGGTATCTGTTAAAACAAGTGTATCACTATCTGCTTTTCCTAAGCCTTCATTTCTAGCAGCAATCGTATACTTTACAAGAGCATTCGGTATAGCCTTTGGATTAGTAGTTCCATTAATAGGGTCATAGATAGTCACTGATGTTTTGCTCAGTTTTATATCGGGAAGTGCTGTATTGGTTTCTCCTAAACTATAGGTTAAGGTTACATCATCATTAGTATCACGAGTTACTATATATCCTGTACATCCATTATCATTTGCATTGCCACTAGCCGTAAACTCCCAACAAGCTGAAGCATCACTATCTACCCCATTGGGAGAGAGTGAAATGGAGAGACCATCATCAGCATCATCTAACTCTGTAGCATAAGAGTAATCCCAAGATAATGTCACCCCAGCTTCACTTGTAGGAATTGCATCAACATTAGACTCTGTCTCATATGCTACATAATCAAAAGGTTCAGCATTAAAAAGTTTTCCATCAGCTAAAGTTATCCTATCTTGCGAAGGTTTTAATAAAAGTACTTCATCTCCAGTATTATTTAATATGGTAGATGAATTCCTATAAAAATGGTGTATACCATTTGATGAACTATCTGTTCCCGTACCCGTATGATAGACTACATACTCCCCTGTAGCTACTGAAAAAGATGGAAAAGCATAATAATTTGTATCTTGGTCACTTAAGATATATCCATTTAGATTACCTGTCTTAGTAACTAAAAACTCTACAAACTCCTCATTATCACTACCTGAAGTTATCTCTTGATATAAAATCTCATTTATCTTCATCTCTGCTTGACCACTATAGACAAAGTCTACATCAAAAGGTTCAGAAAAAAGTAACAGACCAGCTATCTCTGTAGTATGCGACCGTTCAGAATCATTTGCTCGGTCTTCATCAACTACCAATGCTATGCTGCTATCTGAAATATTACGCCGTCTAAACCATCCTCCATCAACACCTGCTCTTGTATTTTTACTCACAACTACCATAGGGTTACTATATGTTTTAGAAAAATCAACCACGTACCCATCAGAGGAATTATCCCAACCCTTGATAATATCATCCGAACGGATACTTTCATACTCTATCTTTTTCGCAGTAGAAGAAGCAAAATAACTATCTGAACCATTTAAACCACTATCTATAACCAAGTACGCAATATCTTCATTTTTCACAGTACCACTGGTGGTTTCAGAACGTTCTAAGGCAATATCAAAACCTGAACTTGTTATGGAACTAATAGTAGTCGTCATCCATGGCTGAGAGGGTGCATCGGGAACATTCTCATCGGTTCTTTCAGAGTTCCTTGTCTGAATCTGTCCCAATACTACAGGTGTCGTATTAAACCCACTTAATGAAACCGACTCCCAACTATCCCCATCTATCAACTTACTTTGAAATTTAGAAGTAGAGATTTTTGAAGCCAAAATCTTTGTTCCATCTGGTAATTCGTGACTACCCTCTTCTATGGCAATATATGGTACAGCAGACATCTTGGCATGAGGTCCATCCTCTCCATCAGGTTCAACACTATACACATCAAAGCCTGTTGTAGTTACATTCACAACTCTTAATACAGCAGAGTCACCTCCTACATCAGTAGTCAATGTAAAAACAAGGGGTGTCGTATCATAAACTTGTCTAAAATCTATATGTGTTATAACCCCATCAGTAGTATTGTTAACTACCATAGTATCAGCTTCCATTTTCCATGCAAAGAGTGAAAAAGTTAAAAAAACTAATAAAAGTAATATTCGCATCTCTTACTCTTTACTTTAATTTAACTTCAAAATAGCCACACTTTTTGACAGGATCACTACTACTGCTACCTAAAACTGTTCCAAAATCTAATGTTATCGGATGTTCTCCATCAGTTGTTCCATTTGCACCATTGTTACTATTAGATGAAACACCTAAACAGTTACACTGATTATTTTGTATTTGTAAGTTTACTATACTACTTTTATCAAAATCATCAGCTAAAGTATCTGAAACCAAAACATTATCAGCATTCTCTTCTGTAATATTGGTCACTTCAATTGCATATCGAATTGTAGCTCCAGGAATTCTCTTTGGATTAATTGAGGTATTAATAGGGTCAGAAATAACACAAGAGTTTTTTAGTATTGTCAAATACTTCTCAGGAGTTAAACAAACATCATCCACATGCCAAAAGTCATAATTGTCCCCACTTCCATTGGTCATACGTATTCGTATTTGAAAGTTACTATGTTTTGCAGCAGAGGGCATTGTATAGGTACGATTATAAACTTCACCCTTTGTTCCTGAACCTAAAAAAGTTTCAAGTATTACCCAACTATTACTAGAATCTAAATACTCTATAAGCAAATCCTCATTTGCATCAGGATCTTCACTAAAAGAGTCACTACCACGACGAATCCACAAAGTTAACTCTTTAAAATTTGTTGAAGTATCTATAACAATAGAAGTTGCATCTACATTACCTCCATGTATTGAGAGTGAATGAGTAGGAGAATTTGCTGTTGCAGTAGAGATATCCACTCTGCTAGTTGAAGATCGTGTCCAATTTGATAAATCACCCTCAAACTCATCACACTGTCCTATCATCAATGGTGCTGGAGGAGCAACATAACCTGTCTCAGTTATCGTAACATCATCCATGTGCCAATAGTCATAATCTGAACCACTACCATTTGTCAAGCTCATACGCAACTGAAAATTATTATATAAAGCATCTGATGGTAATTGATAGATAAGGTTATAGATTTCACCTTTTGTCCCTGAACCCAAATAGGTAGTTATCTCTTTCCATATTCCTGCATCATTTAAATACTCTATAAGCAAATCTTCACCATTGTCTGTATCTTCACTAAAACTATCACTTCCTCTTCTTATCCACATTTCAACTTTCGCACCATCTACAGATAAATTAATAGCTCTACTTTTAGTACTAACACTATTATGTCGAACATACAAAGAGTAACTACCTGAATTACTTGTATAGGTACCAATATTTGACATTGTAGTATCAGTAACACTCCAGTCACTACCCAAAGAACTCCTTTCAAAATCATCTGAGAAAATTACATCACCAGGTAGGGCCATCAACAAATAAGGAAACAACAATAATATAAATATTTTTTTTACCATGACATTCCCTTTACTACATCTTTCAAATTCTCTTGATCAAACTTCATATTAAATCTAAAATAAGGACCTTCTACTCTATAAGTCTGTAAAGAGAAGTCTCTATCTTCAAATCCTTTCCAGTTATAGCCTAAAGTAAGTAACATATTATCAAATAGATTATGACCAGAATAGATTCCAAAACCATAGTCCATATTATTCGCACTCTGAGCATAAAGCAAAGAACCTTGAATACCAAACTCCCAAGATTTACTAAGGTCATATCGTGCATCTACCCCAAAGAGTTGAGTCACACCTTTGTACTCAAAATCATCAATCGTATCTACCACATACTTAAAACCATGCTGCAAAGCCAGTTCACTCTTAGCTGTAGGAATAAGATTAACATTTAGATTATTAACCATTTTCTTAGTTATTAACTCACTTTCTACACTCTTTTGCTTTGCATGAATAAAGTCTAACTTATCTAAAATAATCGTCCCATCCTCTTCTGGTCTATAGGCTAAAGAGAATCGGAAATTACTATCAGAGTCTTTATGGTCATCCCCCTCTGAGCTATGCCAACTTCCACTCAATGCTAGTGCTAAAATATCTGTCGCTTGTGTATATAGTGCTGTTGAGAAATTAACTTTATCTTCATCGTTACCTTTTCTTACTTCACCATTAAGCGTTGCCGAGTAACTCTTTTCATTATAATTAGCACCCAAACGATAAGCAGAGAAGCTTTTATCACCTAACGAAGTATTGGTCTCTGCTGTTCCTCTAACTATCTTACCTTTCTCATAACCTACATTCACTGAGAGTTTATCATTAACTTGAAAACTCTGTATTCCACCTAAAGTATTATAGATATTTTTATTATCATTTTTAAACTCTGAAAGTGTTGTATTTTCCACAGTCATTCCTGACCATGGTCTCACTCTAACTCCTGCTCGACCCTGCTCCATCTCATCTGTCCACTCATAAGCAGAAAAGAAATCCATAGAAGAGTTCAGAGCATAGTTCAAGCCAAGAGTTGTCTTGGTTGGGAAAAGCTCACTCTCTTTGTCACTAATAGTCTGTTCATGGCTAGCTAATAACTTTAAACGTTGATTAAAAAACCCATATGAACCACCAAAAAGTAACTGTTGAGCCATCTCCTCTTCAGAGCTTACTTTAGAGTAACGATAACCCATAAAAGTATTTAAGTTGAGATTATTATACTCCATTCTAAAGTCTATCACATCGGAATCAATATCGTTTAACAAGTCACTATCTCGATAGATAGAGAGTCTATGACGCTGACGATTTTCAAACTGTTTAGAGATATCAACTCCTATTTTACGCGTCGCACCTAAAGAAGAACTCAACTGACCTAAACCAAAAGCAGACTCCTGTTCACGATAATAAGCTCGTGCAAAGAGTCCATTACTTACATGCTCAATCTCTGCTAGTTTTGCTTCACCGTGACTAGAGCGAGCCTCTTCTGTAGTCTTTGTTCTAGCATACTCTGCTTTTAAACGAGTACTACTTCCTATCTGAACCGTGCTATCAACTCCTATAAGCTTTGAACACTTTTTACCTGAATCTTCCGAAATGTACGTTCCACCCACTTCTACTTTTCCATTAAGAGCTTTAACAGCTCCTCGTCCACCATAAGTATAGTGTTCTCCACCATCACCTTCTATCTCATAGTCTACAACAATAAAGCGTGGGTTAAAGTTCTCATCATTACTATAAACAGGCTCCTTAAAGTAAACTCTACCCAAAGTATAATCTATCTCATAGTCTTTAAAACGCTGTAAACTTCTTTCAGAGACCACCTCTTCTGCTCTATATCGATTACGAACTTCTATGGTTACTTTTTCTGAAAAACGAATCATGTTTTTAGATTTTAGATAGTAATACCCTGACGTTCCATCACCACGAATCTCATCTTTTACAAAAAGCTGTTCCGTATGTGTTGCAAAAGCTTTAGCTTCTATGTTTTCACCATGATACTCACCCTTAAGCCCTGTAAATCTACGAGAGTAGCTAGAGAGTTCCGTATAAGATAAATCAGTACTATAATCACCATAGAGTACGTTAAACTGCTCTTTTTCAACCTTTACATAGAGTTTTTTACGACTTGGAGCCTCTTGACTCTGTTGAGCGTTGTCATTATAAAGTGTGTAGTAGGCATTGGGGTCTATCTCATCAAAAAATTTACTCTTTGAGGTATCTTTACCTGTATCGTATGCCATAGAGAGTAACCAGTCACCTTTTATGGCTCCCTTTGCAAAAAATGAAACCCTACCCTCTGTAATGGTTTTATCTTTAGCCCCTATGGCTTTTAATGACTCTTGATGACCTTTTAAAGTGTTGTACCCTACAGTACCCTCTGCAAACCCAACCATAATCCATTTACGCAGTTCAGGTTTTAGCCAAGCACGAACCACCTCATCATGCCCTTGAAGTTGAAAATGTAGCGTCACTTCACCTGACTCTGTGGTAGGTTGCAGTTTAATATAGGCAATACCATCTGAATGAACCGTATAACGACTCTGAGCTGCAGTTGTTGCCAAAGGGTTGTTCTTTAGCTGGTCTATAACCCCTTGTGAAACATAAGGAGCCTCAACCGAAAATGTTCCAGTAATCCCTGAACGTAGAGGTAAACCTGCATCATCTAAAAACTTCACGGCTATGACTGGCGAGGTTTTACCATCAGCCACAGCGTGAGAGTTCTTTTTCACATAAAGCACTTGAACAGGAGCAGAAGATACATGTATTTTACGTGTTAGTGTCTCTACTAGTTTATTAGACTTGTCAAAATATTCCACTTTAATAAGATTGCCTCTTTCTAGTAAATCAACCCCTTTATATAAATCAATAACATTTTTAGACTTTTTAGAAGCCACATTTCCATCGTAGTTTATCTTAGAGACTCTCTGCCCATTAAGCCAAATGTCAACACGTTCACTTTTAGGGTGTTTAATCGCCATTTTTATACTAGGAATAAAAGGTACATGTCCTTTAGGTGGCCATAAGATAGCTCTGTTATCTTTGGCATTCAAATCTTTTACCCTATACTCTGGCATGGTTGCTACTTTGGTAGGAATAGTAAATGCTTTCTCTTCTACCTTTTTAGCCAACTTCTCTTTGTTGCGTTTTAGACAAAAGTCCACACGTTTTAAAGCTCCACGTCCTACATTTACAAACTGTGAAAAGTTTTTACCTGCTCCACGTGTGGTCTCTTCACAAGTTGCCATCTCGTAACCTTTAGGAAGTAAAGCTTTATCTACCTGAACAATATGTCGTCCAGAATCTACACCCTCAAAGTGGTACTTTCCTTGATTGTCTGTTATAACATAAATTCCATTTTCAAGGTAGAGTCTTACTCCTGCTACACCTTTAGACTTTCTCTTTTTATCATAAACATGACCGATGATAATCCCCTTGCTTCTCATCAACTCTTCTTTTATGTTGGTAGTAGCTGTTGCTATGTTTGAGCTAAAAACATTGCTTTGTGTTATCCATGCTTGATTGGTTACTTTTCCATTATGCACCCCTGCTGTAACTGAAGCAATAAATCTTACTTCTATTTCAGAATTTGCCTCAATGCTCTCGATAGAAAAGCCTAAGATTTTTCCATCATCAGATAGACTAGGAGCTGTTTTTGAATTCATATACTTTAAGCCTAAAGGTAAAAGATCATGGATTACTAAATCATTAACTGCAAAATCTTCATCATTATGAACTGTTAAGGTATACTCCAAAAGTTCACCTACTGAAGATTCTGTTTTATTAACTTGTTTCTCTATCCAAATATTAAAATCTTTTTTTAGTACAACTACAGCCGAATCACTTTTAACTGTTACACTATCATTATCATAGTTTGCAATAATGGTCTCACCAGCTTGAGCATAAAGATAATTGTCATAAGATTTGTTATGATTATTTGAAAGTACAATATATCCAATAAAAATTCCACTATCAGTACTAGTCTCTTCAAGTCTTAATACCTCGGTATCTCCATTGTCGGTAGTAATAGTTACTTCAATCACATCACGAACATTACGGTCTACATTTTGGTCAAGGTCAACTACTTTTATAATGGCTGTATCTTTAGTTCCATAGAAACCTGTATCTTCCAAGTTCACCAAAGAACCATTTCCAATAACAGTTCCATCTACTAAAGTAGAACTATCACTCACCTGCCAAACCCCATTCTCATCACGGTAAGCACTGGTTCCCAAAACAGCTGTTTGTGTACCACTTTGAGTTGAATACAAAAATGAAATCTCTGCTTCACTCTCTTCTATAGTATGCTCTAAGATATTTGAATTAACCTCTTTATCTACTCCATGTACTGTATAGTTTACCGTTGCCGTATTGGAAATAATATCACCTGCTTCTAAAGCATATAAAACAGACGAAAAGAGAAACAGCATAGTTAAGATAAAATATTTAATTGTTTTTTGCATTTTTTGTTTCTCCTTTCGTATGTTTTATGTAGGGTGTAGACCCCGTCTACACCGTCAATTGGAATTGAAATAAATAGAACATTTTCAACATTTAATAAAAACGCTTGAAAGCTTGAATTTATGCTGTTTTCCTTAATACGGTGTAGTCGGGGACTACACTCTACGGGCTTTGAAAACTATTGAAGCTTTACTTGTATTGAAACACACGTATGTGAATTTTTAGTAACACCCAAACTTGCCAATGTCAAATCTTGACCAGATAAGCTAGCATTAGCACTAATATCTGATCCTCCATTTCCACCTTCTGCATCACCATACGTACATGTACATGCTGAAGTAACATCTGTTTGAGCTTTAGCACTTGCAACCGTGTTAGTAAGATTATAAGTGGTATCTAATGTATCTGACAAAGTAATATCGCTAGCATCTGTTGATGTACTTGTATTATTTAAATCAAATACATAAACAATGGTTGCACCTGGAATACGTTTTGCTTTCGTCGCATCTACTGTTACTTCATCAGAAAATACACAAGAGAGTTTGGTCAAATCAATATTAGCTGTATTGACCAAATAACCAGCCCATGCAGAGTACTTTCCATCAAATTGTGTATTAGCAGATTCTGTTACACCAGCACCTTCACCTAAAACTGTATCTACAACATCTTTATCATCTACAGTAGTTGTACTTACTTCTGCTGTTGTACCATCAGATTCAACGGCTGTAGCTTCAAGCTGAATATTCATTACTTCGCCATCTGTTGCTGAAGCAAGTACATCACCTCTAACTAAAACTGTCAATGTTGCATCTGCATTTAGTGCTGCTGTTGCAACAGGACCACTACTCCAATTTGTTCCACCATCAATACTAATCTCAAGATTTTGCATATCGGCACTATCAGCTTTACTATCATAGATATCACCACTCAAATTACTTACTGAAAGGCTATATTTTTGATCATCATTTGATTCATTAGTTAATGTAAATGAACGCTGTTCATCTTGTTTATTAGCAACAACAATAATATGTTTAGGGTCATCATCATGTGTTAAAACAAAATCAATTTTTTTATCTACCACAAAGCTATCTTCATTAGAAGTTACATCTGCTTGAGTAACTCCTCCAACACTAAAACTTAACGTTGCTGTATTCGTTACAGTTGTATTTACAGTTGTTCCAGCTGCCATAGCACTCATACTACTAAGTGCTAAAATAGCTGCCATACTCAATATCTTTCTCATAATCTTTCCTTACTTTCTATTAGAGTTTATTAACCCTTAAAAACAACACTCAATAAATGTTCTATTTAAGGGTCAATTAAAAACCCTTTCTATTTTAATCGAGCTTTATACTCAACACCACTTTGTGTTTTTGCACCTAAACTATCAACTACCCATCTAATATCTGTATACTCAGAAGCTTTAGCTAAATGTCTATTTTTTCCAACACCTAAAAAAAGTTCCTCTGGTTGATTATAAGTTTTGCCACCATCTATAGAGTAAGAGATAGAACAAGCACTTTGACATGCTGCAGAACCAGCTACATATTCCATATTTTCAGGAATAGGATTGTTAACTACCAATTTTCTTGCAGATTTATCACCTGAATTATCTAAAGTGTTCACATAACGAATCACTGTTCCAGGAACAACTTTTGATGCTTTTACCCACTCTTTTACTTTTTCACCACTTGGGGTTACTTTTGTCTGCTCTTGAAATGAAGCAGAGTTAATAGTTACGTTTGCTTGAACCATTGTCAACAATAGTGCTGATACCATTACGAATTTTTTCATTTTTTTTCCTTTGTATTGAATTTACTACTGAACCCGTACATCAAATGTAACTTGATGTTTAGGGTCAAAACTTGCTTTTGTTTGAGTTACAGAAGCCAAAGCTACTGAGACAGCTGTACCATTAAAGTCACCTGCTGTTACACCATCTAGCTTCAAACTATCTTTTATATAAACTGTCCATGTAGGAATATTATCATTGATTACAATATCTTTTATTGTTCCCTCCCCTATCACTTTAAGTTCTATTTTATAGTGAATGGTAGTTCCACTATAGACCTTATCACTAGATAGAGTGGCACTTTTTTCTAACTTCACTGCCAAAGGAGAAACCTCATAAACACAAATATCTGACTTAGCATCTTCTTGAGCTACCATAACAGCATAAAAGTTATCTAATTTTTTAGACTCTCCATAAACTAGGGAACCTTGTATAGTTGAGGATGCTTTTATTCCATTAGAAGAGAGTTTATCAGCATCATTAGGTATATCACTCACTAAAAAAAGCGTAACATTTCCATCAGCTGGAACATCAACATCTGTTGCCAAGCTATCCTCTTCAGAGAAAACACCATCTCCATTATCAAGATAAATCTCTTTATTGGAAACGGTAAAATCCAAAGTTTCACCCTCTATAGGAGAGAAGTTATAAGTATCTTTTCCATTACCTGTATTGTTTAGAGTAAAGCTCATGGCTCTCTTTTTTTCACCAATACCTACAACAACAGCTTCACTCTCTTGACAAACCATCTTCATATCTATCTTCTGGTCTACAATATCAACAAGCGTATTACTTGTAACAGAAAACTCAACTTCATCTACCATATAGTCAAGGTGAGCTACGTTTTTAATTTCTGTTCCTGCAGGAACACCTACGGCATATGAAACTTGAATAATAAAAATAAAAATAGATAAAACATACTTACTCATTTCATAACCTTAAAAAAATATTAAATAATTTATATAATATTATTAACATATAAAATATTAACATAAGTTTAATTATTAAATGTGTAGTATTTATGAAAAGTAGTCAAAATAAGTAAAATATTTTTAAGTTTAGATTAAGAATAGAGTTTTATTGTTTTTATTTATTTTAAGAGGTATTAATTCTATTTAATTATATTATTTTACATATAGAAAAATAGTTTTTAAAAGGATAAAGAGAAGTTTTTCACAAATTGTAGATAATTATATTAAAAAGTATGAAAATATAAAATATACTTGTTCCCTAAAAAAGGGAACAAAGAAGGTAAAATTAAGCTCTAGGGTCAACCAAATACCCTGCAATAGCAGAAGCAGCAGCCACAGCAGAGTTTGCTAAGTAAATCTCAGAGGTTCTAGCACCCATACGACCTACAAAGTTTCTATTGGTGGTAGCAACACAACGTTCACCATCACCTAAAATTCCCATGTAACCACCTAAACAAGCTCCACAAGTTGGGTTAGAGACAACAGCACCAGCATTGATAAGCGTCTCCATTAAGCCCTCTTTTTGAGCTTGTAAGAAAATCTTTTGCGTAGCAGGTGTTACAATCATACGCGTATGACGTGCAACCCTTTTACCCTCCATGATTTTTGCTGCAATTCTAAGGTCTTCTATACGTCCATTGGTACATGAACCTATCATCACTTGGTCTATTTTTAAGTTGTCTGCAGCTGCCTCTTCCATGCTTCTACCGTTACTTGGTAAGAATGGGTAAGCAATAACAGGTGAAAGGTTTGCTACATCTATTTTAATAACTTGACAATACACTGCATCGTCATCTGAGTAGAGAATCTTTGGTTCAGCTCTTAAGCCATCGTTTGCATCGCGTCGCTCTTCCAAATAAGTTTCTGTCACAGCATCTACAGCAAAAATCCCATTTTTCGCTCCAGCTTCTATAACCATGTTCGCAATAGAGAATCTGTCAGCCATACCCAAATGAGCAATGGTATCACCAGTAAACTCAATGGTTTTATACAAAGCACCATCAACCCCAATTAAACGAATAAGCTCTAAGATAATATCTTTTCCATAAATATGCTCAGATGGTTTACCCGAAAGCTCTACTTTAATGGTCTCAGGAACTTTAAACCAGTTCCCACCCGTAATCATACCAAATGACAAGTCTGTACTTCCCATACCTGTAGAAAACGCTCCTAAAGCACCATGCGTACAGGTATGAGAGTCAGCACCAATAATTACATCACCAGGAAGTACCAGCCCTTTTTCAGGAAGTAAAGCATGTTCTATTCCCATGTCTTTTTCATCAAAAAAGTGTTTCATGTCATGTTTAAGGGCAAAGTCACGGCTAATTTTTGCTTGGTTTGCAGAAGCAATATCTTTTGCAGGAATGTAGTGGTCCATAACAATACAGAAGTTGTCAGGTCGAGCCATTTTTTCAGCCCCCGACTCTTCAAATGCACGTATAGAGATAGGAGTTGTAATATCATTCCCAATAATCATATCAATATCAACTCTAACAATCTCCCCTGCTTTTACCTCACGCCCAGCATGTTCAGAGAAAATCTTTTCAGTAATGGTTTGTCCCATTGTATGTCCTTAAATATATATTACGCGAATTATATCAAAAATTGTTTAACCCGTAGGGGCGACCTCCGTGTCTGCCCTTTGCCCAAAACCTAAACCCCTTGCGTAGTATCAAATACGCGTATGTGCAACCTATCACTATAGTTAAACCCATGTTTCATACAAAACTCAAAAACAGCTCGGTCATTATGCCAAATATTCGCACGGCTCTCACCCACTGGCATACAGTAGATAGTGGGGTTCTCAAATGCAGAAGTTATTTCATTTATCTCTTTAAATGCTGTTGTTTGCGTGAGCTTTTTATCAATGGTAAACTTAAAAAAGCTGTCCAAAGAGTAGTTCACCATATTGGCAATGGCTTGTGGTTTAATCCGTTTGGCTTTTGGCTCACC
>JALUKQ010000031.1 GCA_027056485.1 Campylobacteraceae bacterium | reverse complement strand
CCACTGGCAGAAGTTCTAAATCATTCTCCATAGCTATGTAAACATTGGCAATAGTTTGAGCCTCAACTCCTTGGGCAGCGTCAATGATAAGCAAAGCACCCTCAGAAGAAGCCAAAGAGCGACTCACCTCATAAGAGAAGTCGACGTGACCTGGAGTGTCAATAAGATTTAAAATATAGTGTTCGCCATTATCTGCAATGTAATCTAAACGAACCGATTGAGCTTTAATGGTAATACCACGCTCTTTTTCAATATCCATCGTGTCCATAACTTGTGCCGACATTTTACGGTCAGCAACGGCATTACACTCTTGGATAATTCTATCAGCCAATGTCGATTTACCATGGTCAATATGGGCAATAATAGAAAAGTTTCTAATATGCGATTGAGGAACGTTATTTTCTATCATTAATTTGTCTCAAATAGGGAATTAACACTCTCATTATTATAAACACGGCGAATTACTTCACCCAACATTTTAGCTGTTGAGAGAACTTTGATTTTACTACAACTTCCATTTTTAAGAGGAATAGTATCGGTCACCACTAACTCATCTAACTCACCATTTTCAATACGCTCAAACGCAGGACCAGAAAGCACAGGGTGCGTACAACACGCCATTACTGATGTTGCCCCTTTGGCTTTAAGAGCAGCTGCTGCTTTTACCATTGTTCCTGCTGTGTCTACCATGTCATCTATCATAATGACATCTTTACCTGTAACATCACCAATGATATTCATCACCTCTGATTCATTGGCTTTTTCTCGACGTTTATCGACAATAACCATTTCAAGTCCCATCGTCTTAGCAAAATATCTAGCTCGTGCAACACCACCAATATCAGGACTTGCTACAATAGGATTTTTAAGATTTTTAGATTTGACATAGTCATTAAATAGAACAGCACCATAAAGGTTATCTACAGGAATATCAAAAAAACCTTGAATCTGTGAAGCATGTAAATCAACAGTAACAACTCTTGTAATTCCTGCTGTCTCCATAAGGTTCGCTACCAATTTAGCTGAAATTGGCACTCTTGGCTCTGCTTTTCTATCTTGTCTAGCATAACCGTAGTAAGGAACAACTGCTGTAATAGAACGTGCAGATGAACGTTTAAGTGCATCAACCATAATAAGCAGTTCCATTAAGTTAAAGTTTACAGGTGCTGATGTTGGTTGAATAATAAATACATCTTTTCCTCGAACACTTTCTTCAATCTTAATATTTATTTCGTTATCTGAAAATCGTGTAATCTTTGCTTTAGAGAGTGGTTGTTCTAGATATTCTGATACCTTTAAAGCAAGTTCTTCATTAGCTGTACCAGAGAAAAGCATATATCCTGTCATGTGTCTACCTTGTTGTTATTTTCTGCCGAATTTTACCCATTTTTTCATAACAATGTGATGAGATAAATTAAGAGAAATTCTTAATTAATAATTTTAATTAAGATAAATATAAATATTGGACTATTTATAAGATTTTTTAGATAAAATCAAGTAAACAGCATATAATATTAATAAACAAAGATAAGGATAGGAAATGTTTAATATAATCTTAGCACTCTTCACAGGTATTCTTATAGGGTGGAACTTTCACTCCTTCTTTTTAGCTTTAAACACACCAAAAATTTTACGAACTGATATTAATATATCTCAAGCATTTATTTTAGATACAAATGAATCAAACATTACAACTTTAACTTCTCCAAAAGTAAAAAAAGAAGATAAAAAGAAACCTAGTGAAAAAAATCATAAACTTATTAAAACATCTTTTTATAGTCTTTTACATAATGGGCTTTTTTCAGATGCTATGGTACTCTACCAACAAGGTGGTGATGAGCGTATTCTTTTCTATCGTTCGACACTAAAAGAATATTTTGAAAAAGAGAGTATAACTAATCAAGAAAAAACTATAAGAGAACTTCTTGAATATATTGAAATAGATCCAGAAAATGGAGAGAGCCAACTCTTTTTATCTGACATATATAAAGAGCGTAAAGAGTATATAGAATCTATAAAAATACTCAATGAGCTTATTGAGCATAATACTAAAATAGATAATGAAGTAGTATACAATGCTTTGATAGATACGTCTAGACTTTATATTGATTCACTTAGAGAGTTAAAAAGTTATGAAGAGATACAAAAGTTTTTAGAAGCAGAGATACAACGAGGTACAAAAAGTTCATTTTTCATCTTAGCACTTGCAAAACATCATATCTTTATGCAATCATTTAACACTGCTACCATTTTACTAAAAGAGATTGAATTTGATGAAGAGTATGCAGAGCAAGCAAAAGAGCTTTTAAACAAAATAGATAAAAATGAGACCAATAAAGAGGAGTATACATACAAACTTCCACTTAAAAAAATAGGTTCCCATTTTACCATTGAGGTAACTGTTGACAACACACCTCTATCACTTCTTTTAGATACTGGAGCATCACTCACACTACTTGATGAAGAAAAAGTCCCCTCCTCCCTTACCCTCATAAATGATAATGTCATCTTAAACACAGCAGGAGGAGAAGTTTCAGCTCAACTAAAAATGGCTCATAGCTTTATAGTGGGTAGTATAGAACTTGAAGATTTTAAAGTAACTACCTCACCTTTTATCCAAGAGAAGGCTGATGGACTACTAGGTATGAACTTTTTTCAAAAATTCAAATTTAAAATTGACCAAGAAAAGAGTTTACTCTATTTATCAGAAAAGTAGGAGTTAAAAGATAATTCCTGAACCAACCACTTTGTTATCTTCATAAAATACAGCTACTTGTCCATACGCCAAGCCAAAAACTGGTTCTTCAAGTACAACAGTTCCCAACTCACCATCTAGAGTTACTTGACATGGAATGGCTCTGGTTCTATATCGAACTTTTACACTTAGATTACTCGCATCTAAATCTTTAAAGAGATTAATCTTTTTTATACCAAAACTATTCTCTTCAAGCTCCTCTTTTTTCCCTACTACTATCTCATTTTTATCAGGATTAATAGAGAGAACAAAATGAGGATCATGGGCTCCATCAACCGTGAAGCCTCGTCGTTTACCTATGGTATAGTGCATGTAACCTTTGTGTGTTCCTACCACTTCACCTTTTGTATTTACAGTATCTCCAGCCAAATCAATCTCCATATGTCTGTCTAATATTTCAGTATAGTCATTCTCTACAAAACATATTTCAGAACTCTCTTTTTGCGTTGCAAAATCTTTCAGAGGTTCTATGTTACTAGCATAGGCTTTTACGTCATCTTTCACCCATGAGCCTAAAGGGAATATCAGTCTAGGCAGTATCTCTTTACGTACCTGTGCTACAAAATAACTCTGGTCTTTAGAGTCATCCTTTGCTGTATAGAAAAACTCTCCATCACAGTTAAGGTAGTGACCTGTTGCTACTTTTTCTATACCTAAAGAGTCTGCAAACTCTACCATTTTCCCAAACTTAATGGTTCGATTACACATGACACAAGGATTTGGAGTCAATCCCTCTTTATAGGTTTCAACAAAATAGTCATAAACCTCTTCTTTAAATTCAGCAGATAAATCATGAAAATGAACATCTATTCCTAAGTACTTCGCTACTCTTTGTACTTTAGTATAGTTCTCTTCATGGTAGCCCTCTTTTTCATGAAGTTTCATATAGACACCTGTAACTTCATAACCCTCTTTTTGTAAAAGCAGAGCTGTAATGGTCGAATCAACACCACCACTCATACCTACTAAAACTTTTTTATTTATATTATTCACTATCTTCCTCATTCATAAACTTATTTAACAGATACTCTTTTGTTGCTACTATTAAATCTTCTGGTATCTCCTGACCTATTGAAAGGTAGGTTACTGGTTTTTCATTTTCTATTAAAAAGGTTATCATATCTGAAATATCATAAGTCTCATCCAGTTTAGTAAATATAAAGCTATTAATCTCTAAAGCTTTATATATATTATAAATTCTATTTAAATCTTTAACTCTAGAGGTAGCAGAAAGTACCAAAGATAGTTCTATGTTATAAAGCGTACTATCACTAATAATCTTCATTAATGAGTCCAACTCATCAAGGTTATCACCTGTACTTCCTGCTGTATCTACCAAGATAATATCATACTCATTATCAACAAAATCTTCTAATGAAATAATAGGTATATCCATCGCATCGGCATAGTGTTCCAACTGCTCTATGGCTCCTACCTTATGATGGTCAAAATTAAAAAAGGCAACCTTGTAAGCTTTATCTAATAGATAAGCATACCTAGCTCCAAGTTTACCAACCAGTGAAGTTTTACCAATCCCTGTTCCACCAACTATTATATGAACTCTTTTATCTAACTTTTTAGCCTCTTCGTTAACTGTTAACAAAGAATCCAACTCTTCAAGTAAGTAGGCAACTAGCATCACCTCATCTTCTTCAAAACTAGAACCAACTAAAGGTGCCAAAAGTTTTTCAACCCACTTTCTATCTAAACCTTTATCAACAAAAATATCTACAACTTTTTTAACCAAAGGAGCATGACTAATAACATCTTTAGCCAATGACTCATGCATCAATAAGATTTCATTACGTAATACTTGAATCTCTTCAACAGTTACAGGTTTATCTTTATTTTTCATTAACTACTCTTACATTTTTATTTGCATATGGCTTAAAGGAATAAGTACAGACTCTCTTTTATTCCAATGTGGATGAGGTACGGTTAAAACTTCACTCTCTATCACCTCTTGTTCATAAAATATCATATCAATATCTAAAGTACGTGGTGCATCAGCAAAAGAGCGTTTTCTGCCAAATCTTTTTTCAACTCTCAAAATATAGCGTAAAAGTGCTTTAGGACGTAAACAAGTTTTCACAATTATTAATGAATTATGAAAATAATCTTGTTCCAAATAGCCAAAAGGTGGATTTTTTAAAATAGGAGAAGTCTCAACTATATCAACAAAGGAAGACCGTTTTAAGTAAAAAAAGAGATGGTTAAAGCGTCTTCGTACATCCCCAATATTACCACCTATTCCAAGCATCGCTTGGTAGGGTTTTGTTGATTTATTTTTTGATAGGTAAGGATAGTTTTTTTGATAGATTAGCGTGTTGTTTTTATCTAGTTTTTTTAATATTTCCTTTTTCCCTCTAAAATTAAACATCATTCTTACAACTCCTCTGTTTTATAAAGCGTATACCCTTCATAGTAATAACTGGCATCAATTCCTTTCATAAACAAACTTGCATTGTCTATCTCATCACTTAGTGCTTTTTTAAGCAAGTGTTTTATCTCAGTGTCTTTAATTGGGCTTCGTTCCATTGCCAGTAAAAAATCATCACGCTCAATACTCTCCCAATCTACAACTTTTTCTAGCTCTTTTTTTAGCATGACATCTAGCCATATTCTCATACTTCTGCCATTACCTTCTCTAAAAGGGTGAGCAACATTCATCTCAACATACTTCTCTATAACCTCATCAAAATTTGCTTGAGGCATTTTTTCTATGTTTTTAATAGCATCGTCTAAGTAAGTAATAGGAGCAAATCTAAAGTTTCCTTTTGAGATATTGACCGTTCTAATTTTCCCTGCGAAGTCGTAAATCTCTTCAAAAAGCTCTTTATGAATAACTACCAAACTCTCAAATGTTCCAGCTTCTAAACGGTTTAAACTACCACTTTCAAAAAGTTTTTTAGCCTTTAGTTTACTTATTCGCTCTTCCTCTTTGGCTAACTCTATCTCGCTTTTTATTCCAAGTCTGTTTTTTAGTATCATTATCAAGCCTTTTTACTCATCACTTAAATTATAACATAAGATTTTTCAAAGCCTTACCTATAACATCTATCTCTCTACTGCTAACCCCTGCCTCTTTAGCAAAACTACGCCAACGCTTTACAGAGGCTTTTACACTTTCTATAGTCTGTTGAGCCTTTTTTAATCCATGTTTTTTACCCAATTCTAAAAGATGTTCTTTAGTAGGATTTTTCCCCTCGCCCATATACATCGTACTATGTTCGCCTCCTGGTCCATAAGAGAAAGTAACATCATACACAGGTGAAAAACGCCAAATGCCTTTTTCGTCCATGACAAATGAGAAGTTTTTAGCATGGTCATCACGGTTATGGCTAAAGAGGTTAAAACAAGCCAATCGAAACACTTTCTCTAGCTCTTTGACATCTTTGGTCAGATGAAGACTCAAGCGTAACAAGTCGTCATAGTCTAAAGTAGGAAACCTAAAGTCACTATGCGTCAATCCTGCGACTGAATGCATGTGTACGCGTTTGTCTCCTACTCTATCAAAACGTTTCACAGCAAAATATCGCCCATATTTCCCCTCTAGCAGAGCCGTTTTAGGCATGTCGAGTCCTGCTTCTCTTGCCATAAGACTGTAGGCATACTCTATCGCCCCTATCTCTTTGGAGTCCATGCTTGAAGCAAACTTCACCATCCAATGGCTAAAGCCTTTTTGTAAAGCAGTTCTACCATGCACTATCTGTTTCAAATCATCACTTATCTGAACCAACACCTTTGGTCTAGCCCCTGCCGACGAACCATTTAGACTCAACAGTTCATCAAGTAGTTTCTCACTGCTTCCCTCTAGTATCTCTTGTGAACTCTTAGCCAAATCATCAAGTACAATGCTCTCAATTTCACTCTCTACAGCATGTTCAGGCTCATAACTCAAAGCCCCCATAGCATGACTTCCGACATAAGCCAACCTATCCAAAGGAGATAAAGCACGAGGATTCACCCCAAGCCTAAGGAGGTATCTGTCCATCAACAATCGCCCCCAACCATCAGGCAAAGAGTCAGCAAACAACCCCCAAAGCCCCTCAAAAGTATCATCATCACAACGAAACAGCCCTGCTTTTAGTGGCAGTTTATAGGGTGAGAGTTCTATGCCTGTTTTTAGGAAATCTTTGTCGTACTCGAAGTAGATTTTTTTGTCTTTTTCGGCTAGGGTTCCTACTTTTTGGGTTTTTTGTTGGGTAAAATAAATACTTAAAGTTTGAATATTTTTATACATGAATTACTATGATTTCAAATCATTTAATATTTTTTTAAGTTTTTTTAAAATTTCAATACTTTGAATAAATTCTTTTCGATACAATTCTTTCTCCCTATCATCATGTGATGAATAGTTCATTAAAATATTTTTATAGAATTCTGTTTTATGTATAGTCTCTTTTAGATAAGTAGTATTATAATTTCTTTTTTTATCATCAATATAGTGTGTAATCTTTCCTATTTCATCTTTAAGTTGTCTTATTTTTTGATTATCAGGTTGATTGTTGTTATTAAAAATAATATTAATTTTTTGTATCTGTTCGGGAATAGTTTCAGATAAAATTTTACTTGGAGCATCAATAAAAATAGCATCTAGTCTTTTTAATGCTTTAATAATCTCATCTAATTTTTCTACTCCTCCAAGTTCTAATAACTGCTCATATTGAGTTATAATTTGTTCAAACCCTTTTCTTATAAAATTTCCACTTACCTCAAGGTTATAGTAAGGTTCTTTTAAATACTTTTTTGCATCTTCTAAATAATTTGTATCCTTATCTATAATTTTAGCTATTTCATTATTCTGAAAATCATTGATAAAAATATTTTTAATATCCCAATTATTTTTATCTTTCATCTTTAGAAACTTAATAATCAAATTATAAAACTGAATATTATGAGTCAAAATAATTTTCTGATACTCTCCAAAATTATCTAAGATATATTGAACAATCAGTTTTCTATTTGCCATATCAAGACTTGTTAAAAAATCATCTAAAACTAACAATTTAAAAGAGTTATCTTCAACGATATGTTCCTCTAATTTAATTAATGCAAAAAATATAGCTATAGAAACCAATTTTAATTTAGCTTCATTAAATTGTAATTTCAATTTAGATTCATTTTCAATAAGTAAGTTTATTTGTGGAGGTATATATTTATATATTCCTCTTGATAAATCTAGTCTACCCCAATCATATTCAAAACTTATTGTAAAATTTTCTTGGAAATGATGATTAATAATATCATTAACTCTTATTAGAAGCTTATTTAGAAACAATTCATATCTATAAGTCACAGCTTTTCGTAATGGTGTTTGTTCTTCATGATTAGTTTCATTTGTATCAGTATTAAACTGATGTATAGAAGAAGAAAAAGAATTTATATTTTTAAAAAATATTTTCATTTTATCATCAAGAATTTGATAAAAATTTTCTGAATATAATAAAAATTCTTCTAACATATCTTGATGTGTAAAAAATATATTTTCTTGATTATTATTTACAAATGGAGATTCATCATTTAACGTATAAATATTTCCAGTATCTAATGTTAAGTTCACATTAACTTCATCAGCTTCATCCATATTACGATTTTTGAATTCATTAATATCTATTAACTCCTTTTTAAATACAGAGAATAAAGCCCAATAAATTGAACTTTTACCTACCCCATTCTCTCCATAAATTAAACAGTTCTCATTAACTATCTCAAAATCTAAAGCTTGGTGAAATTTAAAATTCTCTAATTCAATTTTATTAATCTTCATTAGAATTCCTAAAAAACTCTATTAATTTCTTTTCTATCTTTTTAATTCTTTCCAAATATAATAATTCATCAAATTTTTCAAAATCAAATTTTTCTAATATTTTATTATCCATATTGGTAACAACAGTATGACCTATTTTATCATAATAAGAATAGTCAGGATATTTGAATTTTGTAACATCTCTTAGTCTTTTTATATGATAAGGATAGATAGATTCTATGTCTTCATTTAAATATGTAGATAATAGTCCAAAGCCTTTGTATAGTCTTCCTCCAAAAGTATAATCTCTATCTGTATAGTCTTTCGGGTAATATGTAATCTCTTTATTGTTTATTACATCAATAGTCCATGAATAAATAGTCCACTTTATTCGTGTTGTTGAACCTTGAAAATAACAATACCTTACTAAACTTTCTAGAAAAATTTTTGATATATCTTCTTTATTTTTATGTTGAACTAAAAAAATAATTAATAAATCTTTTGGATAATTATTTGTATATATATCAATCAGTTGAAAATATTTTGAAAGTTGATTATTATCAGATGTATTAATTATAATTTTTTCATACACTTGAATAGCTTTTAATATATCAAATAAATCATTCATAATTTCAATATAAGATTTATTTTTAAAAGGAGAATATTTCTGTTTAGTAAAAAAGTCTCGAAGTCCCATTTCTGAACTTTTAATACCTTCTTTACCTCGTATCATATAAGAATAGATTTTAAAAATTCTTAAAATATCAGTTCCCTTATCTTGACCTTTACTCTTAAATACTAAATTAATACTATCACACTCATAATCTAATTTTTTCCATAAATCAATAAATTTACTCTGCTCTCCATCCTCTAAAGCCATGGAATAAAGATTCGCTTTAAATATATCACTATCAGTTAAAGGTCTACCTCTATTATTAATAGTTTCAAAGATTTTCAATGCTTTATCTCTTGCTTTATCTTGATGTGTATCTGTTGATTCAATTGGAAGTAAGGTAACATTGTCAAGTAAAAAATTTATAAACTCTTCTATATCAAAATCTTTATTTTCTTGGATAGTATTTTTTAATTGTTTATGAAAAAAACAAATATTTTTTATAAAATTATTTGTACCTTTAGCTTTACAAATTTGTTCCAAATCATTAGTTAACACATTGGCTAAAAAAGTAGAATCTTTATCATCAAAAACTCTAGTTTGAACACGTTGTTCTTTTTTACTTTTATTTCTTCTATCTTTTATCCATATTGCATCCTCTAATGCACTATTTTCAGAATCTAATTCTAATAAAACTTTAATAAATAGTGTTAAAGTTATAAGTCTTTGTTGCCCATCTATAACTTCTAATGTATTTTCATTTTCATTACTTTTGGCAATAACGATATTACCAATAAAATATCCTTCACTTTCATTCTTGATATAAGCCATAAAAGCTTCTTGAATATCTTCAAAAAGTTCTCCACACTGTTCAATGTCCCAAGAATATGCCCTTTGATATGCAGGAATAATATATTTATCAGTTCCACTAAAAATTTTTTCTATAGATTTCTGTTCTGCTGTTAATGTCAATGCCATATTGTTCCTTTTTTCTAATTAATGTATTCTATCATTTTATTACTTTTTACTTCTCTAAAAGCTCATCAATACTCTCAAACCTCTTCTCCTCTTTCACATCACACAAAGCCCCAAACTCCCCCAAACACTCCAAAACCAAAGCCAATTTCAAAAGCGACTCCAATGAAATCTGCCCAAAACGTTCAAAGCGTTTAAGCGACCCAAGACTCACACCTGAACGAGAGGCAAGTTCGGGTTGGGTGTAGCCTAGTGCTTTTCTGCGTTGTTTAAATTTGGTTTTGATGGTCTCCATCATCTCTGATGGGGTAGGAGGTAAAAAAGATAACATTTTATTCCTTTTTTTGGTTATAGAGGTATTATAGCTAAAATATTATCTTTTTTTTCTTTTTTTAGCCTTTCAGCAGGAGTTTTTATTTGTGCGAGTGTTATTTAACGGTACGTTGGAAAACGCACAATGCCAATGAATTAAGGAATAAATTCCAAAATATAGCGAGGCTGAAGCCATCGGTTCCTTATATGCCATCTGCATTTTTTGGAATTGGCGTGTTTGCACCCGAATTATAAATTGGTCAAAAAAAGCTTAATTCATTGGCATTGGGAAAACGCACCTTACGAAAAATATAGTAATTTAAGAGTTAAACTACAAAACTACAGCCCGACCACCAACCATAGCCACCATATCTTCAATACGAATCCCAAACTCTCCAGGAATATAGATACCTGGTTCAATAGTATAGACCATTCCATCTTCTACTATGGTGTCAGACTTACTTGCGATATAAGGCATCTCATGAATATCTAGCCCTACTCCATGACCTGTAGAATGAACATAATACTCTCCATAACCAGCTTTGGTAATAATATCACGAGTCAAGGCATCTATCTTTTTTGCTTTCATACCAGAACGTGCCTTTTCTATGGCATTATCATGAGCTTTTAAAACTGTATCATACGCTTTTTGAATCTTTTTCTTTTTAAATTTCTGCTCCGTTGTAAACTCAAAACATTTACCAGCTGAAACAGTACGAGTACGGTCTGAACAGTAACGATTATACTTTAACCCTGCATCTACTAAAAGTAAATCATGTTTCTTTAATTTTTTATCAGTAGGTAAAGCGTGAGGCTTTGCAGCGTTCCCATTAACAGCTACTATAGGGTCAAATGAGAGTTCATATTGACCTTTTTGAGACAACATCGCTTTTGCCATAAACGTCAACATCTGTTCACTCTGTTTAAAACCATGTTTTTGAATGGTTTTAGCCAACTCATCAAATGCTGCTGCACCCAACATAGCAGCTTTTTTCAAAATAATAATCTCTTGTGAACTCTTTATAATCCTCTTTTTATGAGATAGATCAGGAACCTCTTTAAACTTTGTTTTAAGGTCTTTTTGTAAAACTCCAAGGGAGTAGACATCCCACTCTTTAGGGTCATAGCGTAATTTTTTGATTTTTGATTTTTTAATAAGTTTGTTGGCTTTAGCGTATAAATCTCTCTCTATTATAACTGTGGCATTTTTCACATTCTCTTGGGCATCTAGCTTATAACGTGAATCTGTTATAAAAAAAGCTTCACTGCCTAGTTTTAAAAAAAGTGAGTTGTCTGTACTGTATGCACACTCATAATAGATAGCATTTTCATCTTTTACTATGTAGTTCATGGGAGGGTTCCCTTTATAATTTATTTGATATTTCTTGTTATACAACCGTAGGTGTGACCATGTCACACGTCAAAATCTGACAATTACCAATAACCATCGGAAATTGCCATTCAATATAAAATGGAATTTAACGTTTGACATGGTCAAACCTACGAAAACATTAATTTGCTTGTAAAGCCTCTTGAGCTATTTGAGCTTGCTGTGCCTCTTTATGAGCTTTTACTTCATTCATAATTTGAATAACAGAAACCATCGCTAAGTGGTAACCAAATGGACCAAAACCAACAATTTGACCTGCACATACAGGAGCTGTTAGTGAAGTATGTCTAAACTCTTCTCTTTGGTGAATGTTCGATAAGTGAACCTCAACAGTAGGAATCTGAATGGCAGCTATAGCATCACGAATAGCAATAGATGTATGAGTATAGGCAGCAGGATTAATAATAATACCATCAGCCTCACCTAAACACTCTTGAAGTCTGTCTACTATTTCACCTTCAAGGTTACTTTGAAAAAACTCAACTTCTACACCACTTTGCTCACCAAAACCTTTCATTTGAGCATGAATATCATCCAATTTCATTGGACCATAAATATTTTGCTCTCTCATTCCTAACATATTAAGGTTTGGACCTTGTATTACTACTACTTTCATTTCTATTACCTTCTAATTAATTTGGCTACATTTTACCTAAAAAATCTTTATTTTAAAGCTCAATGAGTACTCGAAATCCAACAAAGTAATTACGACTCGTAGCACCAAGGTTAATCCGACTGGCACATCTATTATTCTCAGCCTGACCACTCCAAGCCCCACCACGCAGAACCATACCTTTATCACTTGCTACATTATAAGCCGAACCATCATTGAGGACATCTACATAGTTTACACTATAGTTGTCTAAACACCACTCCCAAACATTTCCATGCATGTCATAAAAACCCCAAGCATTAGGCTTTTTTGTTCCTACATTATGGGTCACTCTATTAGAGTTCTCTTTATACCAAGCGTAATCATCCAACAGAGTTGCATCGTCCCCAAAACAGAACTTAGAGTGAGACCCAGCCCGACAAGCATACTCCCACTCAGCTTCTGTAGGCAATCTATAAGTCACCCCTTCACGCTCACTCTTCCAAAGGCAATAGTTCTTCGCATCAATCCAACGAACCCGACGAATAGGCACATCTACACCCAAGTGTTCATGTTTATCTGTCGGCACTTCTGCACCAGTAGCTTGGGCATAAAGCATATACTCTTCTACTGTCACCTGCGTTTTACAAAGTGCTACATCATAATCAATAGTCACCTCATGTAGAGGCTTCTCTTTCTCATGAAATGAGTTGTCACCTGAACCCATCAAGTATGTTCCTCGTGGGAGTTTTATAAAATTAGTCTTCATTTTTTTCCTCTATATATTCAAATCTTTTTTTCACAACACCATCTACCTTAACCTCTTCCACAAACATCTCATAAGGACGAACCCACATACCCTCTGCTCCATACAAAGCCTTATAAACCACCATCCACTCTTCTGTCTCTGAGTGTTGAGCTGTCATAAAGACTTCGTATCGCTCTCCTTTGTAGTGCTGGTAGATTCCTTTTTTTAGTTCCAATTTAAGCCTTTCTATAAACTTCTTCCCCATTAACAAATGTAGAGTAAATTTCAAACCCATCATCAAACAAAACAAAATCAGCAGGAAAATCCTCTTTTAAAGCCCCTACTTTCAAGCCCAACTTTTCAGCAGGTAGTGTTGTCACTGTTGCTATTAACTCAGGTAAGGTTATATCTGAATATTCATAAAAATTTTTCAAAGCCTCATTGAGTTTCAACACAGACCCTGCTAAAGTGCTATTTTCTAGCCGTGCTTCACCCTCTTTCACCACAACTTTTTGCCCACCTAAGTCATACTCTCCACAGTGCATACATCCTGCTCTCATGGCATCAGTTACTAAGAGTAACTGCTCTTTTTTTAGCTTGTATAAGATGTTAAAAAATAGAGGGTGAACATGAATCATATCTGCGATAATTTCACAGCTTATTTGCTCATCTTCTAAAACTGCTCCTACAATTCCTGGTTCTCTATGATGTAGTGGATTCATAGCATTAAAAAGATGGGTTGAATGAGAGATACCCCAAGAAAAACTCTTTTTAGTAACTTCATAAGAGGCATCGCTATGACCAACGCTTAATAAAACATGAGGATAATGTTCTTTCAAATATTTTATAAATCTCTCTCCATCCTCGACCTCAGGTGCTAATGTTATCATTTTAACTATATCCATATAAGGTTCTATTAATTCAAAATTTGGCTTTTGAATAAACTCTGGGTTTTGAGCCCCATGTTTTTTCTCATTTATAAAAGGTCCTTCAAGATGCACACCCAAAACTTTTGCACCATCTTTATGTTTATGGTTTTGAACTGTTCTTAAAGCTTTCTCTATAGCCTCTTTTGACATGGTCATAGTTGTTGCTAAAAAAGAGGTGGTTCCTGTTTGAAGTAGGCTTTTAGCTATGCCACTCAATGCTTCATCTGTAGCATCCATCACATCATGTCCAGCCGAACCATGTATATGTATGTCTATAAATCCAGCAGACAGATAAAGACCTTTAGCATCTATAACTTCTGCCCAAATAGGTAACTCTTTTGTTACTTTTATAATCTTTTTTCCAAACAGAAGATTATAACCCTCAAGTACCTCTTTATTGGTAATAATCTTAGCATTAACTATGGCTCGCATTCCACTCCCCTAACGAATAGACTTTATGACTCCATGACCCAGACGATAGATTTTAGAAGCCTCTCCACTATTTACATCTGAAAAGCTCACTATCACCTCTGACATTTTTTTAGCATATAATTCATTATATTCAGCTCCACTTAAATTTGCAGAAGATGAATATAACCATTTAACTCTATTTAACAATAAGTTATGTTTTGTATCTTTTACTACACGAAACGACTCACCCTGTGGAAAAATAAACGTAGTTTGTTTAGAACGACGTAAACGGTTTTTATGCTTTTGAGGAACACGTGTAAACATTTTTAGCGTCTCTAAGGAGTTTACGACACGTATATAGTGTTTATTATTTAAGCGTTTTTTTGCACTATCTATTTTACTACTATTTTGTGAAACAAAACCGATGGTAGTATCAGTTGGGGTTAGGTATAGACTATTTTTCATTATACTTATAGACCTCTCTTCATAAGAGAAGCCATAGATATTATAGAGGTTTTTGAGCAATCAAAAGTGTAGAAATACCTAAAGTAAATGACTTAGTATACTGCATTTTCAATCCAGCCTCTTCTAACTCTTGAGCCAACATTTCTGTAGTTAGAAATTCTTCTATAGAATCTGGAAGATACTTATAGGCTGCGTAGTTTTTAGAGATAAGTCCACCAATTCTTGGTAATACATTTTTCATTCCAAAGTCAACCACTTTGTCAACAAGTCCACGTCTCTCTTGCTTGGTAAACTCTAAAATAACTACAAGTCCACCAGGTTTTAATGCTCTATAAAACTCTTGAAGTGCTTCAACACGATCAACAACATTACGAATACCATAAGAGATAGAAATAATCTCTGTAGAATTATCTTCTATAGGAAGCTCTTGTGCTTTTCCCTCTTTGAACTCTGCAAAATCAACCTTTTTTCTTGCTACATCAAGCATACCAACAGAAGGGTCAACACCAACATACTTCTCTACCGTTACTCCCTCTTTTTTTGCTTGTTCATCCCAAAACAAGATTAAATCACCCGTACCACATGCTACATCAGTAATTTGACCAATAGTTTTTGTATTTAAAATCTCATACGCTTTTTGACAACCTTTACGTCTCCACTGCTTGTCGATTCCCATACTTAGTACACGATTTGCTAAATCATAAGTTTCAGCAATGTCATCAAACATTCCTACAATTTTTTCTTGTTTCTCTTTTTTATTGATTTGATTTTCCAAAGGTTATTGCTCCGTTTTTAATTGTTGCTATTATAGCAAAGCATCTTTATACTATAGCTCTAGATACTGCTCACATAAAACCCAAAATGGGTCAAACTCTACTTTTGTTGTTACTGTACAAGTTTCATACTCATTATCTAAAAGTTCTAACGTACTCTCTACAGTCTCTTTTAAGTCTGCATAATAGTATATATTACGTTTTCCGTTATATGTTTCAGTAGCTATAAAATGACCCTTTTTTGCTTTAAAAATTCCTTGATAGACTATATCTTCTATTTCATATATCTCGTCGGTATTTCCTGTTGGCAGAGCGTTTTCACTTATATTTTTTATATCTAAAGTCATATGTAACATATAGGGAAACTTTTCAGTAAATTCATAATACTTCATGGCTCTGTTTAAAACTAAAAGTTGAGGAAGTTTACCTATTTTTCCTTCTGAGAGTTTTATATCTTCAGTAGGAAATTCTAAACCAGCATTAGCTCTTTGCCCTTTTTTATAGGCAATATAATCTTTGAGCTCAGAAAAAGGAAAAGTCTGTTCTTTTGGGTGAGGCATATCATCAAAGTCAATATACTGAAAATCTAAAGTCGTACTCTTCTCTCCCAAAAACATATTTAACGCTGCGTAAAGTCCAACTATTACAGCATTTCTAGTAGCACCCTCTTCTTGGGTATAAGATTTATGATAAAGTCTAATCGCCACATCATCAGGGTACTCGTCTGCTTCTAAGGGCATAAAGAGTATTTCATCTGGGTTTATAGTTACATCTGCCATTTTAAAATTGAAATCAAGACCAATAGCTGGTTTAAGTGCCAAAAACTCCCAAGAGCCTATGCTAGGAGCAGACTCAACTAAGGCGTAGGCATCAGCAAAAAACTCTTTGTTTCCTTGTGCTGTTATAATAAGCTCTTGCTTTTCATCATCACTAGAAATCTCAGCAAAAAGCCCTTTTGAATATTTTTGTAGAGCCTTAGTTAATGATGCCAAGAGTAGTTCTTCTGCCTCTTCACGGTTAAAAGTATATCGTTTATTAAAACTACTGTAACTATCATGGTTTTTCTCAAACCAATTCCAAAATTCTTTAACTCTTTGCACTATCTTTTTCCTCTTTTACTCTTTTTGTCTTTTTTATTACTCTTTTTAGGAGTCTCTTTTTTGGGTTTTGCTGCATCATATGCTTTAAAAGCATCTCGCTTGGTCACTTTACGTTTTTTCTGGTGAACTGCTTTAACTTCTCTTTTTTTACCAAAGGCTCCATCGGTCTTCTGCTTAACATCTTTGGTTTTTCTAGCACCTCTTTGTGCTTTTTCAACTTTTGGGGTGTAGCCATCTATCTCTTCACGTTCTATAGCTTTACCTATAAGACGCTCTACATCTTTCATGGCTATCTCCTCTTTTGGAGAGAGTAGTGTTATGGCTAAACCCTCTTTCCCTGCTCGACCTGTTCTCCCTATTCGGTGTATGAAGTCACCTGTCACATGAGGTATGTCATAGTTTATGACCACTTCTAAACTTGGTATGTCTATCCCTCTTGCAGCAATATCTGTAGCGACCAATACTCTGGTCTTTCCCTCTTTAAAAGCTTCTAAGGCTCTTGCCCGTACTCCTGAACTTTTATCACCATGAATTACAAAAGTTTTAAGACCACTAAGATTTAGCTCTTTTGCTACCTCATCTGCCTCTTGTTTTTTACGTACAAAGACTAAAACTTGTTGGTAGTTTTTAGAACCTATCAAAAAAGATAAAAGTTCCATTTTAAGCTCACGGCTTACAGGGTGTATGACCTGCTTTACATTTTTAGCAGAGGTTCCCATGCTGTCTACTTCTATGAGTTTTGGTCGGTGGAGTATCTGTTCTGCCAATCTTTTGACCGAACCTGAAAGCGTTGCAGAAATCAAAACATTTTGACGTTTTTGGGGAAGATGAGAAATAACCTGTGTCACCTCATGTACAAAACCCATGTCTAAAATGGTATCAGCTTCATCTAGTACCAAATAGTTAACCCTCTCTAAGGTCAAGTTCTTTTTGCCTATATGTTCTAAAAGTCTCCCAGAGGTAGCCACCACTATATCAACCCCTTGCTTTAACCTGTTGGCTTGTGAAGTCATATTTGAGCCACCATACAGCACCGTACTTTTTAGAGGTAAATACTTAGAGTAAGCCTCTACACTCTCATAAACCTGTCTAGCTAACTCTCGCGTAGGAACGATGATGATAGCTTTAGGAGCATGGCTTCCCTCTTTAAAATCTTTCATAAGTTCTTGCAGTATAGGTAAAACAAAACCTGCTGTTTTTCCTGTACCAGTTTGGGCTCCTGCCATAATGTCTCGACCTGAAAACATAGCTGGGATTAACTCTTTTTGTATGGGTGTAGCGTTCTCATAACCTTTATCTTTTAAGGCTTTTAAAATTTCAGGGGACAAACCTAATGTGGCTAGTGACATATAATAAACTCTCTATTTTTTTCGTATTATAGCGTAAGTGCATTATGCTATAATCATCTCATGAAAAAAACACTACTATCTATAACCTTACTTACTATACTCCCCCTCCTTGCCGATGCTGATATACAACTTCAACTCTGCTATGGAAATCCACATGAGCTTATTGTTGAAGGTCGTGTTTTAGAAGAGCGTATATTTAAAGAGAGTTCTAAGGAGGATTCTTGGCTAAAAAATACATGGAATAAAGTTAAACAACTTGTCAATGATGAGGTTAAAAATGAGAAGCTAACGTTAACCATTGGAGATGAAATTTACCAAAACAAGACTGATGATGAAGGATACTTTGAATTTAATATTGAAAATCATAAAGAAGCATGGAAAAATCATCAAAATATTACACTCCATCTAGATGAATTGAATGTCACCACTTATGCTTCTGCTTTTATTATCGATGAATCAGTTAAAGTTGGTATTATCTCTGACTTTGACGATACAGTCATCGTCTCTGGCGTGACCAATAAACTAGACCTTGTTCAAAATACTTTTTTTAAAAACTACAAACAACGAGAACTTGTCAAGGGAATGAAGGAACGATTTGAGGAGATAGTCACAAGCCCTAACACTCCACTCTTTTTTGTAACAGGTTCACCCAAACAACTCTATAATGCCATTCATAACTTCTTAAACTACCATGAGTTTCCCAAACGTACTCTTATTACTAAAAAAGCTCATGGTAACAACGCTGATCCACTCTTTGACCAAATTACATATAAAGTTGAGAAAATAGAGCAACTCATCCAACTTTTCCCTCAAATAGGCTGGGTCTGTTTTGGAGATAGTGGAGAGAAAGATCCTGAAGTCTATAGACGAATACAGAAAAAATACCCTAAACAAATAAAGGCGATTTATATTCGTAATGTTAAGAGTGGAGAGATAGAGAAAATCTTTCCACCCTTATTAGATTAATATTGACAAATAAAGAAATCTGTGGAGAGCCTTTTTAGTAGTGCCACTATTAACACAGGTGAGAAAAAAAGCTCTTCATTATTATGGTAAAGTACAGTCAAATCAAACTTCTGATTACATATGTAGTCCATCAAATCTTCATGTAGTGGACCACCTCCTTCCATAAAATATCCATCTACATTAAACTCTTTTTGATATTTATTAAACTTCTCTTGGTTTAAAGCCTCTATCTCTTGGTTTAACTCATAATCAACATTTGTTGTCAAAGAGACCACATTAAGGTAATCTTCTCTCTCAACCAATACATCTAAAAGGTATCGATAATCATATATCAATTCTAATGTACTATTTTGAAAGATATGTTGTGCCGTTACTATACAATTCCGTGATTCATCTTTTAAATCAATCGGCATAACCATCGTTTTGTAACTCTCTTTAAACGATTTATTAATCCAAAAAGCATAACTACACTTCTCTATAAGATTTGGCGTAATAGTCTCATGATAATTACTAAGGACTAAAGACTCTTTAGACTCTCTTGCATGATTTAAAAGTCTATCTACCGTATCATCAACATAGACCAATATAGCACATTCTTTTTTATACTCTAAAATAGCTAAACGACGCTCTATCTCCTCTTTTACTTTTTGTTTATCAAGCTCTCCTTCTTTACGTTTCTCTTCCACAAGAAAAATATCAGGAACGGCAAAAAGTGGTGTTTCATGAACATAGAGTATCTCTAAAGTTGTCTGGTGAGTAGATGAAAAGCTGATGGCTCTTTGTAGTAAAATTTCTATTTTATCTAAACTATTTAGTAGAACAATGGTTCTCTTAAATATATGGTTCATCGTAAACTCCTTTTTATAATCAGTTTTCGTGTTTCCATAAGTTAGGCTTGTCTATACCCTAACTATAGCAGAAAAAAATCTAATATAAAATAAAGTTTTTGAGTTAATCATAAACCACAGAAAGTTGACTCTCACCATTAGATTGTTTTTCAATCTTTATTTGAGTCTTTATTTTCTCTTTTAAAAGTGGAATATGAGAAATAATCCCTATTACTTTACCTTCACTCTCTAAGCCAGCCAATGTATCTATAACTAATTGTAGACTCTCTTCATCAAGCGTCTCAAAGCCTTCATCTAAAAAGAGTGTGTTTATATTTACCTGTTCTGAGTTAAGTTCTAGCAAACCTAATGAAAGTGCCAAACTTACTGTAAAACTCTCTCCACCAGAGAGTGTTTTAACTCCTCTACGACTTCTGTCTCGCTCTAAGTCTATCACCTCTAACTCTAGTGTGTGCATATTTTTAATAGCTAAAAGATAACGTCTGTTTAACTTCTCAAGATAACAATTTGCCTCTTTAATAAGTGTTGATAGGGTTTGACCCTGAACATAAAGTTGATACTTCTCTCCATTTTGGGAACCTATCAACTCATTAAGTTTACTCCACTCTGTTGATATTTTTTCTTGTTCTTCTAGAGAGTTCTTTTCATCTTCTCGTTTTTTTACATTCTCTTTATCTTTAGCTATCTGCTCTTTTAGAACTCCTAACTCTTGGTTAATAACCGATAATTTTTCTACTACAGAATTTTTTTCTTTTTCAAGTGTATCAAAACTAAGCAGTTTTAGTTTTTGTTTTTTCTCTAACTCTTCCATACTTGAGAAGTAGAGAGCTTTTTGCTCTTCAAACTTATTTTTTAGGTTTTTAAAATCTGCATAGCTCTCTTGTTGCTCTTTTGATTTTTTATCTAACTCAGAGCTATACCCTTCTATACTTTTTTCACCCATAAGAGCAGTTCTATTTTGCTTCATAAGAACCATATCACACTCTTGGATGGAAGCTCGCTTTTTAAGTGAACGTAGACTCTCTTCTATATATGTTTTTCTAGATATATTTTGCATCTTTTGACCCTCAATTGGTGTCATTTTCTGCATAAGCTCTTTTAACTCTTGGTTAAGCTTTTCATATTGTCTCTTTTTAGCATCTAACATTATCATAGTGTTGGCATCTAACTCTATGTTATAGTTACGTAGTGTTTTTATCAAATAATAACTCAACTCTTTAATCTTAGTATGAAGAGTCTCTTCTAACTCTTTACGATTTTTATTTTTCTGAATTTGAATTCGTAATTTTGATAGAGCTTCACGTGAGCTACTTA
This sequence comes from Campylobacteraceae bacterium, assembly GCA_027056485.1. Lineage (GTDB taxonomy): Bacteria > Campylobacterota > Campylobacteria > Campylobacterales > Sulfurovaceae > UBA1140. The sequence continues at coordinate 73,660 of JALUKQ010000031.1, read as the reverse complement.
GCTTACTTTTCAATATACTCAATTCATCACACTGCTGCTTAAACTTATTGAGATGTTTTTGAATACTATTTTGCTCCTCTTTTAGTGAGACAACATCTCCTTTTACATCTCGTAGAGTCATATAACTCTTTTTCTCTACTAACAGCTTCTCATCTAACTCTTTTATCTTTGTCTCTAGTTCAACTATTTTTTTTTCATTTTCCATATAAGTTTCAAGAAGCTTTTCAGACTCTACTCTCTTCTCATTTAAAATAGCCTCTGTTCTATTTGGCTCTATCTTTTCAGAAAAAAGAGGATGCTCTTTTGAGCCACAAAGAGGACAAGGTACATTAGCTTTTAATTCAGCTCTATCTTTCTCATAGTCAATAATTCTCTTCTCTAAAAGCATCTTCTCTTCGAGCTGAGTTATCATTTCAGATATATCATCTTTATCTTTTTTTACTTTATTCCCTTGAACTTTTATACTCTCTACTCTAAGTTCAAACTCCTCTTTTAATTTATTTAATGATATCTGACTCTTTTCTATACGCTCTTTTTCAAGTAATTTAAGAATTTTATTTTCCAAGATGAAATTCTGCTGTTCAACCTTTTCAATATTTTGAGTTTTAATTTTTCTATCTAGCTCAAAAAAACTCTTCTCTAAAACTTCTACTTTTTCAGTTAACTCTTTATCATCTAACTCTTCATATACCATAGTCTTAAGATTTTTCAACTCATCTTGATACTTTTTTCTTTCATTATATTTACTAGCTATAAGGGTATGATTTTGTTGAAGATGTGTCATATTAGAAAAAGATTCAAGCTCTTTCTTCAAAAGTGTCTGACGAACATTAAAGGCAGAGAGCTCTTCATCATTTTTTTTAATATTTTGCTCTATATACTTAAGCTCTTTTTGTGTTCTTTCAATCTCACTTTTTACATTTAAAAAGTTTTTATTGGAAAAAAGTAACTCATGGTCTATTAACTTTGCTTCTTCTATCTTTTTCTTTTCAGCTACAGAGAACTGCATAAAATTTTTATACTGCTTCTCTTCTGTTTGCCTACCTATTAAAACTTTTTGTAAACGTTCCAACTCAGCCTTATAGAGTTTAGAATTTTTGGTTAACTCATCAAAAGCCACCTTCTCACTATAGGTATGCATGAGTTTATCAATATTGTATTTGCTTTTTTCTTTCTCTAAAACCACTACTCTATCTTCTAAAGCTTCACGCTTTTGAGGCTCCAAATAGACCAAGTTTTTTAATGAAGCTTCCATTCTCTCAAAAGTTTTACGCTCCTGCATTGCTCGGTTAAAAACATTTTTAGAAATCTCAGCATAGACCTCCGTAGAGACCACTTTTTCTAAAAGTTGCAAACGCTCTTGTGGTTCTGATTTTAAAAAGCTATCAAAAAGACCTTGAGAGAGTACTATGGACTGGGTAAACTGTTGAAAGTTTACACCTATTAGCTCCTCTACTTTTGTAGAAACCGTGCTTATACCTTTACAAAGCAATGAATTACTTGCATGTAAATACATATTATAAAAAGTCTCTTCTCCTTTTTTCTGCTGTTCAAATCTACTTCTATACTTTCTGCTATTTATCTCAAAAGTCACCTCGCAAAAAGAGTCAATAGTATCAGAACTTATAAGTTCTGATACATTACCTTTGAGTCGTGTAGTTTGTGCATAAAGAGCTAAAGTTATAGCATCAAGAATTGTACTTTTACCAGCACCTGTCACACCCGTAATAGCAAAAATTTTATCTTGAAAATAGTCGTGAGTAAAATCTATCTCATGTTCACCACGCAAGGAGTTAATATTTTTACATTTAAGTTGTAGAATTTTCATTACTTCATCTCTTTTGTAATCTCATTATAAAGCTTTAAAAGTAGTTCTTGTTCTAAACTCTCTAGCTCTTTAATTCGTTTTAAAAATGTCTCTTTTATCTCTTTAGAGTTTATAGTTTTTTTTGAAGTTTTATTGCTACTGTACATTTAGAGGTCTTTCATATATTAGTTGATTTTTTTAAAAGATTTTATCTTATTTTTATTAAATAAAATATTTTTTTATTAATTAAATATTTTTTCTTATGATATTTTATAATACTTCTTTTGCACTCTCCATATCTATAAAAATTTGTTCTCTTAAAGCCTCTAATCCATCAAACTTTCTATTGTCTCGAATAAAATCAACAAATTCTATTTCGACAATACCTTTGATAGTACCAATGTCTTGACCAATAATATGTGTCTCTATTGCAAAAGAGCCATCCGTTGTCACACGAAGTCCTAAAAAACTTACAGAGTTTAGCCACATATTCTTTACTTTTGTACGGGTTGCATAAACACCATCTTTGGGTAAAGCATAGTCATAAACATTTATATTCAGTGTGGGTACCAACTTCTTTTTACCTAGTCCCTGCCCTGAGATAATCTTTCCTGATATCATATAGGTACGGTTAAGTAGTTGGTTGACCAGTATTATGTTACCTTCTGCTAGATAGTTTTTTATAGTACGTGTATGAACTGAAATATCAGCTGACTTTACTTCAGATACCACTACAACTTCACCATCAAAAAACTCTTTAAGTGACTTCGTATTACCCTCTTTTTTATAACCAAAAGCAAAATCATATCCTACCACTATAGATTGAAGCTTTGGAAAATCCTCTTTGAGTTTTGCTACAAACTCTTTAGCACTTAAAGATTTTATATGCTCAAAGTGATAAAAGAAACAGGGCTGTTCTATAAAAGAAGAACGTCTATATCCAGGGGTTAAATACCCACTATTTCTCTCTATAACCACCACGCCTTCTACTTGCTCTATTAAAGCTCTATGCCCCATATGAATGCCATCAAAGGAACCAATAGCTATTGATTTTATACTGTTTTTGTACAACTATTTTCCTATTTTTTAAAATGGTAAATATACTCTATATTTCCTGATTTACCTGCCAATTTTGAAGGCGTACTATAGCATAACTTCCAGCCCAACTCAACTGTTTTTTCTTCAAACTTATCTATGGCTTCTTTTATGGCTTCTTTGTTTACAACCACACCACGGCTATCACGCTTAATACCTCGTCCTACTTCAAACTGTGGTTTAAAAAGTAGTATCATATCTGCTAATGATAATCTATTAATATCATCAATAATTTGTAAAATAGAGATAAAAGAGACATCACAAGTGACCAGCTCAAAAGGTTCTGATTTAAAATCACGAATATCTGTCTCTTCAAAGATAGCTACTTTTTTATTGTCTTGTAAAGAGTGATGTAACTGATTTGAACCTACATCGACACAAGCGACGGAAGCTACTTCGTTTTCAAGTAATATTTGTACAAAACCACCTGTACTAGAGCCTATATCTAGAGCTTTTTTACCTTTTAAGTCCATAATATATTCTTCTAAAAAAAACTCTAATTTTTTAGCTGCACGGCTTACATAAAATTTCTCTTTATCTATGTCTATATTTGTACTTTCATCACACTTATATGACGCTTTAGCTACAACACCATCTACAAATACTTTACCTCTTTTTATAGCATCTAAGGCACGATTTCTACTTTCAAAGTAACCTTTTTCTACTAAATATTTATCAAGTCTCATCATCGCTCCAAAACATCTTTTATATCGGCTAAAGCAATATATTTAACCGTACGACCCTCTTTTAGAGGAGCTAGCAACTTATAAGTAGCCAACTCATTTAAATACTTACGGGCTGTATTGGCAGAAATATCATAAGCATGGACTATCTCTTTTGCTGTAAAGACTCGTCCCGGATTTTTCATCACTTTCTTAACAATATTTTTCTGAATAAAGTTCAAATCATCTGCCATACGAGAGTTTTCTAAAAGGTCAACCACCTCTTCAAACTCACGACTCTTTTCATCAAGATAATTAAATAACTCATCCATAGAACGTAATATAATATCTACTTGATAATAGAGAAAATATGTCAAGTCACTCTCATCTATCTCACTGTATAAATACGCCATACCATATTTAATAGGAGCCTCTTTTAATAATTTTGAAATAGATAAATACTCAAAAAACTCAAAACCATTCTTCAGCATAAACCAATAAAAAATAGCCCGTGCAGTTCGTCCATTTCCATCAGCAAAAGGGTGCTCATAGCCTATCATAAAGTGTAAAATAATCGCTTTGACAATAGGGTCTATAAAGTCATCACCACCTTCACCTGAGTGAATGGTATTGGCAAAGTCACATAAACGCTCCAAACGCTCTTCTATCTCACTATGAAGAGGAGGATAGTGTAGCACTTCCCCATCAACCCCATCTGAGATAACTATCTCATCATCTTCTCTAAACTCTCCAGGTATTACACCATTTTGTGAGGTTCCTGCTGTGGCTATCTTATGCAAATGCTTTATCATCTCTATACTAAGTGGTGCATCTAAAAGCTCTTTGAGTTCTGTCATAAGTATGTAGTTGTTCATAATCATCAACTCATCTTCTGAGCGTGGTTGTCTCTCGTCTACCAACATCTTCTTGGCTACATATCGTGTGGTAGTTGCACCTTCAAGTTGAGCAGAGCTAATCGCCTCTTCCATAATGAGTGAAGAGATAAGAAATTTCTGTTTAACTGAATCATTAGAGGTCATTCCCTCACCTGATAGCTTAGCTATCTTATAGAGTTTTGCTTGTAGAGAGTCTGGTTTACAATAGTGAAATGCTTCCCCCTCTTTATCAAGTAAATCAATAGGCTTACGCTTAGTAAAACGGCACCATTTGGTAACAAGCCATGCCTTCTTAACATCATGACTTTTAGGTACTCTCCATCTAAATTTATCCCAATATAAGTAACGTCCTTTATCATCAGTTTCACGAAAGTACTCCATGAGGTATGACTCAGAGTTCATCATATTTAGAACAACAGCTAGGTTATCAGGAGTAAAAGTTACAGGTGATTTTTCAATACGTGACTTTGCCATGGTTCCTCTTAAACTCAAATCTTTATTTTTGCGTTATTGTAACACATAAAATAATAGAAAAGAGTGAAAAAAAAGATATAAAAGCATTATTAATTTAAATAAACCTTATATTTTATTTTTTATTAAATAAATTATATAGTTTTTCACATTCATTAAACAATTGTTATCTATCATTAGTTAAAATCTTAAAAAAAATATAAAGGTATTTATTATGTCATATTCTCTTATTCTAACACTAAGTGCTTCTCTTCTACTCTCTGGATGTACCCTTATCTCTCAAATAATGGAACCTCCTACAGAAAAACCTACAAAAGAATCTATAGAAAAATCTATAAGTCAAACTGAAAGAAAAGTTCAAAACTCAACTACTAATACCCATAATAGCAGTATTGTAAAAGATAAATTTAACGATTATGAATTAACCATAACCCAAGATGCAAATAGCCTAGAAGGTAAATATGCCTTAGAGAGAGGTCAAATTAGTTTTGCTGGGGCTAGAAAAGAAATAGTAGATTCTAAATTAGTCATAGAAAAACTTGGTGTTAATGATTTTGGATACTACTACACCGTTAAACTTAAGGGCTATCCTGCCAATGAATATTTTGGTATCTTTTCTAAAAAAGATGGAAAATATGTCAAAAAAATAATATCTGATAATGGAGAAATATCATACTATGATAATATTGAGCTTATACACGAAGGGAAAAGAGTTAAACTAACAATAAGTACAAATCAAGGGAAACGTATTATTATTTGGGACAAAACTGATTTTGTAGACAATGATGAAAGACTTAATGGGGCAAAAGAGATTTACAATCAAGTATGTAAAGCTAACTATTGTGAAGAGTTATAATAGTGGTGAGTTAAATTAATATTTAACTCACCTATAAAATTTAGAAGTGTAAAAAACTAGTTAGTCTCTTGGTCTACAATTTTATTAGCTGAAATCCAAGGCATCATTTCACGAAGTTTATTACCTGTTTGAGTAATAAGCTTAGTTTTATCGTTATTTCTCTCTGCATTCATTCTAGGGTATCCTGCTTGACCTTCTAAAATAAAGTCTTTAGCAAATCTACCATCTTGAATCTCTGTTAAGATATCTTTCATCGCTTGTTTAGATTCAGCATTAATAACTCTTTTTCCTGAAACATAGTCACCATACTCAGCTGTATTTGAAATAGAGTATCTCATATCTGCAATTCCACCTTCAAACATAAGGTCTACGATTAGTTTTAACTCGTGAAGACACTCAAAATATGCAAGTTCAGGTGCATATCCAGCTTCTGTAAGTGTTTCAAAACCAGCTTGTACTAGAGACGCTGCTCCACCACAAAGAACTGCTTGTTCTCCAAATAAATCTGTCTCTGTCTCATCTTTAAATGTAGTTTCAATAATCGCTGTTCTACCACCACCAATAGCTGATGCATACGATAATGCTAACTCTTTAGTTGTCCCAGATGGGTTTTGACCAACAGCAACAAGGTCAGGGATACCACCACCTCTTACAAACTCAGAACGTACTGTATGACCTGGTGCTTTTGGAGCAATCATAGTAACATTGATGTCAGCTCTTGGAATAATTCTTCCATAGTGAATATTAAATCCATGTCCAAATGCAATAGTAGCCCCCTCTTTTAGGTTTGGCTCAATTTCAGCTTCATAAATCTCTTTTTGATTTTCATCTGGAAGAAGAATCATAATAACATCACCTTTAGCTGATGCTTCAGCTACAGTTAATGTTTCAAAACCTTTAGCTTCAGCTTTTGCCCAAGATGAACCATCTTTTCTAAGACCGATAACTACATTTACTCCTGAATCTCTAAGATTTTCTGCATGTGCATGTCCTTGAGAACCGAAACCGATCATTGCTACTGTTTTAGATTTGATGATACTTAAATCACAATCTTTGTCATAAAATACATTTAATGTTGACATTATTTGTTCCTTGAGGTTAAAAAATTTCGCGATTATACCGTAAGGTTGCTTATGGGCATTTAAGTATCAGCCCTACTCTTTGTTTTTAATGACTTTAGGAGAGAAATTAATACTTCTTTATGCTACATATTCATAAATAAGTCAGCTGTAGGGTGCCGTTTTCCAACGCACCTTAAACACATCATAAAGGAAAAGCCCATCAAAACAAAAACAGTTCGAGCTTTATAGAGATAAAGAGCGTTCTTTATTTACCAATATTTGGTGCGTGGGAAAATAGATTCCTCTTATGAGAAAACTTTTTTAATTTTATTCAATAGTTGCTTCTAATTTATAACTTGACGCATGGTATCCATGAACACCTATATAGATATCTTCATCTCCACTATTTAAAGTTAGAGAACAACTTTCATCATTTGTTCCATAATCTCCAGAGTGACAATCATTATTATCTAGTGTTGGTTTACTTCCAATTTTTACATACAGATCTAAGTCATCATTTAATTCACTTAATAGTGGTGTAAGTGTTTGGTTATTTTGTACAGCTATTTTATAATATTTCATCTCTCCTTGTGCTACTGAGCTATAAACAGCATTACCAGAAGTTAATACAATAGTCGATTCTAGTTGATAACTTGAGCTTTCATATCCATAAACACCTATATAAACATCAGCATCATTATTTAGTGTAACAGAACAACTTTCATTACTTGTTTCACCCTTCTCAGAGCTACAATCAAAAGTATCAGTTGTTGGCTTCTCACCAATTTTTACATATAAGTCTGCATCGGCACTTAATCCAGTTAGAATAGTTTCAACACTATCTCCATTAGAAGCTGAAATTTTATAGTATCTCATCTCTTTATGTTCTACTGAACCTGTAACAGCATTACCTGATGTTAATATTACGGTATCATCATTTTCATTATCTCCAACATTATCATAAGTACCTATCTAAAATTAATTTCAAATTGATTTTAGATAGGTACTTAGGTGTTATCTACATAGTGTTCTGTAGAAAATGCTACTGTAGTCAACAGTGCTAACATCATAATCTTTCTTAAGATTCTATTTTTCATGTTATTTCCTTAGTTTGAATTAGTTTCAAATTAAAGTTTAGCATAAAAATTGAGTAAATATTTATTTTAATTTTAAACAATATTAAAATATTATTAATATGAATATATAAATCATATAAATAATAATTTATTTATTATATACTATTTGAATTTATGATTTTATAGTGTTAGATATTTATTTATATGATATTTTTCAAGAGGTTAAAGTTTATTTATTTCTACGAAGCTCATATCTTTATATGGAGGACTATTTTGTCCCCTTAAATTATTTTCTAAATCTCTCAGGTATTTTTTCATCGGCTATATCTGTTCCAGCATAAAATCCAGTCCATTTACGAACATTATCAACATTCCACATACTTATATCTTGATTGAAATTATCCATATAAAAAAACATATTTGTCATAAGACCAACCTTGGAAACATCCCAGTTATTGAGAGGCTGATTAAATGTATCTGCTTCAGAAAACATAAATTCCATATCTGTAACATTTGAGACATTCCAGTTATTAAGAGGTTGATTGAATGCTTTTGCTTCTTTAAACATGGAACTCATATTGACAACCTTTGAGACATCCCAGTTACCTATAGGCTGATTAAATACTTTTGCACCACTAAAGATAGCGTTCATAACAGTAACATTAGATACATTCCAGCTACCTATGGGTTGATTAAAAAAAATTGCATCTCGAAACATTGCGTTCATTGCTCTAACCTTAGAGACATCCCAGTTTCCTATGGGTTGGTTAAATGTGTTTGTTTCACTAAACATAGCATTCATAGCAATAACATTAGAAACATTCCATTTACCTATGGATTGATTAAATACTATTGCTCCTTGAAACATAAATCCCATATTTGTAACATTAGAAACATCCCAATTACCTATTGGTTGGTTAAAGGCTTTTGCTCCTCTAAACATAGCACTCATATTAGTAACCTTAGAAACATCCCATCCACTTATATCTTGATTAAATGTTTCATTAAAAGCAAAAAGCCCACTCATATCCGTAATCTCAGAAGTATTAACTTTCGTAACATCTTCACCATTTGCAATCATCTCTTTTAGTTTCTCAAGTGTTATAGGTTTTCCATTTGGAGGTGTACTTTTTTTAAGAAGTCCAAAGTCTTTGTCTACTCTACTTTTATCTAACCACACTTCTAGTTTTGTGTCAGTTATAGCTGTCATATCTTTTGGTACTACTACTTTTACTACATAGTCTCCCTCTGCTAACTCTTCAAAGCTATAGTTTCCATTTTGGTTAGTTTTGGTGCTAGATACTTTTTCTCCACTTGCTTTAAAGAGGTTGATGCTTACTCCTGCTATACCTTTTTCATTTTTATCTTGTTCCCAGTTTTCATTTGTGTCGCTCCATACTCTATCTCCTATAGAGTAGTCACCTTTATGATTTTTATTATGGAGTCCAAAGTCTATATCTTTTCTATTTTTATCTAACCACAGTTCACGTTTAGAGTCTGTTACTATTTCAGTACCTTCAGGAGCTATTACTTTTACTACGTAGTCTCCCTCTTTTATTCCATAGAAATGGTATGTACCCTCTTTGTTTGTTGTGGTTGTTTTAACTCTTTTCCCACTTTCTGTATAGAGCATAACTTTTACATCTGCCATACCTTGTTCACCACTATCTTGTTCCCAGTTCTCATTAGTATCATGCCATACTCTATCACCTATTGTGAAGGTTTCACTTGCCATTGCTATCATAGGTAGTAACATCATTGAGAGATATATTTTTGCTTTCATTTTTGTCCCTTTTATATTTTATAGTAAAAATACTATTAACATATTTTAACATAATGCTATAAAATATGATTTAATAATTTTTAACTTTTTTTGGAAGGGGTAAAATTCTATTTTTATTATACAAACGAACAAAAAACAGTTCAAGCTTTATGAAAATGAAGAACGTTCTTTTTTGCCAATATTTGGTGTGTTGGTCCCACAGGGATACATTAGAATAAAAACGGCACCCTACCAAGACCCAACAATATTTTTCAATTTCTCACGCTCATAATGCTCACGATTCCCCCAACGGTAAAAAATAACCTCTTTGGGCTTTTTCATCACAACTTTTAAAGCCTCTATGGCCTCTTGAAGCATCTTCACACTTACCTCATCAACTCGTACTCTATCACCTTTATAAAAGAGTCGTTCTTTAAAGTAGTGGGTCTTCTCTACTACATAAAGGTGTTCTTTTAACTTTTTAAAATTACTATTTAACTCCTCTTCTCTTACTCCGTCTACAAGCCCAACTACTTTTGAAAAGCGTATAATGGTGGCTTGACTATAAAGAGGTAGAGCAAGGTTCAGAGCCAAGGGGTAACTGTCAAAATTATAATGGTACTGTTTTGCTACCTCTAAATCTAAAATATAATTTTTGGTCTCGGTATCTTTAAAGTCACTCATGTTGTAGTACATCAAAACCCCATAGTCTAGAGGAGGAACACCCGTTTTTCTATAGTATTTAATCTGATGCAGTCGAATGGTGGCTGATATTTTTTTAACGCTTTGCTCTTTTAAGCCTTTTAAAAACTCAAAATAGCTCTTTTTACTACGCTCTGTCCAGTCACAATCGACTTGGATTTCACTATACTTTTTTAAGGGCATCTTACTTAAAGCATCCAAAACTTTTCTAACCATGGTAGAGGCTTTCATCTTCTTCCATACAGGATTATCTATGTAAATAACTGGAACTATCTCATGAGTTGGCAATGTTTTAAAAGAGGTCTTTTTAAATACAAAACTACTGTTATAAGCAATATCTAAAACCTTTATATAACGTGGAGGGTTACTCTCATTGGCATCTACAGTGTAGCTAGATGCCCAATGATAAAAGGTATAGCTTGGTTCTTGGGATGGTCTGTTATAGATGTATCCAAAAAGAAGAACAACTATAACAAAAAAAGCTACTATTTTTTTCATTTAAAATATCTAAACGTTGCACATTTTTTAATAATCTCTTTTCCATATTTGGTATTACTGTACTTCTCTTTATACTGCTCAATAGCCTCTGTAAACTTTGGATATTTTTTCAACTTTTTTGTATCAAAATAAGCAACATAGACACCATATTCATCAGCTTCATTTTTAATCAAAGCTCGATTAAACTCTACTTTAAGCAACTGATAGGCTATTTTAGCTTTAAACTCTGGCTTAGTGGCATACTTCTCTGCCAACCTATACTCTTTTTCTATCTTGTCAAAGTTTTTCAAAATATGCTCTGCTTCTGCATTTGAAAAAGAGGTTACACTTCTGTCAATTGACCCTGCCATAGGAAAGTTACCAAACCAAGAGCTGTTATAGAGTCCATTGGCATAGAGGTAGTGGTCCATAGCAGAAGTTGGATTCTTTTTTAGGGTTTGCTCTATCTTTAACATAGTCTCTACAAACTTTCTTTGCCCATACCCTTTGCCTTTTACCTTTCTGTTGTTTCCAGAGAGTGAGACATTAAAAGGGTTAAACTTTGTTTTTATGTTGAGTTTTGGTACCTGCTTCATATAGTGGTTCGCTTTTTTAAAGTTTCCATCTTTAGTATAGAGTATGGTTAAAAACTTTGCTACATCATTTTTTGCCAGTGAGCTCATAACAATTCTAAAAACTTTCTGCTCGTAAATGCTTCTTTCTTTCTTCTCCACATAACGCTCAAAATCATCTGCTTCTATGGCATCCATATACATTCCTACATAGGAGTAACCTGTAGAGGGTAGAATTGAGCAATGTATAGAAAAAAGCTTTTCAGGAGAATTTCGTGGGTACAACTTTTTCATAAAGTAAGACGTATAGGCAAAAATATCATCTCTTTTTTCAGGAGGAGCCTCTTTTAACAGTCTCATCAAATGAGAAAAGAGTGCTTTGTTGGCTCCTTTTTTTGTTGAGGTGATGGCTCGTACATCATTGACATACTTCAACATATCTACAACTATTTTCTGTTTAGGCATGGCTAAAGCGTTAAGTTCTTTAAACTCTTTCTCCAATGTATTTAGATGCTCTTGCTCTTTTACCTTCATATATGCTTTAGCATATAAAGAGAAAAACTTAGGGTGTTTAAGTTGCGACAGTGTCTCTAAAAAATAGGCTTTTTTCTCTAAGTAGCTTTGATAGTTTGTTCTCTCATACTTATCATTTTTATCTACGCTATCTTCGTCTAAATAGTTGGCTTGAAAATCTTGTAAAATCATGTAGGTTAAACGCTCAAACCAAACAGAATCAGGTGCTAGTTTAGCCAGTTTTCTATGCTCCATAAGGGGTACACCCTCCCACTTTAAAGCCCGTAAAAAGTAAAAAAGTGCTTTTTCATCTACCGTTTTAGTTTCTGCTAAAAGGTTGCTCCACTGCTTATCATTTTCTATTTTAAAGTCATAGTAGCCCAAATAGGGGTTGGTTTTGTTGTTTTTTAAAATCTCTCCATAGAGTAAATTTGACGCTACATCTTTTCCTAAATGCTGTAAAGCTCCTGCTCTTAAGGCATCTATCCACTCAAATACTATAGAGTCTACCTCTTTAACCTCATCGTAATATTTTTTATAGAGAGCCAAAGCCTCTTTATAATGTTCGCTGTAGTGGTTAAGTCGCATTAGTAAAAAAAGATAACGTAGTTTTAAAAACTTATCATCTTCTGATTCTAACGCCTTTGTACCAATTTTAAGTAAATCTTCTAAACTCATCGGAACATCTTCTGACTCATATGCTTGAACATTTGCTTCTTGGTCAGCGACAAAGTCAAAATATTTTTCAAAATGTTTATTGGCTATTTTACTTTTATACTTTTTAAGCCGAGTCAATATCTCCTTATCGCCATAAAAGAGTTCATCAAGCTCTTTTATAGTTAGACTATTTTTCAAATACTTTTGCCACTCTTTGAGATTTAACATATGAGATTTTTTCTTAAAATAGGCTACTCTATCTTCGTAACTGCGAACACCTGAAGCCGACAGATTATAAAGAGGGTTATCCTCTTTTAGGTTAATAAGTGAGGGGTCTAAGAAGTCATAGCTGTTGTCTTTAACAAAAGAGTTAAAGTATCCTCCCCCTCCACAAGCTGTTAGTTTTGTAAAGCTTAATAAGCTTATTAATAGTATTGTCCATATTTTCATTGTTTTCCCCTTTTAAATCATAGTACATTCTAACCAGTTTTATTTAAAATAAGTAAAAAGAAACAGAGTAATTCGCTACAATAACAGATGCAAAAAATAACATACACAAAAATAAACAGTAGTAAAAAGTTAGCATTATTAAAAAATAAATATACTATAAATCCTCCTAAAACACTTGTTTTAGAACTTCCCTCACCTCGTGAAACTTGTCCTATGGCTTGTCTTCATTGTATTCATAAAAATGTTGAAAAGTCTTCTTATGCAGAACTTTCCCATGATGAAATAGTCAAACTACTAAAAGAGGGTCGAGAGATGGGCATAGAGTTTTTAAATATCTACCCTCATGATGATGAGATATCTTTAGAACCTATGCACTCTTTAGCATATATTAAACTGGGATATAAACTAGGATATAAAGTTAAAACCGTTAGTAATGGAGCCAACCCTAATGGAATAAAAAAACTACTTCCCTATCTCTACCGTATTGCTCTCTCTGTAGATGCTGTAGATGTAAAAACATACTCCTCAATGCGTTTAAGTAAATATCATAAAAGTTTACTAAAAAGTATGCAGATTGTCCAAGAATATAGAGAAACTCACTCTCTTTATACTACTGCACTCATAGTAGTAAATAAAGAAACTTTAGACAATATAGAGCAAGAGGTGAAAAATATTTATAACCTCAATATGTTCGATAAAATCAAAATTTTAGAGCTACTCCCAATTGGGTCTGCTAAAACACTTAAACATCAAGCATTAAATGAAAAAAATGATTTAGACTATCTATCAAAACTACGACTGGACTATAAAGCTAAAATAGATATTGGCACACCTCTTTGGCGAGTACGTAAAGAGTCACAGAGAGGTTGTCAACTTGGCTATAAAGATATGGTTATAGGTCCACATGGACAACTTGCAGGATGCTCACTACTCTTTTACCTCAATAATTTAGTAGGTAATTTAAGAGCTTATAATACTTTAGCAGAAGCATGGACAAAAGCTTTTGACTTCTTCCGTCATAAAAAAAACTTCTTAGTTACTCCCATGTGTAAAAGTTGTGCCTTTTATAAACATGATTTATGTTGGGGTGGTTGTGGAGCAAGGGCCATTATGTTTGGAGTAGATAAAGAGTTAGAACGCTCTTGTAGCATTCGAAGTAAAGAAGAGTCAGAAGAACTCTATAATACATATTTAAAATCTGAGCTTGAAAATACATTTTTGATATCTTAGCTTATTGATGTATAATGAGTCCAACTCTTTAGAATAAAAAAATAAAAAGGAGTAATATCATGCTCGAATACTTAACAACCAACTTACTTTGGTGGCACTGGGTAGTTTTTGGACTTCTACTCATTACTACAGAGATGTTTTTAGGAACTTTTCTCATGCTTGGGCTGGGTGTTGCTGCCATGCTGGTAGGTGCTACCGATAAGCTATTCTCTTTAAGTTTAGAGATGGAACTGGCTTTGTGGATACTGCTCTCTCTTGTCTCCATCGTTTTATGGTTTAAATACTTAAAAGATACTACGGTAGATTACTCTGGGCAATCCAACTATTCACTAACAACACAAGGAGTAGTTGAAGAGACCATAGAGGCAAATGGAAGAGGAAAAGTAAAATTTGATACGCCTGTTTTAGGCAATACCATTTGGCATGCCACGGCTAAAGAAGAGATTTCGGCAGGTAGTCGTATAAAAATCGTAGAGATAAAAGGTCAACTAATCGTAGTTGAAGCCTTATAAATAAAGGATAAAAAATGGAATTAAATATATTAATAGTCTTAGCCGTAGCTGTAATCGTTACGCTTTACAAAGGAATTAAAATTGTCCCACAAGGTGAAGAGTGGGTTATAGAAAAACTGGGTAAATTTTCAAGAACTTTAGAACCAGGTTTAAACTTTATTGTTCCCTATGTAGACGATGTACGTCAACGTATCTCAACCCGTGATATTATTATGGATATTCCTCAACAAGAGGTGATTACTAAAGACAATGCTGTCATACGAACCAATGCCATCGCATTTGTAAGAGTGACCAATCCTAAAGATGCTCTTTATGGAGTAGAAAACTTTCAACTGGCAATTTCAAGTCTAATTATGACCACATTGCGTTCTATTATTGGTGAGATGAAACTTGATGAAGCGTTAAGTAACCGTGAGATGATAAAGGCAAAACTAAAAGACAATATTATTGACGATGTAGCAGACTGGGGAGTTACAGTTAAATCCGTAGAGATTCAAGACATTAACCCAAGTGGTTCGATGCAAGACTCAATGGAGCGTCAAGCAGCTGCAGAGCGTGAAAGAAGAGCCATAGAGACCACAGCAGAGGGTAACAAAAATGCTGCCATCTTAGAAGCTCAAGGGAAACTAGAAGCTTCCAGACTAGAAGCACAGGCTCAAGTAGCTCTAGCTACTGCTTCTGCTGAAGCGATGGAGATGATTGCCAAAGCCACCGATGGAAAAGAGCTACCTGCCATGTTCTTACTGGGTGACCGTTACATCAATACTTTAGAGAAGATGACACAATCACCTAACTCTAAGTTTGTAGTTTACCCTGCAGATATTCAAGGAGCCATAAAAGGTATGTTGGGGAGTGTTTTTACAAAGTAAAGACTTAACCCAAAATTTGCTACAATACTTCTATAATATACATTCCCAAGCTCCAAGCTTGGGTACAAATGTACTTCAATAGACAGGAAAATCATGTCACCATTTGCCATACAACTTATTAACGGTTTTAAAGAGACCGACTTAGAATTAGAAGATAAAAACTCATTTCAAAAACTGCAACAACTCGGAGCCATAGAAGAGGTCGAAGGGCTTTGGAAGCTCAAATCACTCTACCGTGTGGGACAACTCTATGTCAACAAAGAGGGTCGTGGTTTTGTTGAAGCTCAAACACCTGAACAAAAAGACCTACTTGTAGAGGCAGATGACATGGGCGAAGCCAATCCACATGATGATGTGGTGGTAAAACGAATTATCGCACGACGAGGACGAGCCTCTGCTAAGGTACAACTGGTTATTCGTAAAGCACATGTTTTTCAACTGGTTTATACCCATACTAACGAATCAGGTATTTTTGAGATACTCAACCTAAAGACAGGATTACCTACCCATGCTGTTATGAATGGTATGGATTTAAAAGCTTTTAAAATGGGAACTGTTCTAAAAGTAGACTCTGAAACAGATGAAGTTTTAGAAGTCTTTGGACACTTAGCTGACCCAAAAGTCGATGAAAAAATTTCCCTTGCTCTTTACAACCGAGCCAATGATGTTTTTGAAGAAGATTGTGTCACACAAGCCAAAGAGGTAGAGTTGGAAGTCACTCCAAGTGAACACCCAACTAGAGTAGACTTAACAGAGCTTGATTTTTGTACCATTGACCCTGTGACGGCAAAAGATTTTGATGATGCCATCTACTTTGATATGAATGAGCATACCCTTTATGTAGCTATTGCCGATGTTAGTCACTATGTAGATTACTTTAGCCCTATAGATACAGAGGCAAAACGACGTGGGTTTACAACGTATTTTCCTCATAAATCTTTTCCTATGTTGCCACGTGAGTTAAGTGAAAATATCTGTTCGCTTAAACCACATACTCCAAGACTGGCATTTGTAGCCAAAATAAAGCTTAATGAAAGTACCCTACTCCCTGAAAATGAGGAGTTTTTTGAAGCAATTATTCACTCAAAAAGACGTTTTAACTATGATGAGATAGATAAGATTATTGAAAGTAATGGTAAGTATGTAGAGGCTGAGAATGAGAAGAGAATTTTAGCGTATCTATTACCTCTACAGAAAATCACTCAAAGACTAAGAAAGTCTCGTTTGGGTCACGGTTTTGACTTTAGAAGCGAAGAGATAAAACTAAGCATCGATGCTGGTCATGAACTAAAAAGCACACAAACAGAGACAGGAACTCCTTCTCACTCACTCATAGAGGAGTGTATGCTTTTAGCCAACCAAGCATCTGCTAAACGCTTTGAGTATGGTGTCTTTAGGGTTCACCTTCCACCACAACTAAGTAAACTTGAAGAGCTACTTGAAGAGTTGGCTGCCATTGGTCTTTTTGTTTCTGCTTACGATGACTCACCATCACTCATACGGGCTATTCAAAAAGAGGCTGACCATTTGGGCATAGCTCCAGAAGTAGACAGCATGATTATCAAATCACTCAAACAAGCAACTTACGCAGCACATAACGAAGGTCACTTTGGACTGGGCTTTAGCCACTATAGCCACTTTACCTCTCCTATTCGTCGTTACTCTGACCTCATCTTGCACCGACTCATAAAGTCACAGTTAAAAGAGGACAAAGAGCAAAACGAATACCTGTTACGAAACATAGAGCCTCTTTGTCAAAAGGTTTCAGAGTTAGAACGTGAATCGACCAAAGCCGAGTGGGATTTCCGTGACCGTAAACTTGCACGTTGGGCAGAGAAACGCATTGGTCAAGAGTTTAAAGCCCATGTGGTAGAGGTAGGAGAGAATGCAAAAGCTATTTTAGAGTGCGAAGTCGAAGGTGTAACGGTGAACATTCATGGCGACAATGTCATGCTCTTTGATAATATCATTTTACGCATAGAGAGTGTCAGCCTCGCTATGGCTAAGATTCAAGGTGAGTTCATAGCCAAGCGTGAAAAAGAGGTGATGGAGTTATAGCTTCATCATTTTCTCTATTTGCTCATGAATGGCAATAAAGTTTGATTTTTCATACATGACTCTAGTATACTCATTCATATCATCTGAAGATAAGATACTCTCTTCATTCATTAGAAAAAGTGTTGGGATTTTACTACTTACTATCTCATTTATTAACACTTCATCCTCTCTATTGGCACTATTTTTATCTAATAAAAAGAGTTTATATTCTCTGCTTTTCATCTTATAATAAAACTCTTCTCTACTTTTAGCCAAATCTATACTATAGTCAAGCCCTGTTAATAGATTGGTCAAAACTTTTGCTTCTGTTGGTACTTTTTTATAGAGTAAAATATCTTTAGACTCTTGATTTACCTCTTTAGTTAGCTCTTTTTTAGGTGCATAAAACTGTTTAATAACAGAGACAAACTTATCAGCAGAGATAGGTTTTGCTATATACTCATCCATACCAGATTTCAGATACAACTCCCTATCACCTTTTAGAGCATTGGTTGTTACTGCTACAATAGGTGTATGGTCTAAGTTAAATTTTTTTTCATATTCTAAAATATGCTTGGTTGCCATTACCCCATTCATAATAGGCATTTGAATATCCATAAAGACCATATCATATCTATTATTTTTAAACATCTCTATACCAACCTCACCATTCTCAGCTAAATCTGATGTTATACCCAAACCTTTAAGCGTATGAGCAATAACCTTCTGATTAATCAAATTGTCTTCTACTATTAAAACATTTAAACCAAAATCATCTTCCACTACAGAAGGGGTTGCCTTTTGATAACTAAGTGACAATTCTACTTTTGGTAATGTTATTGGTTCATATAATACTTGAGTAAAGATAGGTGCAATATTTAGTATTTTTTCTCTATTTGACACTTTTGTCAACAAAACTATATCTTTTTCTGAACTATAAAGAGCCACTATCCTTTTTAACTCTTCACTATTTATTTCATCATAATAGATATAAAGCGTATCAAAAGAGTCCAACTTAGCATCTTTACACTCAACAAAGTTTTTAAAACAGGTGACACTATTCTTTTTATTTGAAGAGATATATGCAACTAAATGCTTATAGGCTATATTAGCATGTAAATGATCTGGGGCATATATTGCTATAGAGGTTAATTTTTTATCATTTTTTCTACTATTTTTTCTATAATCAATATCTAAAATAAATGAAAATGTTGTGCCTTCTCCAAGTTCACTCTCTAAACTTAGAGTTCCTCCTAATAACTTCACTAAGCTATTAGCAATATTTAAACCTAATCCTATACCTTTATAAGCTCTTGTATTTGAACTATCTGCTTGATTAAAGAGCCTAAATACCATTTTTTTATGCTCTTCATCAATACCAATTCCACTATCTTTTACTAAAAACTCAATCTCTACTTTACTGTTTTCCAAATTGGCTTTTTTAGAAATAATGAGTTCTACACTTCCTCCCTTATCAGTAAATTTAATAGCATTAGATATTAAATTCATAACAATCTGTTTAATCTTCTCTACATCTGCATTTAATAAAATATCATTAAGTTCAGGGTCTATCCAAACATGAAAATTTATCTCTTTTTCTATAGCATCAAAGGAGTAAACATTTATAAGTTTTTCAAACTCATCTATAATATTAAAATTTTTTAATGTTAATTTCATCTCTCCATTTTCTAACTGAGAAACATCTAATATATTATTGACAACTGTTAATAAATCTTCTGAACTTTTTCTAATAATATCTACAAACTCCTTCTGTTCCATATCCAATTTAGTAGAATTTAAAAAGTTGGTAAAACCCACAATTCCAGTAATAGGTGTACGAATTTCATGTGACATATTTGATAAAAAAAGTGTTTTAATTTTATTTGCTTCTTCTGTAGCCTTTTTACTCTCTTGAAGCTCAGTAATCATATTTGAAATCAACATATAAATTTCGCTATGATTTTCCTCTTTGAGCATCAGTTTAAACTGTTCATTTTTTTTCTTATCCGATGAGTGTTTTATCTCTTCAAAAAGATTTTTAAGTCCCTTTGTATCTCGTTTCTCTTCAACAAAAAAATAGTCTCTTTTACTATAGACTATTAATAGTGATAGAAATAAAATAACTACTGATATTATCATAATAATTTGATGAACAAAAGCTTTACTCTCTTGCCCTGAAGAGATAAACAGAGTATAATTAGTATAAGAGTTATAAAGAAATAGAAGTGAAGTTAACAGTAATATAAAAAAAATACCTAATGTAATAATCTCTAAACGTTTTTCTCTCCATTTATTATTCACGACCACCCCTTTTTATGTTTAATAATATATTATCAATTTTAATTAGTATTTTTGCTTAATAATTATTTTATATTTTCACATTTATTACATAATTCACCAATATAGTTTTTGTTTAAATCTGCTATAATTATTAGAAATATTTATTAACAAAAAAGGGTAAAAATATATGTATCAAAGAGAGTTTGACAACCTATTAAGAAACACTCCTCCTAGAGCCATGCTCTTTTATGGGGAGAATGCTTACCTCATATCCTCATATATTCAACATTATATCAATATCACCAATGCTGCAGATTCACTTTTAAATCTCTATTTTGACGAATACAATTTTGAAAGAGCAAAAGCATACCTTTCACAAAGTTCACTTTTTGGTGGAACCAATCTTCTTATAGTAAAACGAGATAAAAAAATACCTAAAAAAGAGTTAGATGTACTCATTGAACTTGTAGGTAAAAACACCGATAATTACTTTTTATTTGAGTATCAAGGAAAAGCCAGTGATGCAAAGAGTTTACAATCTGCATTTACTCCTAAAAAAGGAGCCAATTGGCTTCGACTTTTTGAACCTAATTTTAGAGAGAGTATAAATATATTACAAAGAAAAGCACAAGCTGTTGGATTACAGATAGACCATTATGCCTTACAACACCTTATGCTACTGCTCAACAATAACCTTTCCCTCTGTGCAAATGAACTTAATAAACTAGCTATTTTAGAGGGTGAAGTAACTTCAAAAGATATTGACAGACTTGTCTACTCTACTGCACCACTTGCTATAGAACAGTTACTCATAGACCTATTTGAAAAAAAACCTATAGTTGAAACCATGAGCAGACTATTAGAAATAGGAGAAGATGAATTTTCTATTTTACGTTCAACACAATTTTTTGTTAACCAAATTTTCCTCTTTAATGCCTACATGAAACTACATGGTCACATAGACTCAAAAGCTATCCTAGGCTATAAATTACCTAAAAACATAGAAGAGCAAAAAGCTACTCTTGCTTTAAGAGTTAAAAGCCCTAGTATACTCAAAATATTTGAACACCTTTTAGAAGTAGAATTACAGATAAAAAACACTCCAGCAACCAACAGAGAGTTGTTGCTTTATGGAGCATTTATTAAGTTGCAATCTTATCTATGATGCTTTATCCAAACCAATCATATAATCTACCTTCTCTTTAATACTCATATAATCTGCCAATTTATCAGTAATAAACGTATAATTCTCTTTATCACTAGATGTGACCATTAACTTCTCATCAGTAAAAAGTAAACTAGGAATATTACTTGACTTAAGATGTTCAGTTAAACTCTCATGTGAGCTGTCTGAATGAACTCTATCTAAGAGTACACATTTATAACTCTCTACATCTATTACTCTCTTTAACTCTTCAATATTTTCTACTACATCAACACTATAATCAAGTTTATTTAAAATTGCAGATATAATTTTTGCTTCTGTGGTCGTCTCTTTATAAAGTAATATATCTTTTGTATTACTAGGTGGCACTTTTGTTGCTATATTTACAATAGGAAAAAATTTCTCTAATGATTCTATAAACTTATCTAAATTTATTGGTTTAGATACATATTCATCCATCCCTTCACTCATAAACTTCTCTCTATCACCCTTTAAAGCATTTGCTGTAACTGCAATAATAGGTGTATGATTAAGATTATTTTTCTTTTCATACTTTAAAATCTCTTTTGTTGCTTCTATACCATTCATAACGGGCATTTGTATATCCATAAATATAACATCATATTGACTATTTGAGATATACATATTAAGTCCCTCTTGTCCATTATTAGCACAGTCTGATGTAATGCCCATATTTTTTAATGTATGTTGTATCATTTTTTGATTAATAGGATTATCTTCAACAACAAGAGAATGAAGATTAGAGAATTTTTTATAATTGATTTTTGATTTTTGAGATGTAGACAAAGGTTTTTTATCTTGTTGTTTATATGTTAAATATTTAAAAGATTTTTCAACTTTTGAAAAAGTTATGGGTTCATACATAACATGTGAAAACTCCTCAGATAATGCTTGTACATCATTACGTTTGTTTAACTTTGTAACCAATACAATATTAGTAGATGAATTATAATGCTTAACAATTTTATGCAATTCATCCATATTTATTTTATCATAATGAATATAGAGTACATCAAAAGCTGTAGTTAAAGTCTCCATACACTCTTTAAAACTTTTAAAACGTTGTACCGATAAATGCTCATAAGATAAAAGATAATTTTCTAAATATTTATCTGAATCTTTACTTTTAACTTCTGATGGAGCATAAATAGCAATGTTCATTGGATGAATATTCTTATCTCGTTTTACCTCTTTGAATGGCATTTTTATAGTGAAATTAAATTCAGTTCCTTCCCCTAGAGTACTATTTAAGCCTAAAGATCCACCCAAAATATTTACTAAAGCTGATGAAATAGTTAAACCTAAACCTGTACCACCATATTTTCTACTTGTACTACTGTCTGCTTGAGTAAATGCTTCAAATACTTTCTCTTTTTGATCTTCGTTTATACCAACACCCGTATCTTTAACTGTGAATTTTACAGATATATTATCCTCATTTTCATCTAAAACTTTTTTGATAATAACATCTATGCTTCCTTTTTTGTCAGTAAATTTTACAGCATTAGAGATTAGATTAATAAGTACTTGTTTTATTTTACCAGGGTCGGAGCGTAAAAGAAGTGAAGATAAATTAGGGTCTATCCATAATCCAAAATCAATATCTTTTTTAGAAGCATTAGCTGCATAGGTTTCAATAACATTTTCAAACTCTTCCATAGGGTTAAAAAAAACTTCTTCTAACTCAACATGTCCATTCTCTATTTTTGAGATATCAAGAATATCATTAATAATTGAGAGTAAATCTTCTGAACTTTTTCTAATAATATCTACAAATTCATCTTGTTCGTCATCTAAATTAGTTGACTTTAAAAACTTTGTAAAACCTACAATACCATTTAGTGGTGTACGAATTTCATGAGACATATTGGCTAAAAAAAGACTCTTAGTTTTATTTGCTTCATCAGCAGCATTCTTACTCTCTTCGAGTTCATATATCATATCTGACATTAAAGCATAAATTTCTGCCCTGTTTTTATCTTTAATCATATTTTGAAACTCTTCCAACTTATTCTCATATGAGTAAGATTTTAAATCTTCTAAAAGCAGTGTCAGGTTTTGCTTTTCAACTTCCAAATATTTAAGAATATAGGCTCTTCTTATAAACATAAAGACAGAAAGTACTAAAACAAGCAACGATGTCATCATAATAATTTTTTGTTCATTTATTCTTAATTGTGTATCTTTAATTAAAATTTTCTCTTTAATTCCATCAATATTCTTAATCTTATTCATAAATTCAGCATATTCAGTTGAACTACTTAAATAATCATATTGAGTATAACTGTTTACAAAAATATAACTAGCACCTAATACCAATATGGCATAAATTGCTAAAAAAATAATTTTTGAGCTTTTTATAAAAAAATTTATCGTTGTTTTTTGGGACTCTTTTTTCATTCTAAATCTACCTTAAAAAATATAAACTTAATTATATTATATAATAAGTATGACTAAGTTTATTTTTATAAAAACTACTCTAATTAATAGATGTTCTGATATTTTTAGTAAAAATAAATATTTATTATGGTAGTATACTGCTTCCAAAATTCTTGCTCATTTTTGGATAATCTGCACAGATTATAAGAGTGGGCTATAAAACCAAAAGGAACACAATGAACAACTACGAAACACTGTATGTACTTAAACCTACACTTACAGATGAAGAGACAGCAGCAAACATTGCAAAAATCGAAGAGATTCTTGTACGTGAAGGTGCTGAGATTCTTGCTACTAATAAAATGGGAATGAGAAGACTTGCTTACCCTGTTGAAAAAAATGAGCGTGGTGTATACACTATCGTTTACTTTAAAGCTGAAGGTAGTGTTATTAACGAACTTGAGCGAAACTTAAAGTTTAACGAAGAAGTTATTAAATACTTAACAGTTAGATATACAAAGAAAAAAGAGTTAGCTCAGTTTGAAAAACTTGTAAAAGC
This sequence comes from Campylobacteraceae bacterium, assembly GCA_027056485.1. Taxonomy (GTDB): domain Bacteria; phylum Campylobacterota; class Campylobacteria; order Campylobacterales; family Sulfurovaceae; genus UBA1140. The sequence goes on along the minus strand of JALUKQ010000031.1, from coordinate 49,551 downwards.
AGCATCTGTTGTTATAGAAGAAGCACCAAAAGCTGAAGAAGCTCCTGTTGCAACTGAAGAAACAGTAACAGAAGAAGCTCCTGCAACAACTGAAGCAACACCTGCTGAAGTAAAAACAGAAGCATAAGACCTTAGGAGAAACCCCATGTATAACAAAGTAGTATTGGTAGGAAACCTTACAAGAGATGTTGAGATAAGATACTCACAAAGTGGCTCAGCTATTGGTAATGTTGGAATTGCAACAAGCCGAAAGTGGAAAAGTCAAACTGGTGAGCAGAAAGATGAAGTTATGTTTATCGACTTGACATTTTTTGGACGTACAGCTGAGATAGCAAACCAATACCTTCGTAAGGGGAGCAAAGTTTTAGTAGATGGACGACTTGTTTTTCAACAATGGACTGCACAAGATGGAAGTAAAAGAAGTAAACATGCTGTAACTGTAGAGAACCTACAGATGTTAGACTCCAAGGCTGATAGCCAAAACCCTAACAATACAAACAGTAATGGATATGGTAACCAAGCAAGCCAAAACAACTATGGTAGTCAAAACCAAAGTAGTAGTTATGGTGAACCACAGCAACAACAAAGCTATGGACAAACCCAACAAGGTGGATATGGTCAACCTCAAGCTTCACAACAACATTCTCAACCAGCTCCACAGCAACAACAAGCGTCTGTACCAGAAATCGACATCGATGATGACGAGATACCATTTTAGGAGATAACCCATGGCAGAAAGAAGAAAGTTCAAAAAAAGATTTTGTAAATATTGTGAAATGAAAGTTGATTTTATCGACTATAAAGACTTAGGTCTATTAAAGTTCTCATTAAGTGAGAGATTTAAAATCATGCCAAGAAGACTTACAGGAAACTGTAAACGTCACCAAGAACTTGTAACAGTTTCTATTAAAAGAGCTAGACAAACTGCTCTTATTCCATACATTGTAGATAGAAAAAATGTAGTGGAAAATCCATTTGAGTTTGTTAAATAGATTTTAACTTACTCTAATTCCCATCATCTTGATGGGAATTTATAACAGTTATATCTCTCCATCTTCCATTAAATCATCTGATCGATTTGCTTTTATACTATAACGATTTAAAATATCAGATTCTATTGCCAATGCTTTTTCTCTATCTATTACTACCTTAGCACCATCTTCATCTTCAAATACAACATACTTATCTTTAGACTCCATTACAAGTTTATAAAACTCTTTAAAGTCTTTAAACTCTTTTCCATTAACTTTTACTATATGCCACATACTAATGCCATAATCACCTCGACTATGCTCTGCTGCAAGTACTTTAAGTAAAACAACCAATTCTTGTTCATCTTTAGTTGGAAATTTAGTAGCTTTTGCACGTAATGATAAAACGGGGCTTCCTGAACTGTTTAAAAGGTTTTGGGTAATAGGTGAAAAGACATAACCACCCAACATAAAATAACTTGGCATTTTGTCATACTCTAACTTAGCATAGGTCGCATGTTCTAAACTAGAAGTATTAGGAAGCTTAACTTTTAGTACCATTTTTTTACCATTACGTAATATATCTAAGGTAACATTGTCACCATATTGATGAAGATCTATAAAATACTTAAAATGAGTATACTGTTTAGGTCTAAACTCAACGGTTCCATCATTTTCTATTTTATGTCCATCTATGGCTGTAATAATATCATCTCGTTTTAACACATCTTTTAAAATAGAGTTATAGACGATATCAACAACAAGAATTCCACCCTCATCTTCACCCAATTTATAATATTCTTTCAATGTCGGATTTTCTATTTTATCTGTCATAATTCCAAGTTTAGGAAATCCATCTCGTTTTCCATCAGATACATCTTTTAAAAAGTGTTGAATAATATCTACGGGAACCATATAACCAATATTTTGAGACATAGTAATACCCTGCATTACAACACCAACTATTTTCCCATTTGAGATAGCTGGACCACCTGAGTTTCCAGGATTAATAGCTGCATCTATCTGAATTGACAAAAAACTCTTACCACTATGTGCATAACGATTATGTTCTATACGGGAAACTATTCCTGTACTTACAGAGATAGTATGTCCACCCATCGGGTAACCATATACAGTAACTTTATCTTGAATTTTTGGTAATTCTCCAAATTTCAATGCTTCAGTATCTTTAAAAAAATCTTTGTCTTCTACCTCTAAAAGTGCTAAATCTGTGTCGTGAGAGACCTCTAAAACTCTTGCTTGATAGCGTTTGGTATCACCATATTTTTTAACTTCTAAAAATGTCTCATTGGCAACAACATGTGCATTGGTCAAGATACGATTACCTGAAATGATACTTCCTGAACCACTTGAACGTTGAACGGATGAGTTCCATGGTTCCATATAATTTGTAACTTTAGATACTGTATATATTTTTACAATAGAAGCATCAATACTCTTTGCTTGTACCATTGTAAATGTCATAGATAAAAGAGCTAACACTTTTAATATTTTTTTCATTTAATACCTTTTCTTTAATTTTTTATAAGTCTACCATTATATTGTAAACTAAACATTAATGTAAAGTGAACCTTGGATATAATCACAAAAAATTTTAGGAGTTGATAAATGGCAACAATCTCAATGGGAGACCTTAAAAAAGGTGTTAGATTAGAAGTGGATGGTAATCCATACAAAGTGGTAGACTTTCAACATGTTAAACCAGGTAAAGGTGCAGCTTTTGTACGTTGTAAAATTAAAAACTTATCAACAGGTAAAGTAATTGATAAAACGGTTCATGCAGGTGATAAATTTGAAGTTCCTGATTTAGAGGAAACAACCATGCAATACCTCTATGATGATGGTGAGATGTTACAGTTTATGGATACAACAACATATGACCAGATAGGTTTAACTCATGAGCAAGTAGGAAAAGAGACGTTTAACTTTATGATAGATGGTATGGAGGCAGATATTCTTTTTTATAATGGTAAAGCAATTTCAGTTGAGATTCCTATAACAGCAACCTATACAGTAGTAGAAACTCCTCCAAATTTCAAAGGTGACTCACAAGGTGGTAAAAAACCAGCAACTCTAGATTCTGGTGCTGTTGTACAAGTTCCATTCTTTATATTGGAAGGACAAAAAATAGTAGTTGATACAGTTGATGGTAAATATTTAGAAAAAGCAAAGTAGTTATAAAGTTATTTCTAGTTAAAATATAATATATTAAAACAAGGATTTATCATGAAAAATACTAATCTATCACTTTTAGCCTTAGCTATTATATCAGCTGGTCTATTACAAGGGTGTACACCAAAAACTGCAGGTCAAGACTCTGCTTATTTAAATAAAAATAGAGGTGCAGATGGTGCTCAAATTACAAGAACTGAAGCAGAACAATATAGACGACAACAAGCATTAACAGCTGATGAAATTCGTTTAGAGAATATGAAGCGTCATCAAACTACTGATTCTATCCAAGAAAATGCAGGTGCAGCAAGAAGTGCTGTTGGTGCAATACAAAGTGTTAAAGGTCTTTTTGGTTGGTAGCCATTAATATAAATAATATATAAAACTTAGAAAGGATATATAAATGAAAAGTTTTTACTTTGCAATATTTATTCCATTCATATTTTTAGGATGTGCGAATAACTATCCAACCAATTATGTTCCTCCGAAAACTACTCATGTAGAAGAGGAACAACCAAATAAGTATCCTCATCCTCCAGAAGATTTACGCTCAGTCGTAGGTCATGAAGGATGGTATCATCATGGAGACTATTATTATCCTAGTAGATACTATTACAATAGATATTCTGACTATTACAGATATAACTACTAACTCCAAATAAAGAAGAGAATAGATGATTTTCTCTTCTTTAAAATAAAAAATATATTTTATATTCATTTGCTAATTAATATTAATCAATATATTGGTTATAATCTCAAAATTAAAAAGGAGATAAAATGAATAGTATTTATAAAGGGATAACAATTACTCTATTAGCACTTTATGTAAGTGCTTGTGGCAGTTCAACCCCATCCAATAATTCAGATAAAAATAATACAGAAACTCAAAATATTGTTAATGATAGAGATGCCATTCCAAACAATAATACAGAAGATAATAACACCCAAGATATTCTTAACAATAGAGATACTAGTCCAAACAATAATAGAGAAAATAATAATACTCAAGATATTGTTAATAATGAGAATATAGTCACAACAGATAATATTGCTACACCCTATGAAAATGCAGAAGATCAAACAATCAATAATTGGTTAATTATTTCTAACGATTCAAAAGAAGCTAATATAACTAATACCTATGATGATGAGACTAATAGTAGGGTTATATACTTAGATGCAAAAATCAAAGACAATGATAAAAATAGCTGGGATACATTTAAATTCAACGGAATAGACAGTAATCAAAGCAATCAGTTTATACAATGGAGTATGAAATTTAATCAAATATTTACAATTAGTCTTAATATTAGTACTGATAAAGGTAGACGCTGGTTAAAATATATACCAAAAGATACAGGTGCAGGTATATATGGTGATAGTATTATCCATGGCATAGGTTCCAATAAGACCAACAATAAATGGCATACAATTACAAGAGATTTGGAACGTGATTTAAAAAGATATGAACCAGATAATAACTTTAATCAAATAAACTATATAACTATACAGGGTGGTGGATATATAGATAATATTCGTTCTTATAATAAAAAGGATACATTAGAAATAGATAAATCTGTTGTGGTAAGTAGACCAGGAGTTGTCCTAACTTTTGATGATAGTCATGTTAATAACTGGCAAGAGATGCAAGAGACCTTTAAAGAGAAAGGTGCTGTTGTAACATTTTTTTGTAATAGATGGGCTGACTATAGTGAAAAATGGGATATTACAAAAGAAGAAGAGAGTATGCTAAAATCATTTCAAGATAATGGTCATGAGATTGGCTTTCATACAGTCAAACATCTAAGTACAAAAAATCACAAATATGATAATGAATCCAATAAAGCACAAGCATATTTTGATGATCAAATTGAACCTGGTATTACCAATATGAGAGAAAGAGGCTTTGAACCTAAAAGTTTCTCTTATCCATTTATTTCTGGGCAACCAGCACATGATGAACTGATTCGTCAAGAACTACCTCATATTCGTGCTTTTTTTGCTCATGTAACCCTTATTGATGACCCTTCTAATATAACGATAGATGAAATAAAAGAAGAATTAGAAAAATTAAAAAGAGAAAAGGATATTGGTGTCTTCTTAAGCCATTGGATTATTTCAGATAATGTCGAATTTACAAGAGATAAATATAAAATATCAAAAGAGAAACTCATAAAAATTATGGATATGGTTAATGAGCTTGGATTGGAATTCTATACACTAGAAGAGGCCCATAATATTTACATGAATCAATAAATATATATCATGTTATACGCTCTATTAACCAATAAGATGCAATAGTACCTATAGCATAAACTAAAAATAAATTTCCTTTTAGGAGTTGTTCTCTTGAAAGAAACTTTTTTAGTATAAAATAGAGGCTAATCATTAGGGAGATAAACATCAATTGCCCTACTTCAATACCAATATTAAAAAATAGTAGGGCCAAGCTCAATTGAGCTTGTGGTAAGCCTAACTCCATTAAAACCGAGGAAAACCCAAATCCATGAATCAAACCAAAGAAAAATGCTATAGCCCAAGGGTACTTTGTTAATAAGCCACTTTTTCCATGTAAGGCATAAATAATCTCTACTGCTAAAATAACAATACTTAATGCTATGAGTGCTTCTACTAATGTTGCATTCATAACTACATAACCTAAAATAGATAAGCCCAAAGTAATACTGTGTGCAAGGGTAAAAGCAGTAATAGTTTTAATTAAAGTTTTAAATCCAGTCACAATAAATAATAGACCTAAAATAAATAACAGATGATCATAGCCCAAGAGGATATGTTTAATACCTAAATATGTATACTCTTTTGCAACACTAATATTACGTGAATGTTTATCTATTATAGCTATACTATCTGAAGCACTTATTTTTTTAAAATAACTTATCTCATCTTGCTTAAAATAAAAAAGCACTTCTGCATTCTCTTTTTTAAGATTTTCAATAGTAATTTTTTTCCCTAAAAGAGCTTCTTTACAATGCATAATCCAGTATGATAATATAATGTTTCCATCTTCAATTTTATAAAAACTATCTTTATCAACTCTACAATCTTTAGGAAATATAGGTAGGAGGTTAAGCCTAATTTTTTCTTCTATAGGTACTTTCCATTTAACATAATAATTTGTTTTACCCATAGAAGTTACTTCTAAATAAGCTGGTCTTACGGTATGTGCAAAGAGTGTGCTAGTGATTTCTAAGAAGAAAAGTATTATAAATAAAATACGAGGCATTAAAAATCTCTAACTTTACTTTTATTCTCTTCTATAAGAATTTTATATTTTTCTTTAATTTTATTAAAAAATAGTTTATAGGCATTGCGATTTTTTTCAATAATATATGCTCGTTTAACACGATCTTTGACATCTTTAAAAACTACATCTTTCTTAGAGACATCAACCATATACACTAAATGAACCCCAAAGCCAGATTTTAATAATGACCATCTATTTTCTGGAAGTTTTATTAACTCCTCAATAAAAAATCTAGAAAAATATTTAGAGAGTTCTTTTTTACTTAAACCATCAAAATAATTACCAGCATAAAACTTATCACCCAATCTAGAGATACTATTGGTATAAGGTACACTCTTTATATCTTTCAAAAGTTTCTCTGCATCAGCATCAATATTAGTATGTTCTTGAGGATTTAAATAGACATGCCCAAATGTTAAATTTATTTGAGACTCTTTCGCAAACTTATCTCGGTTTTTGTTAAAATACTCTTTTAATACATCCGAAGAGACTTCAGCAATATTGACTGAATCACTAATGGTATATTTCAATTTATCTACCAAAAGCTTTTTTATAGCTCTGTCATCTTTATCAAGGTCTCTTAAAATTGCTTCTTGGTAGAGTATATCATCTTGTTTATAGTCCCTTAAAAGGCTCTCTAATTCTCTCTTGCTTGGTCTACTGTTATGCTCTTTATCCCAAAAAGTTAAAACCTTAGAAATATCTTCTTGATTTGCAACTATAACCCTATCTATGTTTTCAGAACTATCAATATCATTATCATGCATTATAAAAAATAAAATAGTTCCTAAAATTATAAAGTGTAAAAAAGGTTCTTGATACCACTTTAACAAAATATTTCCTTTATACTAATGCTTCTTCTAGAACCTCATCTATAATGGAAACAGGAATAATATTGATAGCTTTTTTTACTTCATCTGGTATCTCTTCTAAATCAAGTTCATAGTTTTTAGCTGGTATTAATGCTTTTGTGACTCCTGACTTATAAGCTGCTATGAGCTTCTCTTTAAGTCCACCTATAGGTAGAACTTTACCCGTTAAAGTTAACTCACCAGTCATGGCTACTTTATTATCTATCTTCTTTTGGGAAAGAATAGAAGCAATGGTTACAGCCATGGCGATACCAGCACTTGGCCCATCTTTTGGTGTAGCACCCTCTGGAACATGAATATGTAAATCAAAACGTTTATAGAGTTCACTTTCATCAATGCTTTCTATCGTCTCTTTCTCTTTTTGATTTAAAGGAATTATAGATTTATTAACTTCTAGCTTTTTATTATCTATTAAAATTTTAACCACAGAAAAAGCAATATGAGCTGACTCTTTCATCACATCACCAAGGCTACCTGTAAGCTTAACAGCACCCTTCCCCTTTAATTTTATGGCTTCTATTTTTAAAACATCACCACCAACAGCAGTCCAAGCCAAACCATTTACAACACCTACTAAAGGTTTTGTATCTATAGCTGATGCTTCAAAAACTTTTTTATCTGCAAATTCTGCTAGATTTTTTACCTTTATCTTCACAACAGATAAAGAATCATCTGCTAAAAGTTTAAGTGCCGACTTTCTCATAAGCCCTGCTATTTTACGTCTTAATCCACGCACACCTGGTTCTCTTGTATACTCATCTATAAGAAGTTTCAAAGCATTAGAGGTAATCTCAAACTCATCAACTTTAAGTGCATGTTTTTTTAACTCTTGAGGAATCAAGTACTGTTTTGCTATCTCAAATTTTTCACCAGGAGTATAGGAATTAACCGAGATAAATTCCATACGATCACGTAATGGTGCAGGAATTTGCCCTATATCATTTGCTGTAGCTATAAAAATAGATTTACTCAAATCAATATTAAAGTTCAAATAGTGGTCACGATACTCTTTGTTTTGTTCAGGGTCTAGTATCTCTAAAAGAACAGCCGTAGGGTCACCTCTGTTGCTTCGCCCTACTTTGTCTATCTCGTCTAAAACAATAACTGGATCCATGCTTTTTGCTGTTATAAGTCCTTGTACCAAACGTCCAGGCATGGCACCAACATAAGTTCGTCTATGTCCTCTAAGCTCATTAACATCTTCTAGTCCACCTAAGGCTATACGTACTAAAGGGCGACCTAATGCTTTAGCAATAGAGTTTGCCAATGATGTTTTACCAACACCTGGAGGTCCAGAGAAACATAATATAGTTCCAGAACTTCCTTCTAAAGTTATTTCTCTTTGTTCAGCTAACTCTCGAACAGAAAAGAACTCTACTATTCTCTCTTTTGGTTTTTCTAACGAAAAATGATCATCATCTAAAGCTTTTTTAACCTCTGAGACTTTTAAATCTTTTTGGGTTATTTTTCCAAAAGGAAGTTCAAAAACCCACTCCAGATAACTCTGTATTTGAGAAGCATCTGCTGAATCAGGATGCATCCTAGTAAAACGATTAAGTTGTTTTGTTATCTCTTTATAAGTATCTTCTTCTACATACTCTTTTAGAGCTTCAACTTTTTCTCTAAACTCTGCCATCTCCTCTTCACGTTGAGCATCAACACCCAACTCTTTGTTAATCTCTTTTATCTGCTCTTTAAGAAAATACTCTTTATTTGTCTGTTCTATCTTTGTGTGTACCTTAGAACGAATTTCTCTCTCAACTCTAGCTGATTCCATTTCAGAAATAATAATATCAATGACCTCCATAAGTCGTGTTTCAATATCATTTTCAGAATAAATAGCATAAGCTTCAGCTTTTGAAAGCTTTAAAAGCGAAGAGACCAAATCAGCTATTCTGTAAGGGTTATCTGTCTCGGTAATAGTCTTTAAAAGGTCTGAAGGTATATTATTATTTACTTTTGAGAGTAACTTTATTTTTTCATTCAAAATATCTACAAGAGCTTGAACTTTTAATATATCGTAAGCATCTTGCTCTATCAAACGAATTAAAGAACTTTGAAAAGTTGTATCTTCTATCTCCATTGTCTCTAAAGGTGCAGCTATTTCACCCTTTGCCAAACCTTGAAAAAGAATTTTTACTCGACCATCGGGAAGATTTACTTTTCTCATAACAGAGCCGATAACACCCATACTATGAATATCTTCCTCTAAACGAGAGCCTTCAAAGCCCTCTTTGGTCGTAGTTAACAAAATAAGAGAGTTTTTTTCCATAGCATAAGTAACGGCATCAATATCCTCTTTCTTGGTTAAGAACACAGGACTGATCATAAATGGATAAAGAAATAAGTGATCTTCAATCACCACAGGTATTTGCGTAGGAAATGGTTCATAATTACTTAACTGCATATATTATCTCTTTAAGTTAGTTAAAAATAGCATCTAATATTCCAACTTTTGGAGCTTTTATATCGGCTACATTTAGTGGAGAATTTGCATTTTTATCTCTATATATGGCAACTGCTTTATCTTTTCCTAAACGACTATAAAGGCTTGCTATATTTTCATTTAACATATATTGAGCCATATTTAATCGTACTTTTATAGTCTGAACAACAGGAAGATAGGATGATGTAGGATAAGCTTTAACAAAAGTATCTACATCATTTAAAGTATCTATCATTAGTTTTTGATCTTTATTGATATCTTTAATACCTAAAAATGCTGCTTTTAGTTTTAAAAACTTTGCCTGTTCTATACGTTCACCTGAAGCATACTTTTTCAAATATTCATCAAGATAATAGTCAGCCATAATATAAGCATGGTCTTCCATATGTGCTTGTGCCAACTCCATGGTTGCTTCAGGAAGTAGTGGTGAACGCATATGCTCACTACGTAGTGATATATAATAGTTATCTGCCTTATCTAAGTTCGATGATGCTATTCCTTTAACAATAGCTTGATACCAATAGAGTGCTGGTTTATCATACTCATTTACTGTATCTTTAGAGCTACATCCTAAAAGAAGTGTTGCAAATATTACAGCTGTAACTGTTTGCTTAACATTCATTAATATTTTCATCATTAACCTTATATATTATTTTAAAATAGATAATACCTCAAACTCTATTATATTTTGCTATAATCGCCTAAAATCACCTCTTTAAGGATATTAACTTGACATTAACAATTATAGGACCAGGTTCCATGGCAATGGCAATAGCTGATGGATTAAATAATCAAAATGGAAAATACACTTTAGAGTTCGTAGCACGAGATATTTCTAAACTTGAATCTATAAAAGAAAAATTTCCTGCTAATGTTTATGCTTTAAATGAGTTTGATATCACTGATAAAAACATCTTATTAGCTGTTAAACCGTATGCACTCTCTTCTGTTTCCAAACAACTAAAAGGTAAAGCAAATACAGTGTATTCTGTTTTAGCTGGAACTACTTTAGAGGCTTTAAAAGAGAATATTCCTGCAGAAAATCATATACGTATCATGCCTAATGTTGCTGCAAAATTTGCTTCTTCAACCTCTGTCTTAACTGGGGATAATACAAAAAAAGATGAAGCTTTAGAGATTTTTAATGCCATAGGAGACACCTTTTGGGTTGACTCTGAAAAAGAAGTAGACATAGCCACTGCCATCGCTGGTTCTGGACCAGCTCTACTTACTCTGGTTGCAGAGGCGATGATGGATGGATTGGTAAAAGAAGGGATGAAACGTCCCGATGCAGTAGGCATCACTAATTCTTTATTTAAAGGCTTTGCTCCTCTAATTGCTGCTAACCACCCTGCTCTTATAAAAGACTCGGTTATGAGTCCTGGTGGAACCACGGCTGCTGCTTATGCTGCTCTTGAAGAGGGTGCAGTTAGAAGCTCTTTTATAAAAGCTGTTGGGGAGGCTTTTAAAATAACACAAAAATAAATATTAAATATTATTAAATTAATTTTAATTTATATTTTTAATTTAAACTTTAAGAAATTAAAAAAATACTATAATTGTAATAATTTATATTTCTTAAAGGAACATCTATGCATACTTTTTTAAAAAAATTCCTATTTTTATGGATACTCTTTTTTTCTACATCTCTTTTTGCTGATAGTATATTGCAAAAAAATATTACTATCTCTGATGCCTCTTCTGTTCATGAGTATGATAGCTCTTTACAATTTACTATTACTCTATCGTCATCTCCTATTTTATTTACATCAGTTACTGTTCATTATAAAACAGTAAATAATGGTTCAGCTACAGCAGGAAGTGACTATACATATACAGAAGGAGATGTGACTTTTAGTAGTGGTGACCCTACAACTAAAGTTATAAGTGTTCCTGTTCTAAATGATACCATACATGAGTCTACAGAGCATGTTTCAGTTGAAATTACAGAAGACTCTATGTTTTATGAGGTTACAGATGGTATAGGGGAGGGAACTATTTACGATGATGATTTAGCTCCATTGGAGTTGACAACCTTTAATGATAAAGGTGTAACTGAAACAGATACAGACCAAACCCTATATTTAGTTGCTTATTTTAATCAAAATCTTCCATCTGATGTTACGGTAACCTATCACACTGTAGATAATACAGCTCATGCAGGAAGCGACTATGTGGGAGTTTCAGGAGGTACAGTTACAGCTTCAGCAGGTAATAATAGAGTTTTACTTCCAATTACAATTAAAGGAGATACTTCTCCTGAATCTACAGAAGATTTTAAAGTTATTATTGACTCTATATCTAGTGGAACAATTGAAGATAGTCAAGCAACAGCAACTATTGATGACGATGATACTATTGAAGTATATGTTGATTGTGATGATGCTGATGAGGGAAATGTAGGAGAGAGCAATAATGTAGCTTGTCATATCTATTTAGCAAAGCCCTATCCAGCAGGAGAGCCTGATTTAGTTATAGATTATAACTCACAAGATGGTAGTTCTCCTTCGGCTATAGCAGGAGAGGATTATAGTTCTGTTAGTGGTCATGTTACTTTTACAACAGGAGATACAGAGAAGATAGTAAACATTCCTACTATTGGAGATGATGTTGTAGAAGATGATGAGAATGTTAAAATGGTTATTTTAGGAAGTAGTTCTATTGTTAAATCTATAAGTGAAGCAGAGATTCTTAATGATGATGGTAATTTTCCTAGTGTTGACTTTTCAACAGCAGATGTATCGGTGGTTGAGGGCAATAGCTCAACTAAAACTCTTAATTTTCACTGTAAGTTAGATTCTGATGCTATTGCAGATAGCTATTTTGACTATTATACTCAAGATGATACGGCCCAGTCAGGAGACAATGATTATGAGGCTATTTCAACCACTCGATATAATATTCCAGTGGGAACTAGAGATATTAATATTCAAGTTACAGTCAATGGAGATACTAAAGTAGAAAAAGATGAACTCTTCTATCTTAAAGTTAAAAATGAAAACCATATTGTAGTTAGTGGACATAGAGCTAAGGGAACTATTATTAATGATGATGGAACATTAGCAACACTACAGTTTGATAAGTCTGTTTATGATATTGTAGAGGGAAATAGTAGTACCAAAACATTAAACTTTACTTTAAGCTTAGATAACCCTGCATTGGCAGGTTCATCTTTTGACTACTATACTTTTGATGGTAGTGCTAAAGTAGCCGATAGTGATTATATTGGAATTGAAGATGAAGAGAGATATATATTTAGTGGAGGAGAGACCAATATAACTATTCCTGTAACAATTAATGGAGATACTAATATAGAAGATGATGAGGAGTTTTATCTTTATATATATAATGAGATAAATCTTACTATTTCAGGTCCACAAACTATTACTGGTAATATTGTTAATGATGATGGCTCGTATCCTGAGATTCAAATAGCTTCCAATAGCTATAGTGTGGTAGAGGGAAATAGCTCTCAAAAAAACTTAGAGATAACTCTCACCCTTGATGCTCCTGCTTTAGCTGATAGTTCCATTGGTTATTATACTAATGATGGAGAGGCACAAGATGGAAGTAGCTCAACCGAAGACAAGGATTATATATCCAATATAGGTACGCTGACTATTCTAGAAGGAGAGACAAATGCCTCGATTATGATTCCTATTGTAGGTGATACGCTTATTGAACCTAATGAAAACTTTACATTTTATATTGATAACCCTCACAATCTAACAATTGGAAGAGACAATACTGTTATTACAATTTTAAATGATGATGAGCATAATGAAGAACAATTTACTTGTGATGAACACATGTACCTCTCTAGTAGTAAAAAAAGAGGAAGTGAAGAGACAGGAAAGATGTGGTTACATCAAATTGATACGAGTACAAGTCCTTTTAGATTTGAAGTGATGGATGATGAGGGAGAGGCTAATCTATATAATGCTATTGGATATAACCCAGAAGATAACTATATCTATGGACTCTACTATCGAAATTTAATTAAGATTAGTAAAACTGGAAAGATTATAGATTTAGGAAAAGTTAATGCTCTACCTGCAACTTTTGATGATTATCAGCTATTTGCTGGTGCTGTTTATGATAGTGAACACTACTATGTGGCAGGAATGGGGATAGATACTAATACTATGTATATTATTAATCTTAATGATAAAAATGTTACTGAAAAAACTCTTTCTGAAAGTATTAATATAAAAGATTTTTCTCTCTCTCCTGATGGTAGTTTACTTTATGGAATTATTGATGGTGGACAGTTTGTCAAGATAGATACCACTACAGGCATAGTTACTAAAGTTGGAGAGGCTCATAGTGGAGAGTTTGACTCTACTTTTTCAGATAAAAATGGTCGTTTTTTTGCTAACGATAGTCAAGGTAGTGGATTTTATGAGTTCAATACCCATACAGGAGCAAAATCTTTCCTCTCTGACTCACAAGCTGCTACCTTTAATGATGGAACTAACTGTCTAAATGCTGAACTTCTCTTTACTGATTATGGTGATGCTCTCTTAAAATATCAAAATACATGGCACAATATAGCCAATGGTATCTATTTGGGTGACAAGATAGACCATGATATAGGCTCTTATGATACCGTTAATGCTGATGGTGATGATTTAAATGGAGAAGATGATGACGATGGTGTCACTTTAATTGATGGGACAGATATTAATGGAAAGTATTTTAAAACAGGAAGCACTCATCAACTGAAAGTTAAACTTTCAAAAGAGGCTTATCTGAAAATATGGATAGATACAAAAATTAATGGTACTTTTGATAATGGTGATGACTTAGTTTATAATTCAGGTTCAAAACTTAGTGCAGGAGAGCATATTATAACAATAACACTTCTTGCAGGTTTACCAGAAAATACTAAAACATATCTAAGAGCTAGAGTTTCATCTCAACCAAGTATGAATCCAACAGGATTTGTGCTTGATGGAGAGGTTGAAGATTATATGATATATTTTGGAACAGAGTTTACTCCTCTACATGGGAAGTTTAATATAGAGAGAACCAACAGTGGTAGCTATGCAATCAATTCTTATGAAAGAAATGAGTGGTATACTCAAATAGTCGGTCGTGACTTTGACTACTCATTAGTCTTTTATAAAGAGGACTTCTCTGCAGAACAAAATATATCTAAAATAGCAGTAAAAATAGAGTTGATTAATAAAAAAGGAAATAATCCTTTATATGAACGATATGTTTATATAGATGCAGCAAATCAAAGAAGTAGATTTGATTTTATCTCAACAGGAGTCGATAAAAACTCACCTAGTGATGACTTAAGTGAACAATCAACTAGTTCATTCCCTCCTATACCTGCTTCAGAAGATGTACGCTTTAGAGTAACCTATCCAAAAGATGCTTCTGGAAATATTATTCAACATGAGTGTTTAACTGATGCGAAAACCTGTTTTAACAACTTAACAGAGACAAAATATGACGATGCAAGAGACAACTTTGCAATTCGTCCAGAACATTTTTCTATATCTATTTTTGATAAAACAAAAGAGCTAGTAAGTAGTCAAAACACTCCAGCTAAAGTAAGCCTAGCAGCAGGATATAAAGATTATAACTTAACAGCAACAGCAACAAAGTACCTAAGCTCTTTACCAGCTACTGATTACAACAAAACCTTTGTTAAAAAGTATGACCTTAACACTACAGGAACCTGTGCTTTTACAGAACCTTTAAAACATACTATAAAGTTTAAAGATGGAAATCATACTGCAAGATTTACACATAACGATGTAGGAAGATTTATTTTAGACTTAAAAGACAGTAACTGGACAAATGTTGACCAAAATAGTAGCCATTTAGGGTGTATACCAAATAGCACAATAATACCAGCTGATACTACTCTAAAAGTAGGATGTGATATTAACCTTTACCTAAATGATATAGAGGTAAACTTTCAACCAGACCACTTTGCAGTAAACTTAAATATGCTAAACCTACCACAAAATGCAGGGCATAATGACTTTATCTACATGATGGAACTCAATGCAACCAATGACAATGTAGCCATTGCATTTGATGGAAATATCACAGCTCAAAATACAGACAATAATGCAACCTCTAACTTTACAGCAGGATGTGTAGCAACCAATCTTCTTTTAAATTTAAATGCTACAACTGTTTCAGTGGAAGGAACCAATCAAGATATATTCACCACAGATAACATAACCCCCGTTAACTTCTCAAGAATTATTAGATTTAATGATGAACCCAACCCGGCTAATTTTGATCTCAACAACACTATTAGAAGAATTAATACTATTCTTCCTATATCTTCTAATAGATTCTTAAATGACAGAAATGGAACCATGACTCTAGATATGAGATACAATCTAAATAAAACTTTACAGCAACCTATTAACCCAGTTGAAGTAAGATTTCATAACATAGATGTTAACTCAAGCGATGCAAACTCATCAGCTTATCAAATAGACAATCATATTCCTAGTGGAACTAGCATTTTCCCAAACAACGTAAGAAACTTCTACTTTGCTAGAGTGGTATCAGACTTAAACAACTACCCAAGAGTTAATATAAACCTATCACCTCTTGTTAGAACACCTTTAAATGTAGATATCTATTGTGGTACGACTCTTGCTAACTATTGTACAGACAGAAATGTCATTGCAAACTCTAACATAGCAGGAACAATAAGAGAGCAAAATGGTTGGTATATTTCTGCTAAACATAATGGAGACTTAGATGGTAATGTAACAAGATTAACAGCAACACCAAGTATTGTAACCATTAGTCCCAATCCGTTAAACAATATATCTCTAAATAATGGAGCAAATGGTACCGTTAACGAAGTATTTAATAGCTGTCCTAATGCTACTCCTAGTTCAACCATTACCATTACAACAGATCCGGTATTAGCATTTGAACCATCTCAATATACCGTTAACTGTACAAATTCTGATCCTTCACAATGGACAGGTATAGGAAAAACTGGTAATGTATTAAAAGTACAACCCAAAGTAGATAAGAGTGGGAAAATGGATTGGTAAGAGGAGATAAAGCTTTCTCTACTTAGTAGAGGGAATAGCTAAACCTTTATTTAAAATTAAATATATATATTAAAATTATTTTATTATTTAAACATAATATTATGATAACTTTAATATAATTATCTAATTATAAAATTAAAGGATTAGCATGTTATTGCGAATATTAATCATGTTCTTTTTAACGATACAAGCCTCTTTTGGGGTAAGTATTGTCTTAGATGGAAGTAAAACAATTTTAAGTGGACATGATTGTTCCACTGCAACTTATCGATTTGGAACAAAAACCTCTTATAATGGGGATAATTTAGATATCATTTTAGAGGTCACAGACGAAGATAATGACTATCTTGGTGGTGCTTGTGTAGATACACAAAATGGAGTAGTTAGTTTTCATATTAGAGACAGAGATTATAGTAATAATATTGCTTCTATGGACTTAAAATTCACTGTTGTAAAACAAGGTACTCTCTCTCCTATTAATGTTGATATGCTAACGGTAACAAACTTTGACCTTGATAGTAATGATAACGGAGGTACTGAAACAGATGACGTCTATTATAAAAATCCTCTTGAAACATTGATTAGTAGTGATAGTGATGTATTATTACAATCAGGAGAGTTTTATGATAATGAGTATGATGTAAAACTAAGAGGTAAAAATGACGGTAACTGTAACGATAGTGCAACACTAACGGAGTTGTCTTGTCGAGCAGGAGCTATTTGGAAAAACAGTTCAAGTATTTATGCTAGAGTACAGAATGATAATGCTTATGGACAATATTATAATCCATATAACAATGATGCTCATAGGCTAATACAGTTTTCATTTGAATATGATGATATAGCTCCTTTGATTAGTGATAATAATACAAGTAAGGATTGTGGTACTTATAGTTTCTCAACGAATAGTAACTCGTGGGTTGAGGGGACAACCCACTCTCAGTATGAGAATAGCCTTAATGTTCAAAAAAATATCTCTATTCCTAATGCTTCTGGGTTAAAAATTTCATTTGATGGAGAGACAGAAGAGGATTATGATTACCTTTATATTATTGATGAAAATGGTGTGGAATATGAATATAGTGGTAATTTAAATAATCAAAATGATTTAATTGTTGATGGTTCTTCTGTTACTATGAAATTTACAAGTGATGGTTCTGTTGTAAGAGAGGGAGTTACTGTAACAGTTGAAAGTTTAGGGTGTGGAGAACCTACAGTTAGCCTAGCAAATGCTCTTGATATTATAGAAGGTAATAGTGGTATAACCGATTTAATTTTCCCTATTAATTTAAGTAAACCTGCTGTTGAAAATATTCTACTTCACTATGAAATTACAGACATAAACACTACAGCCAATGAGGATTATATTTTAGATAATAATTTGACGATTTTAATTCCTAAAGATGCTAGTAGTAGCTCTATTATTATGAAAATCAAGGGTGATACAGATATAGAGAATAATGAGAGTTTTTCTTTAAAATTGGTAGATGCTACTAATGCTATTGTTGATAGTAGTGTTGTTATTGGTACGATTATTAATGATGATGAATCTACGTTATATATATCAGATGAAAAGATAAAAGAGGGAAATTCTAGCACTACCAATCTAACTTTTACTGTTGCATTAGATAGAGAAGCAGGCTCAGGTGTCTCTTTTGACTACCAAGTACTAGATGGTAATAGTACTCAAGTAGTCACCAATGCAACAGCACCAAGTGACTATACCAATATTTCAGGTTCGGCTACACTTAATGGAAATAGCCAAATTTATACTATTAATGTTCCAATTAAAGGAGATACTGAAGTTGAAGATGATGAGAAGTTTATAGTAGTTATTTCTAATATTCAAGGAGCAACTATTGGAAATGCTATAGCTACAGGAACCATCATTAATGATGATTCAGCTATTACTTGGGGAACACCAACTGATTTAGATGAAGATAACGATGGTATCTTAGATGAAATTGAGTTTGGAGACTATCCTAACTTGGTTCAAAACCCTTCATTTGAAATTGATGACTGTATGGATGCTACACGCTTCCCTAATGCTTTTACAGGTAGAGATGGTACATTTTTAGGAAATGATTACAATAACAATCAAATAGCAAACTGGAACTATACATCAAATATAGATTGTTGGGTAGAAGGTAACTCTTTTGCACTTACAAAGTATGGTACACAATATATTGATTTACAAGGAAACCTAAAAGTTTATGGGTCTGGTTCAGAAAAGATAGTAAAACAGAATCATTTAACGCAAACCATTACAACTATACCTGGAAAGACATATCGGTTCTCTTTTTGGTGGGGAGAAGATGTAGGGCATAAAATAAATGAACCTATTATCTTTACCATGAAAGTTATTGATGCTACAAATAACACCATGCTTTCTAATGAAACATTAAGAGAAACAGCAGGTGGACGAGAGCAGTTTGAATATGCTGGGCCAAACACTTGGTATAACTATGAAGCATTTTTTGTCGCAACTTCTACAGAAACAAAACTTGATTTCTCAGCAACACCACCTGCAGGAAACCTCTCTGCTGGTGCAGATATTGACATGGTTTCAGTGAAAGAAGTAGCTGACCATGACGAAGATGGTATTCCTGACTTTTTAGACTTAGACTCAGACAACGATGGAATTCCAGATAATATTGAGGCACAAAGCACACAAGATTACATTAAACCAAATAGAGTTTTTAATGCAGATGGTATTGATACTGCTTATACAGGTGGTTTAACTCCTGTTGATACAGATGGTGATGATAGAGCTGATTATCTTGATTTAGATTCTGATGATGATGGTGTTTTTGATATTGAAGAATCGGGACTTGGAAATAATGATACAAATAATGATGGAAAAACAGATGCTAATGTAGGAGAAAATGGTTTAGATAATTCAACTACTCATGAAGAAGATGATAGCATAGGGGATGTTAATGGTAAAGCGTATGCGAATAACGAATTTAAATTAAAAGATAGTGATAATGATACCCAATCTGATGGTTCAGACGCTGCACCAATGGGTGTTGATTTTGACTATAGAGATAATACTGTTAGCAATAACTCTCATGACCTAGACCAAGACAATGATGGAATTTTAGATAGTATTGAGTATGGAAGTTGTTCAGAAGGTATTCAAACACTTATGAGTTTTGATGACTTTGGAATAGGTGGACGAACAACAACACCTTACACTACCTACTGTTATGAAGATGGAGACGGTATCAATAATAATAACTGTCAAGTCAATAAAGGCATTTCATATTGGGAAGGAAATGTTAATGTTAATGATGGTGAGTATGCTATTGTTCAACATCCAAATCCTGATGCTTCTGTTTTTGGTACATGGAGTCAAATAGGTGACCATACAGCTAATGCTGGTGGACGTATGATGGTTGTCAACGCTTCTTTACAGCCTGATGAATTTTATAGACGTACCTATTCGGTAGTACCACATGCCAACATGACAGTTGATTTATGGATTTTAAATGTTGTCAAAGCAGGAAGCAATATTATTCTTCCTAATATTTCATTTAAACTTGAAAATATGAATGGGGAGCAAGTTGGTGAAATTATTAATACTGGTGACATTCCAGAAAATAGTGTTTGGAATCATTATACACTTTCAATCAACCCTGAAAGAAATAGCAAAATTCAAGTTGTTCTTCTAAACAATGCACCAGGAGGTAGTGGTAATGACCTCGCTCTTGATGACATCCGAGTTCGACAGACATTTTGTGACTCTGATAGTGATGGTATTGCTGACTATTTAGACTTAGATTCAGATAACGATGGAATTCCTGATAATATCGAAGCTCAAACAACACAAGACTATATTAAACCTAATAAAATTTTTAATGATGATGGGGTAGATACTGCTTATGCAAACTTAGAAAATGGAGGATTAACTCCTGTAGATACAGATGGTGATGGAGTTTTCGATTACCTTGACTTGGACTCTGACAATGATAATATTTTTGATATTATTGAGTCAGGACTTGGTAGTAATGACCAAGACAATGATGGACGAACAAACTATGATGTCGGAACAAATGGTTTAGATAACATGCCATCAATTGAGAATGTAGATGATTATAGCGACACCAATGGGAAAGCTTATGAAAATAGTGAATTTAAACTAAAAGACAGTGATAATGATACCCAAGCTAATGGCTCAAATGCTGCACCTATGCGTATTGATTTTGACTATAGAGATAATGATAGTTTGAATAATATAGGGGTTACAGCAGAATACCGTTTCGATGAGTGTTCATGGAATGGAACATCAAGTGAGGTTAAGGATAGTAGTGGAAATGACTTACATGGTACAGCCAAAGGTAATGCAAATACAGTTGAAAATGGAAAAATTGGTCGTGCTGCTTACTTTGATGGAGATAAGGATTATATTGAAATAGGAAATAATGAGAATCTTCAACTTGATAGAGATGCTTCATGGTCACTATGGATTAACCCAGAAGATATTGCAAAAGGTAGACAAGGTCTCCTCTTTAAGCATTACAATAATGAGTTTGAACTTATTATGGAACCTAATGGGTACATTAGCTTTTATCATGGTGATGGTGCATGGGAAGAGATGACTGAACCAAGAAATGCAAAAGTAATACAAGGACAATGGAACCATGTTGTAATAACTCGTAATAACTCAACCAAAACATTATCTTGGTACATCAATGGTCAAAAAATAGGTACATATACTTATACAAAAGAGCCTTTAGTTAGTGATAATGTATTGACCATAGGTGTAAGAAATAGCTATAAAACTTATGGATTTAAAGGTAAAATTGATGAAGTTAAACTTTTTGATACAGCTTTAAATGATGATGCTGTTATAAAAATCTATGAGAATGAAAATGCTGGTAAAAACTGGAATGCATCTTCTGAAGATGACACAAGAGAAGCAAGTGCTTGTGTTGATCCAGTTTCTGTTACTATTAATGATGTTCAAAAGAAAGAGGGAGACAGTGGAGTTACTCCATTTGAATTTACTCTAACTTTTAACAAACCAACAGGAATCAATACAGGATTATGGGTAACCTTTACAGATGGTACAGCTGGACATGTGCAAACACATACAGGTACAGAAGCTGACTTTAATGGTACAGCTAGATTTATTACTTTCCCAGAAGGTATTACTAACTATACTTTGACAGCAGAAGTATTGGGTGATAAATATGTAGAAGCAAACGAAGAGTTTTATGTTGATATTTATGAAGCAAGTAATCTTGTTATCACAGATACAAGAGGTGTAGGAACCATTATAAATGATGATGCACCTACGCTGAGTATAGAGAGAATAAATAGTGATACAGTAGATAATGATACAGACAAACATAAAATGTCATTTTATACTCAAATTGCAGGACGAGACTTTGACTACTCTATTGTTTCATATAATGTTGATGAGGCTTACTCTATTGCTGACACTACAGTAAAAGTAGAACTTCTAGATTATAACAGTACAGTGTTAAATGATGTTATCTATGGTACTAAATATATCTATCTTGAGAATGAAAATGATAGATTTGATATTATAAATAGTAATGATTTAAAAATAGATAGAGCAACTAGAGTTGCAGGATTTAGACTCGCTTATCTTTTAGATGAAAATGGAACTATACTTCATGGTAGATATGATAATATGATTGACTACAATACTGCAAAAAATCTTGAAGGTAATAAAGAGAGAGTTGATAGTTTTGATACTTTCGCTATTAGACCTGCTAGTTACCGTATAGAGATAAATGATATCGATGAGAACAATCAAACAATAACCTATGTTAGCAATGATACACAACAAAATCAAGCGTTGAATCTTGCAGCTGAACATAAATATAAATTAAAAGCTGATGCTGTAATTGATGGTAACTTTAGTAGAGCAAGTCACTATAAAGTAGTTAACTCAGAAGAGTTAAATGTAACATTAGAATTTGATACAACAGGAACAATTAGTTGTGCTGATACAAATAGAACTAAAGTAGAAAACTACAACTTCTTAGATGGTCAATTAAATGAAACATTATCGCATGATAATGTTGGTAAATATACCTTACATATGGAAGATATTAACTGGACATATATTGATAAACAAGAAGACCAATTAGGTTGTATACTAGATAGTAGTTCTAACATTCCTGATACTACAGGTAAAGTTGGATGTAATATTGCTTCAAATGAAGGTGAGACATTCTTTGATGTTGAAATGAATTTCCAACCATATAAATTTGAATTTATAAATACTGAACTTACAAATATTAATGGTAATGGTAAAAACTATCTTTATATGAATGATTTAACACGTTCTACAAAAATGGGACTAAAACTTCACTCTACTATGATTGCAAAAGGTAAAGATAATACAACACTAACAAATTTCACCAATGGATGTATGGCAACAGAGGTTACTTTATCTTCAGAGTTTACTGTTTTATCAGACACAGGAGAGCATAATAGTAGTGAAAACTTTATACTTGTCTCAACAGGGGGTACAACTGTTATGCCTCAAAATATATTGAGAATCAATGATGATAACAGTACTCAATTAGCACCATTTAATAATCTCACTCTACCAAATGATAGTTTCTTAGATGAGAATGAAGGAAATGTTACTATAGATATTTTATACAATATGCAAAAGAACTTTAACGATAGTACCAATCCTATAATGGTTAACTTTATAACACTAGATGCAAATGCTACAGATGCTAAATCAACTATTAATAATAAAGATTCTGTTCCTAAAGGAGAAGGAGATATTAATAGTATTAGAACATTCTATTTTGCAAGAGTTGCATCTATTATGAAGAGTTTTCCAGAGACCAATAAAAAAGTCATAAAAACACCTCTATATGTAGAGATATACTGTAAAGTTCTAGGTAACAGAGATTGGTGTGATAGTACTATGAACCTACAAAATATAGGTAGAAATAGCCATAAAACAGACGATGGTTGGTACTTAGCCAAAGAGCATAATAGTACTGTAGATGGAGGTATTACTAATATATTACATAGCAGTCATTCAGATATCAATACAAGCCTAAATACTTTACCTATGCCAGTTTTTGTAGATGGTAGAATAGATGATGTATCAACTATATATAAAGATATAAACTTAACAGGTTTAGAAAAAGCTGAAATAGCCATACCGTCAGATGTTTGGTTAAGATTTAATACAAAAAACATTATAGGTATGGAGCAAGGAACCTCATCATATTCTGTTACTTTTAAAGGTATCGCTGATACCACAGGTGTAGGTGAAAATGGAAATATGCTACAAAGACGACCTCAAGTAGAACGGAATGGTAAAATGTCATGGTAAAGAAAGATGAAGCGATACTACATAAACGTGGTATCGCTATGATAGAGCTTATATTTTCACTGGTTATTATGGGTATTGTGCTACTCTCTGCTCCGATGCTCATCCAACAGTCTATAAAGAGTGGTAATGTTGCCATACAACAAGAAGCTATAGCAGCAGCTGCCTCTCAAACATCAGTGATACTATCAATGCATTGGGATGAAAACAATAATAGTAACTCAGCCGTTTCAGCTATGTTAGATGTTAATAGAGCTCCTTTTGATTTTAATAATACAATTGTACCTCTAGGGTTAACTGGTGTAACAGGAAGAAAAAGTACCAATGCAGCAGGAGTAACTCAACCAGCTACTTTAGCTATTAATTTTGGTATGGATGAAACAAATGATACAGATACTAATGAATCAAGTTTTTTAAATTATGATGATGTAGATGACTATAACTTTAATGGAAATAATGACTTTGGGATAGTTGTTTTTAACAATGAAAATACATCAGCTGATAAGGGTGACTATGTTGATGTTAACCTAAGTATGAGAACAACAATAAACTATACAGAAGATCGAGTAGACACAGGAATCAATACTCCATTAATAGGAATAAATATACCTGGTATGGGGAAAACTTTATCCTTAAACAACAACATTAACAGTACACCTTTACCAGCTGGTGCGAGCAGTAATATAAAATTCATTCATGTTAACTTAACATCAAAAAGTGGTATAGCTGAGCTAAATAAAAGTATTACATTTGAGGCATTCTCATGTAACATAGGAACAAGCCGTCCAGAATGGAGTACACACTTATGATAAAAATGAAAAAAGCTTTTTCTCTTATAGAAGTTATCTTTGTACTTACTATTCTTGGTATTGTTGCATCTATATCATCACAAATTATAGTACAAGTTTATGAAAACTACATAACACAAAAAGCACTTTATAATACTACAACTAAAACAGAAATAGCAATTAATCAAATCGTAAATAGATTGGCTTTCGCCATAGATGGTACAACAGTTTCAAAAGATCCTCTAAACCCACCTTATAGTAAAGCTACAGAAAATAATAATTGGCTTTCATTAAAAGATATTGATATTACGTTACCAAACTTTAGAAGATTTACAACTATAGAGTGGATAGGTTATGATAATGATAGTTTTTCAGCAGGAGAAGCACCCTACTGGAGTGGTGTTGCAAACTATGATACTACTGCATCAAAAGGAGCATTTGAAACACCTGGATCACAACTGAATTTAACTAGAACCATTATAAGTAACTTATCAAATGGAAAAGTTGCATTAGATGGAGTAGGAGGTAGTTTACCTGCTGTTCTATTTACAGGTGAAGACTATTTAAATGGAACACCTCATGATCCTGCATGTATGGGTTTGATTAATGAAAACAATACTACTTGTATATCACGTGTTTCTATGACAGACAACACACACTTTAGTTTTCCTGATAATAAACCGAAGAATATATATGAACGCTATAAACTTGCATGGACTGCTTATGCCCTAGTTCCAGAAGCATCTGCAACTAAGCCTGGTCTTTTTAATCTATTTTTATATTCAAACTACCAACCATGGAACAATGAAACATATCAAAGAAATGGAACTAAAAGCCTACTCATAAACAATGTCTCTGTTTTTAAATTTACAGAAAATGGTGGCGTCATACAACTAAAACTATGTGCTACTGAAAATATTAGTCAAGACTACAACATATCTAGCTGTAAAGAGAAAGCGATTATACGATGATAAAGATAAAACATAAGAAAGCATTTTCGATGATAACAGCTATTTTTGTCATTGTTATTATGGCAACTGTTTCTTCTCTTATTATGAATATAAGTGGAAAAACTATAAAAGCTACTACACAACAGTATCAAAAAGAACAAGCTGCTCTATTGGCACGAAGCTATACTGAGTTAGCCATACTCTATGCTATACACTATGATAGAAGTACAAATGGTGATTGCCTTGAAAGTATTACTGATCATTTTGGAGCAGCAGGTAATGATGGTTACGATATACGTATCAATATAAAATATATAGGAAATGATACACTACTTGATGGTTGTACAAAAACTATTTTAGCCAATGGGACAATAGGAACAGCATCAGATATTACAGATACAGCAACATGGATAGATAATGATACTATAAATGGTGGAATAAACAATACGATTTCATTAGTTATTGATACATATATAACTTATAGAGATTTTGATGACCCAAACCATAGAGATATTACTTTTCATAGGAGGACTTTACAAAAATTGTAAAATAATAGTTTAAAATTAAACTATTATTTTACATATATATATTTACTTTTCATTTACTAATACTCGGTATAATTTAGTACTTGAATTTAGAGCTAAAAGAAGTTGAGTACCTTCTTTTTTAATAAAACTATTTTAAGTAAAAAACACAAAAGGATTTATCATGAGTAAAAATATAGTGGGAAGACGTTTTGATCTATCAGAATCTATAAGAGAGCATATTGCAGAAAGTATAGATGGGTTAAAAAAGTACAATTTAGAAATTATCTCAAGTAACACTATTGTAACAGCTGATAACAAATCTAAAGAGGGTGTATCAGTTGAACTGGTTATTAACTTAAAAGACAAAAACACCATTGTTATTACTCAAAGAGACAAAGATGTTTATGCTGCAACAGACAAAGCAATTGATAGAGCTAAAAAAGCACTAAGAAGACATGCAGATAAAATAAAAAGTCATAAAGTTATGTCGTTTAAAGACTTAGGAGTTGAAGCTGAAGCAGTTCTTGACTTAGAAACAGAAGAAGAAGTAGAGCTGGTTCCAATGGATTTAGAACTTCATAAACCACTAGATTTTGAAGAAGCTATCGATGCACTTAAAGCAGAAAAGAAAAGACAATTTATAGTATTTAATGATCATGATGGACTCATGCGTGTTATGTATAAAAGAGCTGATGGGAAATTCGGTCTCTACTAGTCTCCATTTTGGTGCATTTAAAATGCACCAAAACACTCATAATCTACTAAAATACACTTCAATAATTTACCTATTAGCCTTAACTCTCAACCTATTTCGATAAAATAACAGTAATTGAAAAACAAGGGACACTATAATGTTTGGAATGGGTTTTACCGAAATACTTATGATTGCCATCGTCGCCATACTATTTTTAGGACCAGATAAACTACCAGGGGCCATGGTAGAGATTGCAAAGTTCATAAAAGGTGCAAAAAAAGCAATAACAAGTGCTAAAGAGTCAATAGATAGTGAAATAAATATAGCCGAACTTAAAGAAGAAGCACTTTCTTATAAAGCAAAACTTGACTCAGCTACAGAAGAGTTACAAGGTTTTAAAAACCTTAATCCTATGAGCGAACGTTCAGTTAAAGATAAATTTGCATCATTAACACAAATAGAAGAAGAACCAGTTGCAACACAGGTTGAACCAAAACAAAAAGAGATAGAGTTTAAGAAAAAAACTGTTAAAGACGATTCTCTAAAAGAAGTAAAAAAAGAAAGTAGTAAAAAATAATGTTTGCAGATATTAAACCCCATTTAACCGAGTTACGAAAACGGTTGGCTATCTCTGTCTCTGTTGTTATTGTCTTTGCCTTTGTTGCTTTTGCGTTTAACCAACAAATTATTGCATTTGCTAAAGCACCTCTTATGGGTGTCGTTAAGGGTGACCCATTTATTGGTGGTATCGGAATCTTTTTTACTGCTCTAAAAATTTCTATATTCACAGGTTTTCTTTTTGCTCTTCCCGTTGTATTTTTTCAGATTTGGGGCTTCATCGCTCCAGGGCTTTATGACAATGAGAAAAAATACGTTATCCCTTTTGTTACTGTCTCTACATTTATGTTTCTTCTTGGGGCTTCATTTGCTTACTGGGTGGTTGTTCCTTTAGGCTTTCAATTTTTATGGATGTTTGCTGGTAACTTAGTTAACTTCTTACAAACTCTTGATGAATATATAGGTATTTTTACAAAAATTCTTTTTGGCTTTGGTGTGGCGTTTGAGCTTCCCGTTATACTCTTTTTCCTTGGAGTACTTGGTTTAATAACCGATAAAACATTACGTGACTTTTTTGGTCATGCTGTCCTTATTATTTTTGTTTTTGCTGCACTTTTAACACCTCCTGATGTTATTACTCAGCTACTTATGGCAGCTCCACTAATTTTACTCTATGGTCTATCTATTATTATAGTACGTATGGTTAACCCATATAAAGAAGAGCTTGTAGATGATGACGAAGATTTAGACATTGATGATATTAGTAAAAAACAGTAGATGATTAAAGAAGAACTTTTAACCTCTAGTTATGACTATGAGTTGCCTAATCAACTCATAGCATCTGAACCTGTTTACCCTAGAGACCATGCAAAACTTTTGGTTTATAATAGAGAAACTCAAAATATAACCCATACCACTTTTAAACATATACTAGACTTTTTACCTAAAGATTGTGATGTATTTTTAAATGATACAAAAGTTATAAAAGCAAGACTATTTGGATATAAAGAATCTGTAAATGACCAAGGTGGTGGTAAAGTAGAACTTCTTTTTAACAAACCTATCAATGCCCATGAATATCTAGTTATGACAAAGGGTAGAGTTAAAGTAGGAACTAAAATCTTATTTGATGACAATTTAGTAGCTACTGTTATTAAATTAAATGAAGATGGTTCTCGTATTGTGACATTTAGACATCATCAGAAAGAGATTCGTTTTGAAGAATTGGTCTTAGTCTTAGACAAAATAGGTCATGTTCCCCTACCCCCTTATATCCAAAGAGAAGACAACAAAGAAGATGAAACAGACTACCAAACACTCTTTGCTAAAAATGCTGGAGCCGTTGCTGCTCCTACTGCATCTTTACACTTTACACCTGAACTTTTTAAAAGATTTGAAGAGCAGTATAATACCCATAAAGTAACCCTACATGTAGGAGCAGGTACATTTAAACCTGTAGAGGCAGAGCATATTTTAGACCATCCTATGCACTCAGAATATTTTCATATATCAAAAAATAGTGCAGAGGTTTTAAACTCAAATAAGAAGATACTTGCCATAGGCACAACAGTAACAAGGACAGTAGAATACTTTGTAAGAACAGGTACAAAAGATGGAGAGTGTAATCTCTTTCTCAATCCAAATAATAAACCAAAACGTGTTAACTACCTTCTGACCAATTTTCATCTACCAAAAAGCACACTTATTATGTTAGTTTCGGCTTTTATTGGTAGAAAGAAAACACTTGAGCTATACCATGAAGCCATAGAAAAAAAGTATCGCTTCTTCTCTTATGGTGATGCCATGTTAATTGTGTAAACTTTGAATATATGCATTAGCATTAATATTAGCTCGAACCTTTGTTAATGCTTGTGTAGCTTGATCACTTCCATTAAACGGTCCTATAAATACTCTTCTAATAGTATTACCATTTTGAGTTGCTTTTTGAACAATGTATCCAAATCCATTATCTTTAATTTTAGATAAATATGCACTATTAATCGCACCAAAAAAACTACCTGCTTTAATATAATACTTCTTATCCGTAGCTTCTATAGAGCTTTCAGCAATTAACTCTTCTTGATTTTGAATGATGGTATTATTCTCTTCAATAATAGGTTCAGGTTTTGGGAATATAGTATGCTTTAAATTTTTAAGTGCAAAAACTTTAAATGTATTGTCTCTAGGAAGTAGACGAATTTTCTGAATATCTTTTCCAGACTGGCTCTCATTACCTTTCCCTTTGATCGTCCAAAGCACTGTAGTCTGAACATCAATATATTTATCATGTCGTTTTAAAATTTTCATATGTGTTAAACGATAACTACGTTTTGACCACCTTTTATAATAATTTACTTTTTTAGAACGCAGTTGCATTACTGAAACTTGTGTCTTATTAAGATACTGTTGCATAGGAAATTCATAAAAAACTTGAAGTTTATCTAAAAAATTCTCTTCATCAGCCATATAAAAGTTCGATAAAAAATTTGTAATATGTCTTTTTGAAGTAGTATTTTCTTTCATAGGTTTCAAAAAATAACGATTAACCCACCCCTCTAAATGATAACCACCAAGTGGATAGTTAATATAACACCACTCATCACCTGATGTATTGAATTTACAGTGCTTAATACGTATACCTGTTCCATTAGAAGGTATCTTACCAACAACTGTTTTAGAGTTGACTACAGGAACTTCACGGACATTGAGTATTCCACCCTTTTTTATATGATCCAACTGATACTCTGTCGCCTCACCCCAACCTATAAGTAATAAATTTAATATTATAATTTTTTTCATACTAAAAGTATACACATTATGAGTAAGAACAATGTTAAAAATTGAAATTAATTAATTAATTCTAATCGTGCTTTCAAACCTAATGTTGTACTGTACCCAACTTCTGTAAATTTAAGCTCACCTTCTTTATCATAAATAAGTGTAGTAGGATAAACTTCTATGTTAAATTTTTTAGCCAAAGTAGCACTTTTATCGTGTATCACTTTATAGCTTAACTGATGCTCTTTCATAAAAGTATTTATCTCTTCATCCAAACCTGAATTTACAGCAATAGTTATAACGTTATACTCTTTTGAGAGTCGCTCTATATTGGCTGCTTCTAGTTTACAAATAGGACACCAAGTTGCCCAAAAATGGACTACTAATGGTTTACCTTTATATAGTTGCATATCTATTTTACTATTTTTAATATCTGTTAATTCATAACTATAAATATTTTCATTAATATCAGGTTTTCTAATATAGTTTAACCCCATACTCACGACAAAAAGTATTAAAAGTGTTATAGTTATCTCTTTTAGAATATATTTTAAATTCCACTTTTTTTTCATAGCCACCTCTCCAAAATAATTTTTGCTGCTATAGAGTCTATTTTCCCATCTCTTTTATGACGAAAAACCCCTTGTGTTAACTCTTTAGCTTCTATAGAACTTCCCTGCTCATCTTGATAAAAAATTTCTATATTTTCTAATTCAAGTAAACCCACAAAATGTTTAATTCTTCTCTCCATCTCCTCTTCGCTTGAGGCACCTTTGGGTAAACCTACTACCAGAGTATCTATCTCCCACTCTTCTAAAACAGTTTTAACATCTCGTGCAGCTTGATTTCTATTGACCCGTAAAATGGCATCTTGAGGAAAAACTATCTTACCATCAAGACAAATCGCCACACCTATTCGTTTTAATCCTACATCTATACTTGCTATTTTCATAACAGAAGAATACAATATTTAACCCAAATAACACTAATACTACACAAATATAGCCTATTATTAAAAATATATTAAAGGATTAACTATGAAAAAAATCTTATTTATTAGTTCAGTTTTAATCACTTCACTACTGGCTGATAACAGTCTAGGTACACCTATTACAAGTAGTACTATAGACAAAGTTATAAAAAAACAGACCATTACAACAGAGACTATAGCTAAAGAGACTCCAAGTAAAACATACACTAAAAGTTATACTAAAACCGTTGTTCCTACTTCTAGTAATATAAGAGAGACACACTCTTTTAAAGCTGACCATCACCGTTATGACAAACGTTTTCAAGACTTTGACTACGATAATGAAGCATACTATAATGATGATGGATACTACTATGGTTATTATGACGATACTGGTTACTTTTATAATAATATTTTTTTCACCTATAGTAATGTATATACCTATAATGATAGACGATATAGGAGGGGTTATTTTATACCAAGACACCATCATCATAGGACTTATAGACACCATATAGTAAATGACTGGAACCGAGTTCACTGCTATAGAGAACCTGACCATA
Source organism: Campylobacteraceae bacterium (assembly GCA_027056485.1). Classification (GTDB taxonomy): domain Bacteria; phylum Campylobacterota; class Campylobacteria; order Campylobacterales; family Sulfurovaceae; genus UBA1140. The sequence continues at coordinate 17,594 of JALUKQ010000031.1, read as the reverse complement.
TTGTCTATGGACATTATTATGACCATAGATACTACCCCAGTAGATATAGAGACAATGCTAGAATGACTGTTCCTAGAAGAAACTACAACAGAAATCAAAACCATAGTAGAAGTAGCATTACAAACTATAATACAAGAAGATATAACGATAATCAATACAACAACAGAGATTATAACCACAGAAGTTATAACAATTCTAGAAACTATAATAGTTCAAGAAGTTACAACAATGGAGCAAGAATGCAAATTCATAGAAACACATCAACAACACAACATAGTAGCACCCCTAAACGAACCAGTGCTCCTAAGCAACATCGTTCATCGAGTAGTGGTACTGCTCACATGCAAATGTCAAGGTAGAAAATAGTTTTTTTATCTTTAGTAACTAAGTATTTCTGTTAGATTGATATCCTCAATCTGACCCCTCAACTTTGTTAAATGAGTCTCTATATTTTCTTTAGTTACCAATATTCCAAAGTCAGAGGGAACATCAACAGATCTGTCATTAAATACTCTTGCCATTAATGGTTTTGTTAACTCTACCTTTAGATGTGATGTATCCCAATAGTTATTTATATTATTAGTAATTGTATTATGCCCAGTAAAGTCAATATAATTAGTAATTTTTACTAACTCTCTTTTAAATTTTTCAAACTCGTCAAAATAACCTGCTGAATTTATAGAGTCAAAATGCTTGGCATACATTGGTGGAATATATACCAAGACCTTAATCTTTTTTGCTCGACACTCCTCTATGATTTTTTTAAAATATTTTAAATACTCTGTTGAAAATTTATAATCCTTATAAATTCCAATTTTTTTATTATAATATTCACGAAATGAAATTCTAATACTATCTTTGTAACTAAATTTACCTTTTTTAAGCTCATCTATACGAGGATAAAAGACTCTCATTCCATTTGTTTTTAAGTATCTGTCAACAATAATTTTTTTATTCATTAAATTTCTATATAAAACAAAAAAACTAGACTTTGTAGTATCTAGGCTAAAATACATATCATAATTATCTATTAGTTTTTTATTTGTAATTTCACTATTCAACTGATTAAATTGAGTAAAAGATTTATCCAGAGTTCGACTTCCATTAAATGCCATAAAGTCTATACCATAAACCAAATTTTTAATCTTATTATACTTTAAAGCATACTCAAATAGTTTATATTGCATCTCTGTTATTGACGCTGGTGAATCTAAATTAAAAGTATTACCTTTTGTATAACTGCTTACAATATTAGGATCCATAACTCCTATTCTCGATGTTCCAAGCATAAGTGTATCAAACTCTTTATCTATCAATATATTAGTTTTAAACCTATAAGTAAATCCTGTATTAGACTTTTTAAAATGATTAATATGATTAAGATCTATTTTATTGTTCAAGCTATAAGGGTCAATAATATAATTGAATAGAGCTATGATAGGTATTAGTATAATAAAAGTTATCCAAAGTTTAACCCATTTTTTTTCATTTAGCATTACTATCCCTTTAAAAATTAAAATATAAAAATTCTGATACTTTATTAAGTGATAATATACTAAGCACAAAGGCGATACCAGCCCAAAAAAGTGAAAAGTAATTTAACTTAAAATTTCGTAAACGTTCATTACTATTCTTAAAAAATAGTACAATTATAAATCCAGCAACTATCCATGGGAACATCATCATATCACCACCCAAACTGTTAAGCCAATCATGAAAAGTAACTCCATATGACTCAAGAAAACCCAACTTTTTAGCTAAAAAATTAGGAAGGACAACGCCACTCAGTCCAACCATACCTGAGAGTACTTTTATGGCATCACTCCACTCATTTGCTCGAAAGAAAACCCAAGAGATATTAATAAAGTTAAAGGTAACAAACCATGCTAAAAAAGTAGGAAGACTAAGTCCCATCTCTTTCCAAATACGATGAATAACCAAAGCTGCACCATGCATAAACCCCCACAGTACGAAAGTCCAACCTGCTCCATGCCAAATCCCACCCAATATAAAAGTAATCATAAGGTTGGTATAAAGCCTTACACTCCCATGCCTATTACCACCCAAAGGTATGTATATATGGTCTCGTAAAAATCGACTTAATGTAATATGCCATCTTCGCCAAAAATCTTGGATATCTAAAGCTTTATAAGGACTGTTAAAGTTAATAGGTAACCTTATGTTAAATAATAATGCCAATCCAATTGCCATATCAGTATAACCCGAAAAGTCAAAATAAAGTTGAAAAGTATAAGAGAGACTCGTAACCCAAGCCTCTATAAAATTTAAATACTCAGCTGTATCAAAACCTTTCGTTGCCCATACAGCAAACGTATCTGCAATAATGACTTTTTTAAACAAACCAATAGAAAAAATAAATAGTCCCAATGCTATATTATTATAATTAAGTCGTCTATTTTGACTTTGCTCAAACTGAGGAAGCATCTCTTTATGGTGAACAATCGGTCCAGCAATAAGCTGAGGGAAAAACGTAACAAATATACTATAGTCTATAAACTTATATCCCTTAGTTTCTTGTCGATATGAACTAACCAAATAAGCTATTTGTTGGAAAGTAAAAAATGATATAGCCAAAGGCAATGCCAGATGCAATAGGTCTATATGTGTATTAAATGCAAGATTAATATTTTCTAAAAAGAAATCACTATATTTAAAGTACCCTAATAGTGCTATATTCATAAAAATAGAAAATATTAATATAGTTTTTCTACTAAAAATAAATTTCTTTTCACTACTTAGTATTGTCCCCATTGTATAATTAAAAAGTATAGAAGAGAGCATAATAGGAAGATAAGCTATATTCCACCAACTATAGAAAAAAAGACTAGAAAATAGTAAAAAATATTTATTTAAAGTAGTAAATTTCTTATAATTTAAATAAAAGTATATTAAAAATGTAATTGGTAAAAATATAAATATGAATTCGTAACTGTTAAATAACACAAGATCCCCTGATAGAAATAGATAAAAATATGATATATTTTTATTCCATTTGAATAATATAACATTTCTTATTTGAAAGCATTTAACCTTAACCGATATATTACTTATTTTAAAACTCTATCCTAAATACTATCACAGCCTTAGCAATGTATAATAGAATAAACTTAAACAAGGAGTCACCATGCGTAGATTATTAATTATACCTTTTTTATTTTCATTACTTAATGCAGATAGTGGTATTTTAGATATTAAATGGCCAAAACCAAATCTTAAACATCAAAAACCCTCTACCCCTTATCCTGAGGTTCTAACAGAAGGAATTAAAGATGTAAAACTGCCTGTTTACATTCCAAATTCTTATGCATATGATAAAAACATGATTGTTGTAGCAGATAAAAATTTCTATACCATATCATTTTTATTTAAAGATGCAACAGTCATGATTTCAGGTGATAGAACTTACCAAGAGAGTGTTTCAAATAAGCAAGAATTTAAAGCTATATTAAAAGCTACTCCTCCTGTAACTTTTGAACAAGAAGAGGGAATCATGACTGCTGAATTTAACAGACATGGTGTAAACTACTCTATGGCAATTGAGTGTGACAAACCTCAAACAGATGAAAGATGTACTGATACAAAGCTTATTAAAGATCTCTATAACCGACTTATTATGGTAGGAGGAAGACCATGAAAAAATTACTAATTATCCCAATGCTTCTACTTGCAACAGCTTGTCAACAAAAGAGTCCTACCCCAATGACTGATGAAGAGAAAAAGTTTACCTTCTCTCCTGTTGGAAAATTAACCCCTACAAAAAGTGGGCAGGGTCGCAATGGAGACAACTATATTTATGCCCCAGGTATTCGTTTTCCTATAGAGTCTGCACCAGCATACTTAAACTCTCAAGTTTACGGGATAGGAGGTCTATATGGAGCCAAAGGTAGCCTATGTGATGAAAAAAATTATCAATACCCATGGCATGACAACTACTGTGAAAAACGAAGATGGGGTATGCCTTTATGTCCAGGAGGGAAAGGACACCAAGGTGTTGACATACGTACAGCAACTTGTGAAAAAAAGAAGTACTATGCTGTTGCAGTTGAAGATGGAACCATCACCTATATAGGTAAATATACTGTAAAACTTAGAGGGAAGTCAGGAAGGACTTATCGTTACCTACATTTAGATTCACCTAGTGTACTAGTCAAAAGAGGTGCAAAAGTAAGTAGAGGAGATAAACTCGGTTTAGTATCAAACAACATGGGAAGTACTAAAACATCTATTCATTTACATTTTGATATGAAAGAGACCATAAAAATAGATGGTAAATCTACTAAAGTTTATGTTCCTCCATATACATCGTTAGTTGATGCCTATAAGCGTTTACTTCGTGGAAATCCATAATTTTTTAAGGGTAGACACATTGGTCTACCCCTACATATGCTAATCTCGTATAGCCTCTGCGTCTAATTCACCAGATTTTAACTTTGCCAAATACTCGGTTAACATTCTACGAACATTACCTGACATAATCATAAGTCCAAATATATTTGGAACTGCCAATGCTAAAAATAGGATTGATGAAAAATCAACCATAAGCCCTGTATCTACCACTGTGGCAATAACAATAAAAGCTAAAAATATAAGTTTAAATATAATAGATGACTTAAGACCAAAAAGGTAAACCCAGGCTCTTTCACCATAATATGACCATGAAATCATAGTAGAAAATGCGAACATAAAAATAGCAAAACCAAGAACAGTTGGAAACCATGAAACCACAGTACCAAAAGCTGTAGAAGTTATAACAGCACCCTGCTTTGCAGCAATAGCAGCATCAAGAGCTTCTGTTCCACCAAGATAAGTACCTGTTAATATCACAACCAAAGCTGTCATAGTACAAACCACAACTGTGTCGATAAATGGTTCATAAAGTGAAACCAACCCCTGACGTATAGGGTATTTAACACGTGCAGGAGCATGTGCAATACCTGCTGAACCTAATCCTGCTTCATTAGAAAAAACAGCTCTTTGAAAACCTTGTACCATAGCACCAAATATACCACCAGCAACAGCTGTTGGGGTAAATGCTTCTCTAAATATAAGTGCAAAAGCATCTGGAATAGCTGTAAAGTATGTTCCTAAAACCCAAAATACCATACCTAGATAAAAAATAACCATAAAAGGAACAATCGCCTCTGCAACATGAGCAATACGCTTAATACCACCAATAATTACTAAACCAGTAACTGTTGCTAAAATCAGACCAAATACCCATGGATAGTCATTGAAAAAAGAAATCTGCCCTTGCATGATGGTTAAAGATTGAGAGACTTGAAAAGTATTACCTGCTCCTATGGCCCCAAGTATCATAAAGAAAGCAAAAATCATTGCCATGCTTTTACCTGTTTTTACCATACCTTTATCTGCTAGTCCACGAGAGAGATACTCCATACCTCCACCCATAATAGTACCATCAGGTAAAAACTCTCTGTACTTTACAGAGAGGGTGACTTCAGTAAACTTTAAAGTCATCCCTAAAAAACCAGCCATTATCATCCAAAATGCAGCCCCTGCTCCACCCAAAGAGATGGCAATAGATACTGCTGCAATATTACCAATCCCAACCGTTGCAGAGAGTGCTGTTGCTAACGATTGGAAAGGACTAATAATACCTTTATCATCTTTTGTATGGTATTTTCCTCGAACAATATTAAAAGAGTGTCTTAACATTCTTAGGTTTACAAAGCCCATCTTAAAAGTAAGGAAAACCCCACCAGCTATTAACCATGCTACAACAAAAGGAAAACTACTACCCTTTATGGCTCCAAAGAAAATATCAAAAAAAAGTATATTCTCAAAAAACGTATTAATCCCTTGAATTATTTCATTCATTTTAACTCCTATTATTAATACTCTAATTGTATAGAAAACAATCTAAGTTTTGCTATAATCCACACAAATATATAAAAATAAAAAAGGAAATGATTATGGCATTAGTATTACTTCCACTAGCACAAGGATTTGAAGAGGTTGAAGCTGTTTCGCTCATAGATGTACTTAGACGTGGTGGCATTGGTGTTAGAGTAGCATCTGTTGACCCACATAAAGATGACAATTTAGTCTTAGGAGCCAATGGCATTACTCTACAAGCTGATACCAACATAAAAAATGTTGTATCAGAAGATTTCGACATGATTTTACTTCCTGGAGGTTGGGAAAATACCTATACCCTAGCAGAGAACGAGACAGTACAAACTCTTCTTAAAGAGTTTAAAGCTAAAGAGAAAATCATCGGAGCCATCTGTGCAGCACCTTATGCCCTGAACAAAGCTGGTGTTTTAGGAGATGACTACACCTGCTATCCTGGTGCAGAAGATGAGATAGATAAACAAGGTTACAGAGATGACCAAGCTGTAGTCATTGATGGTAACATAATGACCTCACGAGGGCCAGGAACTGCTCTTTGTTTTGGACTAGAGATTGTAAAAAGATTTTCTGGAGAAGAGACTTTTCTAGCTGTTAAAGAGGGAATGCTTTTAGATTTTTGTAAATAAAAATCAACAGAGAATAGACAATATCTAAATCTATTCTCTACTCAAAAAACTCTTTAGCATCCAATAAAAAGTCTTCAACCCTCTCTTCTATATTATAGATGTCTTCCTCTTTAGCAAACTGTTGTAATTCATCTGCTTGTTTTGCCAATACTATCAAACCAAGATTAGAAAAAATTCCTTTTATTGCATGAAAAGTATCTTTTAAAACCTTCAAATTTTGCTTATAAATATTCTCTTCTATAACAAGAATACTCTTTTTCAAATCTTTAGCTGCAATATTAATCAGCCTAAAACTGGTTTCTTCATCAAAATAATCCTCAAAATGCTTCATTGCCAACTGATGGAGTAGATTACTCTTACTTTCAAATGATGCTTTAGTAATAACAGAACTCACCTGTGCAAGTCTTGCTCCTATATCTCTATGTTCAAAAGGTTTCTCTATAAAATCATTCATTCCAGCCAGTTGGGCTGCATCCATATCTTCCCTATAGACATTAGCTGACATACATACAATATGAACATCTTTATCAAAAGTACGAATCTCTTTAGCAGCTTCTATACCATTCAGAACAGGCATTCTAATATCCATGAAAACAATATCATAACTATTATCTCTAACTTTTTCAACAGCTATTCTACCATTTTCTGCTACATCTACAGTAACAGAAAAAAAGACTTTAAACAACTCTGTTTGAAATGCTCTATTTAAATCAATATCTTCAACAATTAAAACTTTTAAATGAGAGTAATCTCTCTTATCTTCAATGGTTAACTTATCAACTATTAAATCTTTAGATTTATCTACAGACTTTTCACAATAAAATGTAACGCTAAACTTACTCCCTTTTCCCTCTTCTGACTGGACAGTTATATTACCATCCATAAGTGTTGCTAACTCATGTGAGATATAAAGACCAAGACCTGTACCTTGTTCTAAATCTGTAGAAGAAAATGGCTCAAAAACTGTCTCCTTTATATCCTTAGGGATTCCAGGTCCAGTATCTTCTATATCTACAATAATTTTTAATTTATTATCTATCTCTTTAATCTTAGAAAGAGAGAAAATAATTTTTCCTTTTTTTGTAAATTTTGCAGCATTAGTTAAAATATTCCCAAATATCTGCTGCAGATGCTTTTTATCAGCTAACACATAATATGGAAGATTTGGAATATCTACTACAAACTCAACATCTTTAGCTATTTTAGACTCTACCAATTCAGCACAGTAGAGAAGAAGCTTATCTAAATTTAACTCTTGTATATTTAGTTTTACTTTTCTTTTTTTTAATTTTGAGACATCCAATAAATCAGATATCAATGCTTTTAAGAACTCTGCACTTTCATTTAGTTGTCCTAAATATTTTTTCTGTTGCTCTGTTAAATCAGTTTTTAAAAGCATGGCACAGTTACCTAAAATAGGATTTAAAGGAGTTCGTAACTCATGACTCATCATTGCAATAAAAGTCTGTTTATCTACCAAAGCCTCATCAAGCTCTTTATTAACACTATGAAGTAAATGGTATAGTGTCAACTTATCCTGTTGAAGTTTACAGTTTTTCTCCTCTAGTAACTCTATATATTTTTCTAATTTTTTAATTTTCTCTTTTAATTCATATTTTTTCATCACTTCTCTCTCATCTGTATGGTTACAAAAGTTTCATTATGAAAAGCAGAAGAGGTATAAAATGAAGAGAACTCACCATAAGTATAAAAACCTATAAGAGGTGTTCTTTTAATTGCATTAAACACAGCTTCTATCTCATTAATTCCTAAAGTTCCAAGAAGTTCTTTATGTGCTGTACAGGGAAAAAGTAAAGTTAAATCTGGATTATTAATATGTTTATTATGGGATGTTCTCTTAATACTCTCCACCACATTATCAATTACCTTAAGCCCAATAGGAATAGATATTTTAACCCTGGAACCCTCTTTAACATGTCCTGCACAAACTAAAGAGCCATCTTTGTTAATATCAATTACAGCTCTAGTAACAATCTCTCCATTGTGGGATATCACCTCCATTGGAAAATCTATTCCCATACAAGGCATATCATCTGATGTTATATTCAAATATTCAGTATAAAATTCAATAGCTGGTTTATCATCAATCGTATAAACAGTATTTTTAACTGATTTGGTAACAACACGTTGAACACCTATACCTGACCAACCAAATCCTTGTGATAAACAGATATCTATCTTATCTTTATCTATAGCCAAAGCCAACACACCATCTTTTACTATCTTATTTTGAGAAAAAACATAAGTACCTTTAAACTCTCTATCATCAGCTGCTAAACCACCAAAAATATCTTTATGTTTCTCTTGAATACCATTGACATAACTCTCATTATCAAAATCTAACCCAGCAGTTATTGTCAATAGTGACGCATTATTAAAGCTCTTATTTACCCATTTTCCAATCTTTTTTCCTAAATTAAAAAACTTATTATCTCTGTTTCTTTTAAGTTTTATAGAAAATGCAGAAGCATCCATATCTATTAACATACAACTTAGTGTTTGCTCTTTTGTCTCAACTCCAACTTTACTATCTCCATAAATTTCTCCTGCTGTACTAGAGCCTACAATTATAAATTTATATTTAGATAATTCATCAACAAGCTGTTCTATATCATATTCAATAGAAATATAGATAAATGCAAGTGTTGGCTTAAAGCTATTTTTTATACTCGCATCAATCTCTTTTATAAATGATTCTATTGAATCTGTACTTATTACACTATGTCTCATCTATTTAAAATTTTCTAAAAATGAGTAAGTTTTTTTTAAGAAGCTATTAAAATCAAAAGGTTTAGTTAAATAGTGATTTGCACCTATTTCAGAGAGTTCACTTCGGGTTAACCTATCCGTGGTTATAAGAACTATAGGGAATGATTCACTATTACCACTCTCTCTTAAACTATCCATAAATGCTTTACCATCCATATTTGGCATATATAAATCAAGAAAAACCATATCTAAAGAGACTTCATTTATAATACTTAAAGCTTCCACTCCATCAGTTGCTTGATAAATAGTAATATTGGGTATTTTTTTCAATATTGTCTCAATCAATTCTCTTGTAAACTGGTCATCATCAATAATTAAAATTGAAAGATTATTAAACTTACTCCAATCCATGACTATGCTCTCCCTTGTTGAACTATTCCTATTATTATAATACTATAATATAATATGAAAATATAGTAAAAATATAAAAAAAAATGTAAGTTGACTATTTTTATACTATATTAGAACATTTCCAATAGATTTATCATATAAATAAATATTATTTCTTTTATCATCTCTTCACAAAAAAGATGCTATATTAAATAAAAAATCATATATTTTAAGGCAAACAATGTCCCAAGAACCTGATAATAATATACCTAAATTTACTCACTTACACCTCCATACTGAATACTCTATGCTCGATGGGGCAAACAAAATACCTGTTCTTGCAAAGAAAATAAAAGAGATGGGTATGGACTCTGTTGCCATGACTGATCATGGAAATATGTTTGGAACGATCACCTTTTATAATGAGATGAAAAAAAATGGTATTAAACCCATTATTGGAATGGAAGCTTACATTCATAATGAAGCTGATATAGGTGATAAATCTACTCGTAAACGTTTTCACCTCTGCCTTTATGCCAAAAATGATGTGGGATACAAAAACCTCATGTATCTTAGTTCACAAGCTTTTATGCATGGATTTTACTACTATCCAAGAATCAACTGGGAGATGTTAAAAGAAAACTCAGAAGGTCTCATCTGTTCTTCTGCTTGTCTGCAAGGTGAAATTAACTGGCACTTAAACCTTAGTGACAGAAATGTTAAAAATGGAGCATTGGGTTACGATGAAGCAAAAAAAGTAGCCTTGCGTTACAAAGAGGTTTTTGGGGATGACTTCTACATGGAAATTATGCGTCATGGAATTGACCATCAGTACAACATAGACAAGCAGATTATTCAGATTAGCCAAGAAACTGGTATTAAAATCATTGCTACAAACGACACCCACTATACTTTACAAAAAGATGCCGATGCACACGAGGCATTTATGTGTATCGCGATGAACAAACTCTACGATGACCCCAACCGTATGCGTCACTCGGTACATGAGTTTTATGTCAAGTCACCAGAGCAGATGGCTGAACTTTTTGCCGATATTCCAGAAGCCATTAGCAATACCCAAGAGATAGCCGATAAATGTAACTTAGAGATAAAACTAGGAGACCCCACCCCACCAAACTTTAAATTTACACAGCAAGTCGCAAAGGAAGAAGGTCTAGAACTTCCAACTGATGATGAGTATTCACTTGAAAATGATATTATCTTATTTAATCACCTCTCAAAAAAAGGGCTTGAAAAACGCCTGAAAATAGTCCCTGAAAATAAGCATCAAGAGTATCATGACCGATTACAAGTGGAAATGGACATTATTAACTCCATGAAATTCCCAGGGTACATGCTTATTGTTTGGGAGTTTGTCGATGCTGCAAAGCAGATGAAGATTCCTGTAGGACCAGGGCGTGGTTCTGCTGCTGGGTCATTGGTTGCTTTCTCTTTAGAAATCACCGACATCGACCCCATGCCTTATGGTCTACTTTTTGAGCGTTTCTTAAACCCAGAGCGTGTATCTATGCCAGATATTGACATGGACTTCTGTCAAGCACGTCGCCAAGAGATTTTGGACTATGTTATTAACAAATATGGTCGTGTGAACGTCGCACAGATTATTACTTTTGGGAAGCTTCAAGCAAAAGGGGTCATTCGTGATGTAGCTCGTGTTCTTGACATGCCCTACTCCCAAGCCGATGCGATGGCAAAACTTATTCCTGATGAATTGGGAATTAACCTTACTGACTCTTATACCAAAGAGCCTAAAATAGCTGAACTTTGTGCCACAAATCCTCTAGCTAAAAGAACTTGGGACTACGCTTTAGCACTTGAGGGTCTAAACCGAAATGCAGGAACGCATGCTGCTGGTGTTGTTATCTCCAATGAGCCACTATGGAAAAAAACACCTCTTTTTAAACCAAGTGGACAAGATACCCTAGCGACCCAATACAACGGTAAATATGTTGAAGATGTTGACCTTATTAAGTTTGACTTCTTGGGTCTAAAGACCCTAACGGTGATAGAAGAAGCACTGCAACTGGTAGAAAAGCGTCATGGAAAACGTATTAACTTTATTGAAGAGGACATTAACGACCCTGCCGTTTATGACTATATCTCCTCAGGTGACACACTCGGACTCTTCCAGATAGAATCAGCAGGAATGCAAGACCTTGCCAAAAAGCTAAAGCCAAGTGGCTTTGAAGATATTATTGCGATGCTCGCTCTCTACCGACCTGGACCTATGGAGTCTGGTATGCTCGACGACTTTGTGGAGCGTAAACATGGACGAGCTGAAATCACCTATATGTTTGCAGAACTTGAACCTATTTTAAAGCCTACTTATGGGGTTATCGTTTATCAAGAGCAAGTTATGCAAATTGTTCAAACCATTGGTGGATTTAGCCTTGGTGGTGCCGACTTAGTACGTCGTGCTATGGGTAAAAAGATTAAAGAGGAGATGGACAAACTCAAAGAGGAGTTTGCCATAGGTGCTGGTAAAAAAGGTCACAACATGGAAACTGCCCGTGAACTCTTTGACCTGATTGTTAAATTTGCAGGGTACGGGTTTAACAAATCTCACTCAGCTGCCTATGCGATGGTTACTTTTTATACCTCGTTTTTAAAACACTACTACCCTACGGAGTTTATGGCTGCTATTTTGACTTTGGAGAAAAATAATACAGACAAAGTTATCAAATATGTAGATGAATTAAAAAATTTAAATATTACATTACGTCCACCACACATCAACCGTTCTGACTTGGTTTTTCAAGCTGATGAGATAGATGGAGAGAAAATTGTCTTCTTTGGAATGGGAGCTTTAAAAGGTGCTGGTGATGTAGCTATTAACTCTATTATCGCTACACGAAATGAGGGTGGTGAGTTTAAAGATATGAATGATTTTGTCTCACGTATAGATGCCTCTAAAGTAAACAAAAGGGTCATAGAATCTTTAGCAAAAGCTGGAGCATTTGATGAGTTTGGTCACTCACGTTGTGCCTTAATCAGCCAAGTAGAAGCTATAACAGAAGCAGCAGGGAAAGCAATGATGGCTAAGAAACAAGCTGTAGGTTCACTCTTTGGTGATGGAGAAGAGATGACCTCTGTAACCGTAGACATCAAAGATATGCCAGAGTATGAACTACTGGATATTTTAGCTATAGAAAAAGAGTCTCTAGGGTTCTATGTTTCAGGTCATCCACTAGACAAATATCGTGAGCAACTCGATGAGATAAACTATACACTAAGTTCAGAAATTGATGACCTAGCTGATGGTTCACAAGCACTCTTTATTGGTAAAATAGAAGAGATAAACACCCGTATTTCTAAAAAAGGAAATAAATTTGGAATCGCAAATATTATGGACTTACATGGAAACATTGAGTTGATGCTATTTGAAAATAGACTGCAAGAGTTAGATGAAGATTTTGACTTGAATAAGCCTATTGCCTTTAAAGTTAAAATCACTAAAGATGGTGATTTTACCCGTATGAACATTCTAAAAATAGAGTCACTAAAAGATGCAAAAAAAGAGAAAGTCAAAACCATAAAAGAGCAAAAACACACACCAGAACCTATTGCCGAACCTGTTATTTTGGCGATGAGTTTACTTCCCGATGAGAAGATGATAGAGGAACTATTTTGTTTAGCTCAAAAATACCCAGGAAGACACCCTCTTCAACTTGCCATCAAATCTAAATTATCTGATGTGATTATTGAATCTAAAATGAAAGTTAGCCGATCTATTTTGACAGATGCTAAAAAACTTGGTGTTTATGAAGAGGAGAAGTTGGTAGCAACCCAATAAATATGGGCTTGTTACTTATCTAAATGGGTTCCAAAATCTTGTGTCCAATAGTGTATGTATTTTGAATTAGAGTTCTTAACCATTGCCATACCTACTTCTTTAAGAGAAGGGTTCATAATATTGGCACAGTGACCATCACTTTTTAATAACTTACGAACAATCTCTTCTGCTGTACCTATATTGGTACCAGCTCCAATATTCTCAGCATAAATTCTCCAACTATATCCATATGCTTCTATTCTCTCCCTTCCCGAACTAGCAGAGTTTTTTACGTAACCTGTTTTATCCGATATTTGACCTGAACCTTTATGAGAAAATGTATTACTTGTCGCCATATCATAACTATGTTCATAGGCAGCATTATAAAGTTTATCACTCCAGTTCAATGGTTTAGTAGCTTTAAAATAGCCTTTACTTCCACATGTTTGATTGTTATTTCTTGCTCTATTAATCACATTTAAATATTCCATTTTAAAGTTATAAGATGTGGGAATAGATAATTTTGACTCTTTTCTACCTGCACATGCAGTCAATAGTAATAATATTAAACTACTTAAAATAATGCCTCTTATCTTCTTCATATCTTATTCCTTCTATATTTATTAATTCTAAAATTAAGTATAGTTTAGAAAACTTAAATTAATAGATAAACAATAATGAGTCTATAAAAAGAGTTTCCATAGTATACTTATAGATAACTCTAATTAAAATAGATTCTATAGATAACCTTTATTTAATAATAATTTATTATAATAGATTATTGAATAGTGTAAAAACTATTTTAATTACGAATTCTTCCATTATGGAAAAAAGGAATAAAATGAGTTTTATCAAAGGTATTTTTACTTTAGTAGGTTTTATAGTAGTTGTTGCTGCTATTCTAATGGGTGTTAAATATGGTTCAAGCTTAACTAAAATGGATTCTCAAGCTTTAGGTCTATACATGAATATGGCAGACAAAGTATTAACAACTGGTGACCCTGCAAAAGGTATGGTTATTAAGAGAAAATTGCTTATTGAAGAGGGTACTTCTAAAGAAGAAGCTATTCAAAATGCTATTGAAGTTATGGATGAAGTAGCTGAAGGTTATGGTCTTGCTAAAGTTGATGAGAAGACTATGCCAAGAGATGGAAAGTTTATGAAAGATGGTGGGAAATATACACACATTCGTTCATACTGTTCTCCTTCAATTGCTGACATTTTCTTGAAATTCTCAGGTGAATTTGTAGGTTTTATGCCTTGTAGAGTTGGAATCGTAGAAGATGAAAATGGTGATATTTGGCTATATACTATGGATTTAGACTTGATGATTCATGGTGGTCACACACTTCCAGACGAATTGCTTAAATATGCAAACGATGTAAAAAAAGCAATGGTTGGAATGATAGAACAAGGTGCTGCAGGAGAGACTTCAGACTAGTTCTTCTCTATAAATTAAAAAAGGTTACCTAACTTGGTAACCTTTTCCCTCTTTTACAAACTTTCAAAACACAACCTTACTACTTTATTTCGTTATAATGAAATCATATCAATAAGTTTATTTTTATATTTAGTATAGTATAAACTTATAAATTTAATAATAAAGGATTATATTATGAAACTAGAAGGTGAACCTTCATTAGGTCAGATAGATGATTATGATGGAAAAGAGACTCCAGAAAAGAGAAGATTGGTAAGAAACATTATTATAGGCTTACTTGTTCTAAGTGCCGTTTATGGTTTTGTAAAGTTTAGCTTCTCTACACCAAGTGACTATGTAGGAACCCCTGAAAATCCAGGAATAACTACAATAAGAAAATAACAATTTCATACTATTAATAAAGATAGTATAAAAAGTAACATCTATATAAATGAGTCAAATACCTTTCTATTTTTCTCTATATATAGGTAACACTTTTTTAACCATAATCTACCTCTTTGTGTAAGAAAGAAACAACCAATAGAGATAATTTTTCTCAAACCCGACTTTAATTCTCCTATTTAAAAAATATTGCTAAACTCATGCTATTAAACTACACATAAGGATGATATATGTCATTACCAAAAATTATATGGTCAAAAATTGATGAGGCTCCAGCGTTAGCTACGTACTCATTGTTACCAATCGTAAATGCGTTCACACAGGCAGCAGGTGTTTCTGTTGTAACTTCTGACATTTCATTGGCAGGAAGAGTTCTTTCAGCAATGGGTTTAGCAGAAGATGAACTTTCTAAACTAGGAGAAGTTGTTCTTCAACCTGATGGAAACATTATTAAACTTCCAAATATTTCAGCTTCTGTTGGTCAGCTTAAAGAGTGTATTGCAGAGCTTCAAGGTCAAGGTTTTGATATTCCTGACTATCCTGAAAACCCTGCAAATGACGAAGAAAAAGCACTTCAAGCTAAATACAGCAGTTGTCTTGGTTCTGCTGTTAACCCAGTACTTAGAGAAGGAAACTCTGACAGACGTGCAGCTGTAGCTGTAAAAAGATTTGCTCAAAATAATCCACATAGACTAAGACCTTTTGCTGAAAACTCAAAAGCTTATGTTGCTCACATGAATGGTGATGGAGATTTCTACTCAAATGAACAATCTGTGGTTATTGACAACGCTCAAAAAGTAACAATTGCACTTAATGGTACAGAATTAAAAACAATTGATGCACTTGATGGCGAAGTTTTAGATGGTACGTTTATGTCTGTGGCTAAACTTAAAACATTTATCGCAAAAACAATCGAAGATGCAAAAGCAAATGATGTTTTATGGTCACTTCACCTAAAAGCAACCATGATGAAAGTATCTGACCCAATTATGTTTGGTCATGCTCTTGAAGTATTCTTTGCTCCTGTATTTGAAAAATATGCTGATACCTTTGCAGAACTAAAAGTAAATGCTAGACTTGGTATCTCTGATATTGAACTAAAAATTGCTGGTCATGCACAAGAGGCTGAGATTTTAGCTGCGTTTAAAGCTGTGGTTGATTCTGATGCTCCTGAGATTGCAATGGTAGACTCAGACAAAGGTCAAACAAACTTCAACGCGTCTAACGATGTAATTATTGATGCTTCTATGCCTGTTGTGGTTCGTGAAGGTGGTAAACAGTGGAACAGAAATGGCGACGCTAAAGAGTGTGTTGCTGTTATTCCTGATGCTTCTTATGGTCTTTTCTATGAAGAGATGGTAAAAGATTGTGTGGCTAATGGTCAATACGATGTATCTACTATGGGTTCTGTAGCAAATGTGGGTCTTATGGCTCAAAAAGCAGAAGAGTATGGTTCTCACCCAACCACTTTTGAGATGGCAGAAGCTGGGAAAGTGACTGTAACAGCAGAAGATGGAACAGAGTTAATGAGTTTTGATGTTGAAGCTGGTGATATTTGGAGAATGAGTAGAGCTAAAGATATTCCTATCAAAGACTGGGTAAGACTAGCAGTTGAGAGAGCAAGTATTGAAAAAGTTCCTACAATCTTCTGGCTAGATAGCAACAGAGCTCACGATGCAGAGATGATTAAAAAAGTAAACACTTACTTAGCTGACCACGACACTGATGGTTTAGATATTCAAATCATGGACGTAGCAGCAGCAACCAGATTTACCAATGCAAGAGTAAGAGAGGGTAAAAACACTATCGCCGTAACAGGTAACGTACTTAGAGATTACCTAACAGACATGTACCCAATCTTAGAGCTTGGAACATCGGCTAAAATGCTCTCTATCGTTCCATTACTTGCAGGTGGTGGTCTTTACGAAACTGGTGCTGGTGGGTCTGCTCCAAAACACGTTGACCAATTCTTAGCAGAGGGTCACTTAAGATGGGATAGTTTAGGTGAGTTCTTGGCACTAGCTGAGTCACTTAGATTTATCGGAAGAAAACACTCAGATGAGAAACTTCAAGCCTTAACAGAAGCGTTAGATGTTGCAAACGATGGTTATCTTGACAACAACAAAGCACCAAGCAGAAAAGCAGGAGAGCCTGACAACAAAGCCTCTCACTTCTATGTAGCTCAATACTGGGCTGATGCTTTAGCAAACGGAAAAAATGCTGAACTAGCAGAGAAGTTCGCACCTGTTGCACAAGCTCTTAAAGATAATGAAGCTACTATTATTGAAGAGTTACTTTCTGTTGAGGGTAAAGCTCAAGATATTGGTGGATATTATAA